>NZ_QJUG01000141.1 GCF_003426775.1 Allorhizocola rhizosphaerae | reverse complement strand
GCGCATCTTCCTGGTGACCGGGCTCTACGACACGACCTATGCGGTCACCCTGTTGCACAGCACGCTTGCCCTGCCCACCACGGTGCTCATCACGGCGGCGGTTTTCGTTGCCGTGCCACGCGACCACGAGGAGGCGGCCTGGATCTTCGGGGCCTCGCCGGCCCGTGCGTTCGTGCGCATCGTCTTGCCGCAGGCGCTTCCGGGCATCGCGGCCGCAGCCATGTTCACGTTCGTCATGTCGTGGAACGAGGTGCTCGGCGCCACGGTGCTGACGCTCAACCAGCGCACGCTGCCGGCGCAGGTTTTGACCACGCTGTCGGACTCGCCGCTGGCCTACCGGTTCGCGGGCGGGTTCGCGCTCGTGATCCCGGCCGTCCTGTTCATCGCCCTGATGCGGCGATACCTGCTCAACATGTGGGGGAGCACGCTCGCATGAGCCGAATCGTCATCAGCTCACTGGTGAAGTCCTACCCGTCCGCGCAGCGGCGGGCCACCGACGACGTGTCGCTGGAGGTGGCCGACGGGGAGTTCGTGGTCCTGGTCGGGCCGAGCGGGTGCGGCAAGACCACGCTGCTGCGCATGGTCGCCGGCCTGGAGCGCCCCGATGGCGGGTCCATCCACATCGGAGACCGCGACGTGACGAGCCTGTCGCCGCAGCGGCGCGACGTTTCGATGGTCTTCCAGTCGTACGCCATCTTCCCGCACATGAGGGTCCGGCAAAACATCGCCTTCGGCCTCGCCATGCGCAAGACTCCGGCTGCGGAGGTCAACCGGCGCGTTGCCGAGGCCGCGGAGCTGTTGCAACTGAACGACCTGCTCGACCGCTTCCCGTCGCAGCTGTCGGGCGGGCAGCGGCAGCGGGTCGCGGTGGCGCGGGCCATCGTTGTCGATGCGGGTGTGCTGCTGATGGACGAGCCACTGTCCAATCTGGATGCCCTGCTGCGCCTGCAGTTCCGCGCGGAGCTGAAAAAGATCGTGCGCCAGATCGGTGCGACGACGCTCTACGTCACGCACGACCAGGCCGAGGCCATGTCGCTGGGCGACCGGGTGGCGGTCATGCGCGACGGCCGCATCGTGCAGGCCGGCGACCCGTTGACGGTCTACAACTACCCGGCGCACCGGTTCGTCGGGGACTTCCTCGGCGCGCCACCGATGAACTTCTTCCTCGCCGAGCCGGGGGCCGTGGGCGCGCCCGATTCCCTCAAGCTCGGCAAGGTGCTCGTGGGCGTGCGCGCGGAAAACATCGCGCTGGGCACCGAGGGCATCCCCGGCACGGTCGAGGTGGTCGAGCCCACCGGCGCGTCCACTTTGCTCACCGTGGCCACGTCGTTCGGCACGCTCAAGGTGCAGGCCCCGCCCGCGGTCCAGACCGCACCCGACGACCGCGTCACGCTGCGCCTCGACCCGGCCGCCCTGCGCTTGTTCGACCCCGAGACCGGCCTGGCCCTGGCCACCTAGGCGTCGTCGGTGTCCCGGAAGCGGCGCGTGCACGGCAGGATCGCCCGCGGCAACGCCGGGCCGGCCAGTTCGCCGCGAAGCGCGAGGATCGCCCGCGGCACGGCCATCATGGTGGAGGCGGGGCTGGAGCCGGGGACGATCTACCCGATCCTGGTGGCGTTCGAGGGCGTGGGCTGGCTTTCGAGCCGCGAGGAGGACGAGGTGGAGCCGCACGTGGTGGGGCGACCGCGACGGCGTTACTCCAGACTCCTTCGCCTCCAGGTGGCGGCCCCCGTCCCGTCCCGGCATCCGGCCGGCGAGGTAAGGCGAAGTTAATCGAAGAACGTGGATCTGTGAGCGAACTGTCCATGATATGCTAGTTGAATGTTCAACGAAACCCGCATGCCGGTCGTGTACCTGAGCCACGGCGCGCCGCCGCTGGCCGACGACGCGGAGTGGACGGCGCAGCTCGCGGCGTGGGCGGGAGACATGCCCCGGCCCAAATCGGTGTTGGTGGTGTCCGCGCACTGGGAGGAGGCGCCGCTGGCGATCGGTGCCACCCGGACCGTGCCGCTGTACTACGACTTCTACGGATTCCCGCAGCGCTACTACGACGTGCGCTATGAAGCTCCAGGCGCGCCCGAGCTGGCCGACAGCGTGCGCAAGCTGATCCCCGGCACAGTCGACGTGCCCGACCGTGGGCTGGATCACGGTGCGTATGTGCCGCTGAAGGAGATGTATCCGGGTGCCGATGTGCCCGTGCTGCAGATCTCGATGCCCACCTTGGATCCGTCGACGTTGCTCGACATCGGGCGGCGGCTGGCGCCGCTGCGCGACGAGGGCGTACTGATCATGGGCTCCGGCTTCTTCACCCACAACCTGCGGGCCATCGACTTCAGCCTGGGGCTTCACCAGGTACCCCCTAAATGGTCTGAAGAATTTGATGCCTGGGGGCGCGAGGCGCTCGACCAGGGTGATGTGGACGGCCTCGCGGATTTCCTGCACAAGGCGCCCAGCGGCCGCATGGCACATCCGCGGACGGAACATTTCGCGCCGCTGTTCGTGGCGCTGGGGGCGACCGGCGACCCGGCGCAGCAGAAGACCGTGATTGATGGCTTTTGGGGCGGGTTGTCGAAACGATCTGTTCAGTTCGGCTCCACTCGCACGTTGTAGGTTGAGCTGGTGGTGGATCGCTGGATAAGGCTGAGTTCAGTCTTCAATTTTCGTGATTTGGGCGGCATTCCCACCGTGTCGGGCGGCGTGACCCGGCACGGTGTGGTTTTCCGCGCGGACAATCTTGGCCGCCTCGACGTGGCGGACAAGGAACTGTTCATGGCGCTGGGCGTGCGCACGGTCATCGACCTGCGGCGGCACGCCGAGGTGGAGTCGATGGGCCGGGTGCCTGAGTGGGCGGGGGCCACCTGGCTGCACCACCACCTGGAGCACGAACTTTGGGACCACGACACATATACCGAGTCGGTCGGCGTGGCCCGGTGGCTGGCCGACCGCTACGCCGAGCTGCTCGCCTCCGGGGCGCCCGACATCGCCCGGGTCATCGCGCTGTTGTCCGATGTGGACAGCGGGCCGACGGTCGTGCACTGCGTCGCGGGCAAGGACCGCACCGGCCTGATCAGCGCGCTGACTCTGTCGCTTTTGGACGTGTCCGACGAGGAGATCGCGGCGGACTACGCGCTGACCGAGCTGAGCGAGCCGGCCTATACGACGTGGCTGCGGCGCACCGACCCCGAGGCGGCGAGCAAGGTGCAGCCGGCGTTCTATGTGCAGACCCCGGCCCAGGCGATGCTGCTCACGCTGGCCGAGCTGCGCTCGCGGTGGGGCTCGGTGTACGACTACCTCTCACGTCACGGCGTGACCGAGGCGCACGTGGCGAGCCTGCGCGCAGGGTTGGTTGCGGACGCTGCAACCGGCTGACAACGCCGGCACAGGCCGACGCGCCCATACTGACACGCATGAATGTGAAGCTGCTTTGTGGGTTCGCCGCCTTCGGGCTGGTCGTGACCGCCGGTGTGGCCGCGCTGACCGGCCCGGGGGAGGCGGCGGGCGCCGGGTCGTGCCAGCGGATGGTTTCCATCACGCCTCAGGTGAGCGCCGCCGAGGGGGCCGGCACCCTGACGTTTGCCGTGATGTCGCGCGGCTGTGCGGCGGCCGGATATGTGTCCTATGTCGTGACCGACCGGTCTGCCCGCCGCCCGGCCGACTTCACGGCCGGCAACGGCCAGCTGCAGTTCGGCGGTGGCGACACCGGGGACAGATACATCACGGTGCGGGTCGTGTCGGATGCCGTGCGGGAGGCCGCGCTTGAGGATTTCGGCGTCCAGCTGGTGAACCCGAGCTCGGCCGTGACCGTGCAGCTCGGCACCGCGCAGGGGCGCATCCTCGACGACGAGTCGGCGACGCAGGCCGTGGTGGTCGACGACCAGTACTGCCCGGCGGGGTCGGTTGGGGCGCAAGCGATGCCGAGCGTCGGGCTGACCGCGTGCGAAATGGGGAACGGCAACATCACGTTTGAAGCCGTCCGGATCCTTGTGGACCGGCAGCTGACCATTCGCGCCCGGACCTTCGACATGACAATGCTGGCCGGCCGGGATTATCTGGCCGTCGATCGATATGTGACGTTCGAGCCGGGGCAGTTCGTCGCGCGCATCGCGGTCGAGGTGTCGCCGGGATCGTCCGGAACGGTCGGGCTGCGGATCGACCCGATGTCGACCGGCGTCAGCGTCCCTGATGCTTCAGGGATCGCAAACGTGGGAGCCCAGATGGGCTAGCGTCGCCGCCTCCAGCGCGCGGTCGCCGAGCTCGCGCGCCAGGGCAAGCGTCCGTCCGAGGTGGAGCACCGCGCCGGCGTGGTCGCCGCGCGAGGCGAGCAGCAGGCCGATCGTGTTGCAGGTGTCGGCCTCGCGCCTGCGCTCGCCGATGCGGCGCCGGATCGCCAGCGCGGTGTGGAAATGCTCCAGGGCGCCGTCCTCATCGCCGATGGCCAGCTGTGCCTCGCCCATGGTCTGCTGGATCAGGCCCTCCATGGGCGCGTTGCCGATCCGCTGGGCGAGCGCGAGGCCCCGCTCCAGGTGCGTGACGGCAAGGTCGTGCCGGCCGAGCAGCGAGTACATGTCGCCGAGGTTGTTGAGCGCCAAGGCGATGCCGGGCTCGTGCCCGTCCTCGGTGTGCAGCCGCAGCGCCTCCTCGAACCGCGCCGCCGAGTCGTCGAGCCGGCCGAGCCGCCAGCAGGCCAGGGCCATGTTGTTGAGCGCCATGGCCTGGCCGCGCTTGTCCCCGCCCGCGCGCATGAGGGCGAGGGCCCGTTCGAGATGCTCCAATGCCTCTTGGTACTGCCCGTTGGTGTTGCAGGCGACGCCGAGCCCGCTGCGCATGAGCCGTTCGGCCACCGGATCGCCCAGCAGCAGCGCGGCTTCCAGGCCCTGGCGGCACATCGCCAACTGTTCCGGCAGGTGCCCGCGATGAGTGAAATAACTGACCATGAGGTACGTCAACTGCCACGCTTCGCGGGCGTGACCCCGCTCGGTCGCGGCCTGCGCGAGCGGCAGCAGGTTGGCCCGTTCGGCGTCGAGCAGCCCGAGCATGCGCTCCACATCACCCGTGGGTGGCGTCGCCTCGGGCGGAAGCGGGATGTCCGGCCGGACCCGATCGCGGGCCGGTTCGAGCAGGCGGTTGGTGGCGTCGGCCACGGCCAGATACCACCGCAGCGCCCGCTGCAGCGCGACAGCCTGCTCCTGCTCGCTCGCGCACTCGGCCGCATAGAGCCGGATCAGGTCGTGTTGGCGGAAGCGGTCGGCGTCCACTTCGGACACCAGGTGGGCGGAAGCCAGCTCCTCCAACGCTTCCGGGCCGCCCATAGCTGCGGCAAGCCAGGTGGTGAAGGTCGCGCCCGGAAGCCCGCCGAGCAGGCGGAACAGCTCGGCCGCGGGCGGGCTCAGCGCCCGGTGGGCGCCGGCGAACACCGCCCGTACGCTGCGCGGGTCTCCCGTCAGCGTGAGCGTGCTCAGCCGGTCGCCGCCCGCCAGCTCGGCGATCAGGTGCGCGATTGTCCAGAGTGGACGCGTGGCGAGCCGGGCGGCGGCGATGCGCAGCGCGAGCGGCATGCCCCCGCACAACTCAATGAGCCGGTCGACTTCGCTCGTCATGCGTTGCGTGCCAAGGATCCGCTCCAGCAGGCGGGACGCGTCGCCGGTGGTGAGCACGTCGACGTTGACCCGGGTGACCTCGTGCTCGACGGCCAGCGCGGCGAGCTGATGCCGGCTGGTGACGATCAGCAGGCTGCCCCCGGACGGCGGGACCAGGGATGCCACCTGCTCGGCGGAGCCCGCGTTGTCGAGCACGATCAGGACACGGCGCTCGCGCAGTGTGGAGCGGTAGAGCCCGATGTCGCCTGTCAAACCGAGGCCGCGCAACAGGTGCGCGAGCACCTCCCCGGGCGGCAGGGCGGCGGCCGGGTCGTGCCCGCGCAGGTCGAGGAACAGCTGGCCGTCGGGGAAGCGGTCGAGGTTGTCGTGCGCCCAGTGCACGGCGAGGGCGGTCTTGCCCATGCCACCGGCGCCCGAGATGACCACGATCCCCTCCGCCGAGTCCAATGTGGACCTCTCGGTGGCGCGGCCGGTGAAGTGGCCGGGGCGGGGCGGGAGTTGGGCGGGCACGTTCAGCGTGCGGCGTTCGAGATCGAGTGAGGGGTCGCGGCTGGCCACGGATGCCTGTAGGCGTCGCAGGTGCGGGCTCGGCTCGACGCCCAATCGCTGGTAGAGCTCGGCGGCCTGGGTGAACCTGCCGGAACGATAGAGCGCGAGCATGAGGAGTTCCACCAAGCGTTCCCGGGCGGGATGAGCGGTCAGCAAGCGCTCGATCTCGCCCACCGCGCCCGAGTGCTCGCCGAGGCGCAGCCGGGCGTCCCACAGGTCTTCGAGGGCACGCAGGCGGGACTCGTCCAGCCGGCGCGCCTCGGCCGCGCCCCACCCGGTCGCCTCGGCGTCCTGCAGGGCCGGACCGCGCCAGAGGGCGAGGGCGCCAAGGAGCTGGGCGATGGCATCGTTGACCGCGCCGTCGGCGAGGGCGCGCCGGCCGAGCGTGGCCAGTTCCTCGAAGCGGGCCGCATCGACGCTCCCCGGCCGCGCATCGAGCAGATAGCCGGAGCCGCTGGTGACCACCGCGCCGGGCAGGCCGCACGCGTCGAGGGCGTGGCGGACCCGTGCGATGTGGGCGTGCAGCGTGCGTGCGGCGGTGCGGGGCGCACGTTGGCCCCACATCGCGTCGATCAGGCGGTCTTGGGGGATGGCCGTGCCCGGCTGGAGCGCGAGCAGGGCGATGAGCGTGCGTTGGCGCGGGCCGGCGAGCGCGGCAGTCCCCTTGGGCCCGGTCACCTCGATCGGGCCCAGCACGCGGATCTCGGCCTGCCCGGTGGGCTCCCGCTTGGCCGCTTCGCGGCGGCGTTCCTCGACGCGGTCGCGGACAGTCGCGAGACGGCCGTGCTCGGCGGGGGTGACACCCAGCAGGCGAACCAGGGTGTCGAACCGGTCCGTGGGCGGCAGCGTCTTGCCCGTGAAATAGTGCGCGATGATGCCCGCCGACCAGCCGGTCTTGGCCGCGAGGCGGCGATAGGTGAGCTCCGATCCGCCGCGGCGCCGGGCATCGCGGCGCCTGAGCTGACGCAGCAGGCGGGCCAGGTCCGCCAACGTTTCGCCGTCCATCAATGCGACATTGTATGGGCGGCACGGTCAACGTTGTTCAACCGCGTTCAAAACCCGCACCGGGCTTCGTGTGATCCGCCCATTATCTGTCCGCATGAGACACTTCACGATCGGCCGTGTGGCCGTGGCAGGGCTCGTGGCGGTCGCCGCGCTCGCGGTGTTCACGCCGGGCCGGGCTGCACAGGCCACGAACACCGACGCGGTCTGGGCATACCTCGACGATCGCGTGCAGTGGGTCCGCACGCCGGGGCCGGGCGGGTGCACCCGGTCGCTCACGATGAGCGTGAGCACCATCAACGGGGATGGGATCGCCTCATACATCGGGCGGGTGCAGGGCACCGGCGGCAACGTGGGGTGGAACGCGCCGAGCGTCACCTACTCGCCCGCGGTCAGCGGGGGCGGCCTCGCGGTACCGGCAAAATTCTCGGTCTCCAGGGTGGAGCAGATGTTCAGCGACAAGGGCAACTTCAGCCCTGACCCGGCCCTGACTCAGACCGTCTCCATCCAGATCATCATGTGGCCCACCGGACCGGCCATCTCGCTGACCATGCACGACTGGGGCAACACGGTGGTCACCTTCCCCATCGTCGGCGCGAACAACGGAGTCCTCTACGGCGACGACAACCCGCGGTCGCACATGGCCATCGTTTTGGCCAAGCAGAACTGTGACGCCCCACCCGACTGAACTTCACTGAATCGAAAGGGAGCAACACCATGCGCTATACCATCCTTCGCGCGGCTCTTGCCGCCGTGCTCCTCGTCCCGGCGACGGGGGCGGCGAGCGGCCCGCCGGAAGGCCTTCAGGCGCGCATCGACGCGTGGCTCGCGGCGTCGCCTGGCGGCAAGCAGATCAGCCCCAACCAGATCGCGTGGGAAGGCGGGCGTGTGGTGCTGACGCTTCCCAGCGTCGGGGTGCACGGGTCGCCCAGCTGCCCGGCCGGCCGGTCGTGCCTGTACGAGCACGCGAACTGGGAGGGCGCGATGCTCAGCTTCGACACGTGCGGTTTCCGCGACATGATCGACTACGGGTTCATCGACATGACGAGCTCGTGGCACAACAACCGGTCGACGCGCTCGTACCTCTACAACTGGACCGGCTCGTGGACCTGGCTGTGGACCGAGCAGCCCTCGACCTCGAGCGCCTATGTCGGCGACGCCCACAACGACCGCGCCGACGGCTGGACCATCGCCTGCTGACGCCTCACCTGGCCATCCGACTGGACTAGACTTAGTCCAGTCGGGTAAACTTTCGGCATGACCGTGACCGTCAACATTCACGAGGCGAAGACTCACCTGTCCCGGCTGCTTGAGCGCGTCGCTGCGGGCGAGCGAATCGTCATCTCCAAGGCCGGTCAACCCATAGCGGATCTGGTGCCCCATAAGCGATCGCCGGTGATCTTCGGCGGGCTCCGTGGCGAAATCTCTTACGATGACGCCGCTTTTGAGGATGTCGATCCGGACATTCAGCGGATGTTCTACGGCGACGACGATGCTGCTGCTTGATAGCCAAGCGGTGCTCTGGCTCCTGGACGACAGTCCCAAGTTTGGGTCGCAGGCCCGAATGACGATCACGGAGGCGACGCGGGTCTATGTGTCGGCCGCGTCCGTCTGGGAGCTGACGATAAAAGCGATGCTGGGCAAGTTAACCATGCCGGCCGGTCTGAGTGATCGCCTGCTGGAGCAGGGACTGTTTCTTCTCAACGTCACGTCTGAAGATGCTGAAGCGATCCGTCGGTTTCCCGAGTTGGCCAAGCATGATCCGTTCGATCGGCTGATCATCGCCCAGGCCAGTCTCGGCAACCTGCGGTTGGTCACGGCCGACCGCGTGTTGCTCGCGCTTGACCGCGACTTCCTGATCGATGCAACGGTCTAGCGTGCACAGCAGGTTCCCAGATTGTGGGAGGTTGCTTCCAAATTCCGGGTCCGGGTGGGAAGCTTCGCCCGTGACAGGCTTCGTGCTGATTATTGGCACATAGCGCGCCGGCATTCCTCCCCGCCGACGCGCAGACCTCCCGCACCCGCGGGAGGTCTTCTTGTTTTCCAGCTCCATGGAGAGGGCAGATGCAGATCTTCGACACCACACTGCGCGACGGAGCGCAGCGCGAAGGGCTGACCTACTCGGTCGCCGACAAGCTCGCCGTTGCCCGGCTGCTGGACCAGTTCGGTGTGGGCTTCATCGAAGGCGGCTGGCCGGGAGCGGTACCCAAAGACACTGAATTCTTTCGAAGGGCTCAGACGGAGCTCGACCTGAAGCACGCGGTGCTGGTCGCGTTCGGCTCGACGAGAAAGGCCGGGTTGCGTGCCGAGCACGACCCGCAGCTGCAGGGCCTGCTCGACGCCGGCACCCCGGCCGTGTGCCTCGTCGCCAAGTCGGACATCCGGCACGTCGAGCGGGCACTGCGGACCACGCCGGAGGAAAACCTCGCGATGGTGCGAGACTCCGTGCTCTTCTTCAAGGAGCACGGCCGGCGCGTCTTTGTGGACTGCGAGCACTTCTTCGACGGCTTCCGCTACAACCCGGAATACACGCGCAGCGTGGTGCAGGCGGCGCTCGACGCCGGAGCGGAGCGGGTCGTGCTGTGCGACACCAACGGTGGCATGCTGCCGTCGTTTGTCACGAAAGCCATTCAGGACCTGGGAGTCGACCCGGCCCTGCTCGGCATGCACGCGCAAAACGACACCGAATGCGCCGTCGCCAATACCATCGCCGCCGTCGAGGCGGGAGTCCGTCACGTGCAGGGGACGGCCAACGGATACGGGGAGCGGCCCGGCAACGCCGACATCTTCGCCGTGGTCGCCAACCTGCAACTCAAGCTCGGCATGCAGGTCCTACCGGACGGCTGCCTGGAACAGATGGCACACGTGTCACACGCCATCGCCGAAATCGCGAACATCGCACCCGACACCCACCAGGCCTACGTCGGGTCGGCCGCCTTCGCCCACAAGGCGGGGCTGCACGCGAGCGCGATCAAAGTCGATCCCGCCCTCTATAACCACATAGACCCGGCGTTGGTCGGCAACGGCATGACGATCCTCGTCACCGAGATGGCCGGTCGGGCCAGCATCGAGCTCAAGAGTCGCGAGCTCGGGCTGGACCTGGCCGGGCATCCGGACACGGTGTCCAAAGTGGTCGACCGGGTGAAGACGCTGGAGGCGCGGGGCTGGTCGTTCGAGGCGGCGGACGCCTCGTTCGAGCTGATGGTGCGCCAGGCGCTGGGCGAGAACACGACGCCGTTCACGCTGGAGTCCTACCGGGTCATCGTGGAACATCGGGAGGACGGCGCGGTCGTCAGCGAGGCCACGGTGAAGATGCGGGTGCGGGGCGAGCGGGTCATCGCCACGGCTGAGGGCAACGGGCCGGTCAACGCGCTCGATCAGGCGCTGCGGCAGGCACTCACCCGGCACTTCCCCTCCATCAAGGGTCTTGAACTAGCCGATTACAAGGTACGGATTCTGGCCGGATCGCACGGCACCGACGCTGTCACGAGGGTGCTGGTGGAGACGGTGAACGAGCAGGGCGACGATTGGACGACGGTCGGCGTGCACGAAAACGTGGTGGAGGCCAGCTGGCACGCGCTTGTGGACGCGCTCAGCTACAGCCTGACGACCCACCAGACGATGCCCGAGACTGCCGCAAACGTTGGCAACGCCCGGTAGGCGCGTCCCTCGGCCTTTGGCGATGCTATGGCTTGACGACCCACCAGACGATGCCCGAGACAGCGGCTAACGCGAGCAGCGCGAGGTAGGCGAGCACCAGGCGGGTGTCGCGCAGGAAGCACTTGGATTTCGTGAGTCCTGCGCGGCGCGCCCGTGCGTAGCCGGCGATGCCCACCCCGGCGAACACGGCCAGCGCCACCGGCCCGAGCAGCCACCCCAGCAACGCGATGGTGGCGTAGACGCACAGCCTCAGCGGGTCATATGGTTGCTGCTGCTGCACGGCTCAACCTCTGCTGGGAGAGCGCGGGCCACGCCTGGACCGCGCAGAACGGCGCGCACTGATGCTGGTCGGACTTTGTCGCCACGTGCACGCAGCACTGGGTCAGCCGCTCCTCGATCATTGTCGCGATGTCCATGAACGGTTTCACGGTGATCCGTTTGACCCGCTCGGCCAGCAGCTGGCGCATCTTGCCGGGCCTCGCCAGCGTCCACAGGGTCGAGATGCCGAGATCGCAGTTTTCGCAGATGTCGCGCCAGAGGTCGCCGACGCTCGGATGGGTCAGCGACGACTGCTCGGAAAGCAGCCCCAGCAACGACTCCTTCACCACGGCCCGCACCTGCTTGGGCAGCTCGACGTCGGCGATCCGGTTGGCGACGACATCGGGCGACAACTCCAGGAACCGCAACAGTTTGTCGTGCCCGATGAGCGTGGTCAGCGACTTCCACTGCCCGCTGTCGTCGCGCACCATGTAGCCCACGGAGCAGCAGTGCGGGTGCGAGCAGGGGAGGGCCGTGAGGTCGCGCCACGTGACCATCCCGCCCGTCTGGCCCTCCAGCCGCGCGAGCACGCCCGTGTGGGTGAGCCGGTCGCTCCAGTCGATCGCACCCGACCGGCCCGAGCCGAACTGCGGCTGGATGCTCACCCCGCCAACGTATGGCGTGTCGAGCGCGCGCTTGATGACCGCGCCGATCTCGTCGTCGTTGACGCCGAGCGCGGCCGTCATTGTCAGCGTGGTGAAGATGCCGCGCTCGCTGAGCCGGTCGATCGCCTGCTCCTTGAGCCGGGTCAGGTCGGCCCCGCGGTGGTGCCGGCTGGTGCGGGCGGACGGGCCGTCGTATTGCAGGTAGACCTCCACCCGCTTGGGGTCCAACAGGTCCAGCAGAGCATCGTCCTTGGCGACCCGCACGCCGTTGGTGTTGACGAGAATCCGTGTAATCGGCCGCGCTTGCAGCTCCGCCAGCAGCTCTTTCAACTGTGGGTACAGCGTTGGCTCCCCGCCCGACAGCATGAGCACGTCGATCCGGCCATGCTCGCGCGACAGCCGGGTGTCCACACTGGACAGCACCTCCGCCAGGGGCACCACCCCTTGCAGGGCCGGCGACGAATCGGCGAAGCACGTCGGGCAGCGCAGGTTGCAGTGGTCGGTCAGGTCCGCCAGCAGGATGCACGTGTGCTGCGTCTGCATCTCCGGAAGCCCCTTCAAGTAGGCGCTCGGCACCGGGTCGAAATTGCCGCGCACATCAGGCACATGCGCCTTCGTCGGCGCCGTCCACTGCTCCAGGTAGCGCAGAATCTCGGGATTTTCGTCGTACAGCGTGCGCACCAGCCCGTGCGTGGCGCACCCTCGTTCGAGCCAGATCCGCCCGTCGCGCTCGGCCAGCCAGCCCGACAGCCGCTTCACCTCGCTCAGCGGCACCTCACCGGACTCGTCGTGGCACATTGGACAGAACGCGTTGACATATCGGTGTATCCGCTCCCCGCGCAACGGCATGCCGGTGCTCATATGACGCCTCGCCCGCTCACCCGAACAGCCCTCCGCCGCTCTGGTTGATCAGCGCCACGCACACGCCGAACCCGACCACCGGGCTGATGATGAGCCCGATCGCCCAGCCGATCAGCAGCCCCACGCCCACGCCGCCGTCGCGCTTGACCGCCAGCGTGATGCCCACCGCCAGCGCGACGATCAGCAGGATCGCCTGCCCGATGAGCGCCCCCACCAGGAAGTTGGCCGCCGCCTCGCCGGACACGACCATCGCCACACCCCACGGGATGACGATCGTGAGCGCGTGCCCGAGCAGGGCGAGCCCGATCCCGAGCCACATCTTGCGCGGCTGGTTGGCCCCCGGCTGCCCCTCATTGGGCCCCACCGGGCTCATCGGTTGAATCGGTCCTGTCATGCCAACCCCTCCTGGGCTCTCGTCGCTTTCGACAGTTTGCGCCCCACACGCCACACCACCAGCGGCGCCACGCCCAACAGGAACCATTGCGGGCGGGTCAGGCCCGCAAACACGACCTCGTTGCCCCGCACGAACTCCACGGCGAACCGGAAAACCCCATATGCCACAACAAAACCGTTAAACAAAATCCCCTGAGGGTACCGATCGTGCGCCCGCTCAGACGTGGAGCACTCTTGCTGCACGCCAGCAGATCCGGCACTCTCGCCGGGCACCGGCCCGTCATCGCGGGTGGCAGGGTGCTGTGCTGCCTCACCGCGCTCGGCGGCATGCCGCCCCGCGCCTGGCAGGCGCCCCGCCGCGGTTGCGGGCAGAAGGTGGGGGCGCAATCGGAGCAGCACCACGAAGGCCACCACGTGGAACGCGATCTCATAGGCGAACGACGGATGCCTGGGCAGGCCGTCCCACGCGGTCACGCCCCAGGCGGCGCCGGTCGGGGTGCCGGGCAGCTCGGTGAGCAGGCACCCGATGCGCCCGACCGCCATGCCCACGGCGACGGCGGGCGCGAACAGATCGCCGGTCTTTTCCCGGTAACCCGTCAGGCGTTTGGCCAGCAGCGCCCCGAGGTATGCCCCGACCAGCCCGGACAGGATGCTCCGGTTTCCGTAGATCCAGTGCTCGACAAGTGTCGCGTTGGCCCGCAGGTCGAAGTGTTGTGCCCACGTGCCGAGCCGGCCGAGCAGGGCCCCGCCGACGAGGGCGCCGGCCACGACGGTCCAGATGCGGTCGTCGACGGCGCGGCCGGTGGCCCGCCTCCGGTAGCGGATCTGCAGCACGAACACCCAACCGCCGACCAGCACACCGATCGCCGTGAAGAGGTCGTGCACGAGAGCGGAACCGGGAACCATGTCGCGCAGCCTATAACCACCCACCGACACTTTCGCTGATCGACAACCATTTACAACCGTGCGTGGCGATATGAAAGTTTTTGCCATGAGGCGGGCCGCATCACCTGGCAGTCGTCCACCTGCGACCGTGCGGCCACCCGTCAGCTGGTACAGGCGATCCGTGCCGCGGCACCCGGCCACATCAAGGTGATCTGGTTCAACGACCCGGTACTCATCGGCGAGGGCCTGACCGCATCTCTGTCCAACCACGACAATCATCCGCACATCAGATATTGCGAAAAAGTACACGCAAGCAGTCTTTACACCTGCTGAGTTAGTTGCTTATGCTGACTCACAATGAAGACTTGCGGTGACTGCCACATCCTGCCCGAAAAGGGGAAGGACACAGCAAAGTGAGCAAACAAGAGGTCAAGCGCAGAACGGAAAAGGTCGACGAGACGATCGACGAGGTGCTCACCGACTCCGAACCCGCCCTGGCGACCGTTGCCAGGGCGGTTCGCGACGTCAACGAGACGCTCGCGGTCCACGCGGCTTGGACCGAGGAGCGCTTCGAGACGGTGGATGACCGGCTGGTCAGCCTGGCCCGCATCCAGGTCATGACGTCCAGCAAGATGGAGATGCAGATCGCCGGGATCGAGTCGCGGCTGCTCGGCTTCGGCGTCGGCCAGTCGGGCATTACGCAGACGATGTCCAAAGTGGATCAGAACCAGGGCGCCCTGCTGCAGGGCCACGTGGCCATGTTCCAGAAGGTCGAGCGCCTGGAGCAGAACCAGGAGGCGCTGCAGCAGGGTCAGGCGAACCTCGTCGAGACGATGCACGGCCTGACCGCCCGGGTCGGCGAGGTGCTCGCCCTGGCCATCTCCGACGAGATGAAAGAGTGCATGACGAAGAACTAGCAGCCCAGGAAACAGCTCGGGTTGGCCATGAGGTTGGCGTACCCGACACACCGTCGAACATGGACATAAGTTCATGATCAACCGCAAAGTGAGCGGCGGCAACCGTGGGGAGCGGTCAGGACGGGCGTCGAGTGGGCAGCCGGAAAGCGGGGGGTCAACCGGGGAGTGAGCGGTCAACCGGGAAGCAAGGGGTTCACGTGGAGGTGAGTGACTGGTTGGTGGAAGCGATGGTGGTTGCGGGCAACACCATCGCGGCGGGAGACACCACCAACGTTCCGGCGTCGGCGTCCAAAGTGGCCGGTGTGCCCAGCGGCACGGCCACGTGCTGGTCGCCGTGCCCGACCGGCAGGCCGCCCAGGAGGGGCAAGCCCAGTGGGGCGAGGCGATCGGTGATGACGTCGGCCACCGCCGGGCCGCAATTGGTGAACTGTCCGATCGCGACACCCGCGACCCGGTCGAGCAGACGACTGCGCAGCAGATGGGTGAGCATCCGGTCGACCCGGTACTCCTCCTCGTTGACATCTTCCAGCAGCAGGATGGTCCCGTCCAGGTCGGGCTGATCGGGCGTACCCACGCTGGCCGCGAGCAGCGATAGATTGCCACCGATCAGCACTCCCGACGAACGCCCCGACGTCGTGACCGAATGCGTGCCCTCCTCCGGCGTCGCGAACAGCGTCACCGGCGAATCGGTCATCATGGCCTTGAAAATCCCCTGCGCGGTCAGCGAATCGGGCCCCTTGTCCAGCTGGGCCGCGACCGGCCCGTGCAAGGTGGCCAGGCCCGCGCGCCGCCACACGGCCAGGTGCAGCGCCGTGATGTCGGAAAACCCGATGATGAGCCGCGGCCGCCGCGCCAACTGCTCCACATCCAGCCGGTCGACGATGCGCTGCATTCCGTAACCACCGCGCGTGCACCACACGGCGCGGTTCGCCGGGTCCGACACAGCGGAGTTGAAGTCGTCGATGCGCTCTTGGTCGGTACCGCCAAAATAAAGATGGCGACCCAGGGCATGTGGGTAGACGCGCGGTTTCAGCCCCCACCCGGACAAAACCTCGACCGCCGCCTCGACGCGCGCTGCCGGCACCGGACCGGACGGCGAGACGAGGGCGACCTGATCGCCGGGGCGAAGGGCCGGGGGACGCAACGACATTTTTGCACGGTACCTTCAAAAGTCCTTCACCGGCAGGCTGACCGCACTACATAACGTCTTGCGCATGAGGAGATGGGCGCGGGGGGCACTGCCCTGGCTCGTGGTGGTCCCTGGGGCAGTTTGGGCCATCGTCCGGCTGGGTGGCTGGGACCAGTGGTATCCGGCCACCCAGCTCATCGCGTTCACGCCGTATGTGGCGCTGGCGTCACCGCTTGCCGTGCTCATCGCCGCGCTCATGCGGCACCGGCCGGCGGCTGCCGTGGCCGGGCTGACCGCGCTCACGCTCACGATCTGCGTGACGCCACGGGGGTTGCCCGACCGCGATCCGCTCGCCGGTGCGGACGGGCGCGAACTGCGGGTGCTGACGGCCAATGTGCGGGCGGGCCGGGCCGACGCGGCCCAGCTGGTGGAGTATGTGCGGTCCGAGCGGGTCGACGTGCTGGCAATCCAGGAGCTCACCCAGTCGTTCGTGGCCAAGCTTGACCGAGCGGGCATCGCCGAACTCCTGCCGCACCGCGTGGTCTATCCCTATCCGGGCGTCATCGGCTCGGGCGTGTACTCGCGCGAGCCCCTGCGCGACGACGGCGTGACCATGAACCCGCACAACTTCGGGCAGGTCAAGGCCGAGCTGCTGGCGTCGCGCGTGCTGATCGAGTCGGTTCATCCGGTGGCGCCGGCCGACGGGTCCCGCCAGGACGGGTGGCGCAGGAGCTTCGCCAACCAGCAGCCGGCCACCATCGACGGCCCGCTGCGCGTCCTCGCCGGGGACTTCAACGCCACCCTCGACCATTCGCTTTTAAGAACCTTAATCTCTTCCGGGTACCGCGATGCGGCCGCGGTCGTGGGCAAGGGTTTCACCGGCACATGGGGGCCGTGGCACGGCAACCCGATCCCACCCGTCGTGCTCGACCGGGTGCTCGCCGACCGCCGCATCGGGGTCAGGGACGTGCGGGTGTTCGGGCTCACGGGCAGCGACCATCGCGCGGTGCTGGCAATCCTCGTGCTTCCGTGATGCCTTCTCACGCACGCCGCACTGGTGAGAAGAGGCTGTTCGCCATGTCCGAGCTGGGAGCCGCGGGCGGGAACGTCAGCTGACCCGCCGCCGGCGGCGCAGCGAGATCCACCTCACGAACGCCTACCGCAAGCTGGGCATCGACTCCCGTCAGGCGCTGGGTGCCTACTTCAACTGACCGTAGGTTTCGGCCGCCTCGACGAGCAGCGACTCGATGCCCTGCAAGCAGGCCTGCATGTCCGCGGGCGGGACATGATGGGTGTCGGCGCGGATCGTCAGGGTCACCGCTTCCGGGGGTCCCGCAAAGTCGTCGATGTGCAGGAACAGGCGCCCAAACGGCTTGTCCTGTTGCAGGGTCCAGCGAAACACGCTGTGCTGCTGGGCCTCGCGAATCTGCGCCGCCGTGGGGATCGCGGTTTCGGCCGAGCCGCCCCCCGGCCGGCGATCGTTGAAGAAGCAGTCGAGGTCGAGCTCCTCGCCCCGGTCCTTCGCGATCACGGCGATGAGTTCGTCCAGTGCTTCCGGGTGGTAATAGGCGGCCTTGAAGGCTCGGATGACCGTGCGGCGGGTGCGCCGCACGACCTCGTCGAAGGCCGCGCCCTCGACCGGGATGACGCACAGACCGGCCTCATTGATGGGACTCACGATGTCGGCGAGCCCCGGCCGGAACCGGTTGCTGACGACCGGCCGGATCACGATCGGGTCGACCCCACGCAGCCTGACCAGCATGGTGGCGTATGCGGCAAGCAGCACCTGGGAAGAGGCCGCCTGCAGTCGGTGGGCCAGCGCGTGCGCGGCCAGGTGGACGGCGGGTGAGAACAGCTGTCCCTCCCAGTGACGCGGCTCGCGCTTGTCGGTGGACTCGGCGTAGCGATACGACGGCACGCCGCGCAGCTGTTCCTCCCAGTACTGCAGCGAGCTTGCGTGCTGCCGCTGCCCGGCGGGCGTCTGCTGCCACCGGGCCAGGTCCAGCGGCTGCATCGCGGTCACCGGGGCCAACACCGCGCCGGTCTCGCGGTCCAAATTGGACAGATCGGCCATCATCGCCACGCCACCCGCCGCGTCGGTGACCAGGTGACACAGGATGCTCACCACGTGGGTCGCCGCACCCGCGCGCCGGATCACCGCCATGCGGACCGGCCATTCGCCGGCGTAGTCGAACGGAGCATCCATGTACTGCTTCTTGACCTGTTCGGCGACTTCTGCCGGATCGGCATCCCGCGCGTCGAACACCTCCAGCACGATCTCGCCGGAGGCCGTTACCGACTGCCGCGCCTTGCCGTTCTCGTCGAAGACGAGCCGCATGCGCATGGATTGGTGCCGGCTCATGTGGAAGCGAAGCTCGGCCGCCAGGTGCTGCACGGTCGTGCCCTCGGGCAGGGGGAGCCAGCCGCCGATGGGCAGCGACGTCTGCTGCTCCGTCATGGCGTTCCAGATGGCACGTTGTCCCCAGGTCAGCTCCTCGATCCCGGAACCCTCCCCGGAGAAGGCAACGACGATTCGATCCGCGGGTTCAATCACTCCAACACCGTCGAGCCAGTCCTTATAGTTGTCAATCCACTGATGGGCCGTTTCGCGCGGGTTGAGTGGCCACGACCGCTCGCGTGCGACCCGGCACGGTTTGACACTGCATAATGTATTCATGGGGAAAGTTAAATACGTGGTTGTCATCGGTGCCGGCGTCTACGGCGCGGCGGTGACCGCGTCGCTGACCCGCAGGGGCGCCCGGGTCACGGTCGTCGATGCCGGTGCGCCGGCGGGCGGCACGTCCGGCGCGACGTTCTCGTGGACCAACTCGTCCGGCAAGCGGCCACGGTCCTATCACGACCTCAACGTCGCCGGCATGGCGGCCCACCGCAGGCTCGCGGCCGAAGTCCCCGGCTGCGATTGGTACCACGAGGGCGGCAACCTGGAATGGGCCGCCGACGACGCCGGGCGCGACGCACTGCGCAAGAAGGTCCCCACGCTCCTTGAGCACGGCTACGAGGCGCGCTGGCTCACCCGAGCGGAGGTGCTCGACCTCGAACCCGACATCGACCCGGCGCAGCTCCCGCCCGACGAGATCGCCTACTTCCCGCGCGAAGGCTGGATCGAACCGGCGCGCCTGATCGGTCACCTGCTCTCCCGCGCGATCCGCAGCGGCGCTGCCGAACTGGTGCACGACGACCCCGTCACCGCACTTGAGCTGACCGCCGGCACGGTGCGCGCGGTCCAGCTCGCCTCGGGCCGCAGCCTGCCCGCCGACGCGGTCGTCAACTGCGCGGGGCCGCAGGCGGCCACCGTCGCCAAGCTCGCGGGGCTCGCGCTTCCCATGCGCAACACCAGCGGCGTGCTCGTCTACACCTCACCCGTGGCGGTCTCAGTGTCCCGAGTCATCCACGCCCCGCAGATGCGCCTGCGCCCGGACGGCGGCGGGCGCCTCCTGCTGCACCCCCACGACGACAGCGCGGCGCAGTCGGTGGTCGATAAGGCGCTCGACGCGGCGCGAGCGCTCTACCCCGGGTTGCGGGCAGCCGGCGTCGAGAGCGTGCGCGTCGGTGAACGGCCCATCCCCGGCGACGGCCTGCCCGTGTTGGGACGTGTGGCCGAGCTGCCCAACTTCCACTTCGCCGTCTCGCACAGCGGCGCGACGCTGTGCCTGCACGCCGGTGATCTGGTCGCGGCCGAGGTGCTCGGCGAGGACCAGACCGATGCCTTGGCACCGTTCCGGTTCGAGCGACTGTGATCAAACGTCCCCGGCCAGGTCGGCCGGGGCGCGCATGCGCCAGGCATCCGTGACAAGCTCCGTCAGCCGGTCCACGTCGGCCTTCTCCAGCCACAGCATGACCAGCGGCAACCCGTCGTAGGCGGGCGTCGTGAAGAACAGGTCGGGCTCGCCGAGCAGCAGGGCCTGCTTTTCCGCTTCATCGCCCACATACAGCACCGCGATGTCGGTGCGGATGACGCGCGGCTTGCCCGGCTCTCGCTCCGGATAGGACCAGACGAAACCCTTGTTGCCGACCCGGAAGTCGAAGCCGTCGCTGTCGATTTCGACCACGTGCGGCAGGCTGAGCGCCAAGCGCCGCACATCCTCGGCGTCAGCCATCGCTGCCGCCTCCTCCCGTACACACCCGCATAGGGTAGCCGCCCTCGGATATCGCCAGAGGACCGGAAGAGGACCGTACGGAGATAGGCCTCGGCCACTATCGATGCATGCCCATCAAGGAATTGGGCGGATCGCACCAGACCATGGAGGGGATCGAATGAAGCGTAAGCTCGTGACGGCGCTCGTGACCGCCGCCCTGCCGGCCATCTTCGTCGGCGCCACCGCGACTCCCGCGCTCGCGGACTGTCCGTCGAACACGTTCTGCCTGTACGAGACGGCCGGCTACCAGGACGGCGAGTACCGCTACACGCCCGGCACCAGCTGCACCAACCTCGGCAGCGGCATCAACAACGACGCCAACTCGATGCGCAACTACCGCAGCTACAACATTCGGCTGTGGGATCTGCCCGGGTGCGGCGGCGCCACCACCTACCTGGCGCGGGCCTTCTCCTACGACTCGGACTTCGGCAACAACGGCTTCTCCAACAAGGCCAGCTCGCTGAAGCGGGTTTAGAAAAGTGCGCTGGGACACCGGTCCATCGGTGTCCCAGCTCCGAAAGGAACACATGATGCTGCGATCGACACCACTTCTCGCCATCGCGCTCCTGGTGGCCGGCTGCACGGCCTCCGCATCATCCGACCCGGCCCGTAACGTCGCGGACTTCGCGCCCACCGGGCAGGTCGAGGCGCTGCGCCTGCCGTTCGACGCCTACGCCTTCTCACTGTCCGAAATGTACGCGATCTCCAACGCCGAGGACCTGCTCACGCAGCAATGCATGCGGGCCAAGGGCCACGACTGGCAGGTCATCAAGCGGCCCACCGACCTCAAGGATCTGCGCAACCGCAGGCGGTACGGCGTCATCGAGATTCGGATCGCCCAGCAGTTCGGCTACCACGTCCCGGAGGGCCTGCTCACCCCGGCCGAGGTGGAGCAACAATACGATCGGCGGGACAGTGGGATGAGCGAGACCCAGCGGGAGGCGGCGCTTGGCGAGGGCGGTTGCGGGCACGAGGCGGTCAAGCAGTTGCGGCCGGCCGAGGCCGCCGACCCGGAAAGGCTGCAGCAACTGGGCCGCGAGTCCCTGGTCAACTCCCAGGATGAGCCGCGCGTCACGGCGGCCATGGACTCCTGGCGAAACTGCATGCGCGAGACGGGCTTCACCTACCAGGATCCTTTCGCGGCCATGTCGGACTCGAAATGGTGGGCCGACGATTCGGCCGGGCCGTCGCGCGACGAGATTTCCGTGGCCGTCGCCGATGTCCGGTGCAAGGAGCGGACAAGCCTGATCGACGTGTGGCATGCCACCGAGGTGAAAATTCAAGAGGAGTTAATCACTCGGTACCCGGACTACTTTCAGCAGCTCGGCGCCTCCATGCGGCATGAGCTCACCGCAGCTCACGCAGTTCTGGCCCGCATGTAGCCAAAATCGCGGGATAGCTGTTCACCCATGTACGGCCAATCCCGATATTGGTACCCTCGACCCGCCACTTCGACCGTATGGGACATGGCAGGTGCGTGGTGTCGGATGGTGCTGTCGCTTGGCCCCGGTTCGGGATCCTCGGCCCACTTGAGGTGCATGGCCACAGCGGGCCGGTGAAGCTCACCGCCGCACGCCACCGGGCTGTGCTGGCGCTGCTCCTGCTCCACCCCAACCGGGTGATCGCCATGAACGACATCGTCGACGCGGTGTGGCCGCACAGCCCACCCGCGACGGCCCGGCATCAGGTGCTCACGGTGATCTCGGCGCTGCGCCGCCGGCTCGGCGACGTGGGCCGTCCGGCGCAGGAGCAGGCGCTGCAAACCCGTTCGCCCGGTTACCTTCTGCGCATCGAGCCGGCCCAGCTGGATCTGCACCGCTTCGAGGCGCGCGTGCAGGACGCCGACGCCGCGACGCAGGCCGGCGACGCGCAGACGGCGGCAGGCCTGCTGCGCGAGGCGATCGGGATGTGGCGCGGGCCGGCCCTGGCCGACATCGACGCGCCGTTCGCCGCCACGGCTGCCCGGTCGCTGGCCGAGCGCAAGCGCGGGGTGGGCGAGAAGCTGGTCGACATGGAGCTCTCGCTCGGCCGGCATGCCGATGCGCTTTCCCGCCTGGCCGGGATGATCGACGAGCACCCGTTGCACGAGCGGTTCCGGGCGCAGCTGATGCTCGCGAGGTATCGCAGCGGAGATGTGGTCGGCGCGCTCGACGCGTTCCGCACCGCGCGGCAGGTGCTCG
>NZ_QJUG01000140.1 GCF_003426775.1 Allorhizocola rhizosphaerae | reverse complement strand
CGCGCGGCATCGACGCGGTCTCCACGATCCCGGCCGGCGCCCGGGGCGCCGACGTGATCAAGCTCCTGCGGGGCGACCCTGACCGGCCCTATCTGGTGGTCGCCGGGCAAGATGTCGTGGGAGTGTTGACCATTAAGGACGTTCTCGAAGTGCTTGACGGGAGATGACCTTTGCCGCGCAGAGGACCGTTCGCACCCGGTGACCGGGTGCAGCTGACCGACCCCAAAGGGCGGATGCACACCATCGTCCTCGAACCGGGCAAGGCCTACCACACCCATCGCGGTGCGCTCGCCCACGACGATCTGATCGGCCTGCCCGACGGCAGCGTGGTCACGTCCACCGGCGGCACCGCCTATCTCGCGCTGCGCCCGCTGCTGGCCGACTACGTGCTGTCGATGCCGCGCGGCGCCCAGGTCATCTACCCCAAGGACGCCGCGCAGATCGTCTCCATGGGCGACGTGTTCCCGGGCGCGAAGGTGCTGGAGGCCGGGGCCGGGTCGGGTGCGCTCACCTGCTCCCTGCTGCGGGCGGTCGGCGAGGCCGGCCAGGTGTGGTCATACGAGCTGCGCGAGGACTTCGCCGCCATCGCGAAAAAGAACGTAGAAGCCTGGTTTGGGGCACCTCATCCCGCCTGGCACCTTAGGGTCGGTGATGTGAGCGAATGCGCCGAGACCGGGTTCGACCGCATCATCCTGGACATGCTCACGCCCTACGAGGCGCTCGACTTGGTCGAGCGGGTGCTGCTGCCCGGCGGGGTGTTCATCGGCTACGTGGCCACGACCACCCAGCTGTCCGACCTGGTGGAGGCGCTGCGCGAGCGCGGGTCGTTCACCGAGCCGTACGCGTGGGAGTCGCTGGTGCGCGACTGGCACGCCGAGGGCCTGGCCGTCCGGCCCGACCACCGCATGATCGCGCATACGGCGTTCCTCGTGCGCTCGCGCAAACTCGCCCCGGGCGTGACCGCGCCTTTGCGGCGGCGCAAGCCCAGCAAGGGGATGGAGGCCTACCAGCAGCGGAGGGCGGTCGCGCAAGCATGAGTCAGCTGCCGCACGCCGTCTTTCCGGACTGGTCGCCGTACACCGAGCTCGACGCGGCCGCACGTGCCTACCTGCGCGACCCGGAGGTGGCCCTGGAGGTGCTGGCCGGCGTGCTCGGCGGGGGGCAGGTTCGCGGGTTCACGCTGGAGCGGTTCGTCAACGAGCACAACGGCGTGTGGCAGGAGGCCGTGGTCTGCGACGGCTCGCGGCTGCTGCTGTGGCACGGCGAGGACGTGGCCACCGACGACCCGGCCCACGGCGCGATGATCTCGTCGCTGCGGGTCGTGCCGCTCTCGGCGGTGATCGAGGTCGGATGCCGCAGGCGCCTGGCGCGTACCGCGAATGGACAGTTGCGTGTGGACAGTGTGGATGTCTACCTGCTGCTGAACTCCATAGACGAGGCACCGACCGGCCCCATGCTCGACGACGCTCGCACCGTCGTGCGCCAGGACGCGCTGCGATTCGGCAAGACGCTTGAGGACGGCGGGCCCGGGCAGATCGCCCGGCTGGAGGAGTTCGCCCGCCTCGTGGCCTCCCTCGTCGGCCGCCCGCTTGTGTAGCTAATCCACCCGAGCTTGAGCGCGCTCGTCTTCACTGAGCTGGTGAGAGTCCGACGCCCGGTGCAGGTGGATGCACTCGCCTGGGCACTCGGCGGCCGCGTCGATGACCTCCAGGCGCAGATGGTCGGGCACGTCGACCAGAGCACCCTTGGCCAATTGCAGCTCGCCCGAGGCATCCTTGACGTAGGCCAGGCCGTCGATGTCGAACTCGAAGACCTCGGGGGCGTATTGCACACACAGCCCGTCACCGGTGCACAAGTCCTGATCCACGCGGACACGAAGCTGAGTCACGGTTTTAGCCTACCGTGGCTATCTTGTTGCTTTCGTGGGGTGTCGGGAGGCTCCGTTGGCGGTCAAGAGCAGCTAGTGTTAAGAGCACCCTAACGCTTGGTCCGTCAAGGAGGACCAGGCGTAGAGGAATAGCCCCCGGGGAGGTGGGACGTGGCACGCAGCGATGACGCGGATGCGCGCGCAGCACGGTGGGAGAAGGAAGCCAACGATCTCTCCACGCAGGTCGCGTTCCTGCAGGAGGAGCTGGCGCTCCTGCGGCGCAAGCTCAGCGAGAGTCCGCGGCACGTGCGGCAGCTTGAGGAGCGGCTCGCCGCGACGCAGGCGCAGCTCGCGCGATTGACCGACAACAACGAAAGGCTGGTTGCGACGCTCAAGGAGGCGCGCGCCCAGATCGTCACCCTCAAGGAGGAGATCGACCGGCTGGCCCAACCGCCCAGCGGTTACGGCGTCTTCCTGGCCCGCCACGACGACGGCACCGTCGACGTCTTCACCGGCGGGCGCAAGCTGCGGGTGGCCGTGTCACCGTCCATCGACACGGCGGACCTGGCCCGCGGCCAGGAGGTCCTGCTCAACGACGCACTCAACATCGTCAACGCGCTCGGCTTCGAGCGGGTCGGCGAGGTCGTGATGCTCAAGGAGATCCTCGACGGCGGGGACCGCGCGCTGGTCATCTCGCACGCCGACGAGGAGCGCATCGTGTTCCTGGCGGAGGCGCTGATCGACGCGCCGCTGCGGGCCGGCGACTCGCTCATGATCGAGCCCCGGTCGGCATACGCCTATGAGCGCATCCCCAAGAGCGAGGTCGAGGAGCTGGTCCTGGAGGAGGTGCCCGACGTCGGTTACCACGACATCGGCGGCCTGACCAACCAGATCGAGCAGATCCGCGACGCGGTGGAGCTGCCGTTCCTGCACGCGGACCTGTTCCGCGAGCACCACCTGCGGCCGCCAAAGGGCGTCCTGCTCTACGGCCCGCCCGGGTGCGGCAAGACGATGATCGCCAAGGCGGTGGCCAACTCGCTGGCCAAGAAGATCGCCGAACAGCGCGGCGAGGAGAAGCACACCAGCTACTTCCTCAACATCAAGGGTCCGGAGCTGCTCAACAAGTATGTCGGCGAGACCGAGCGGCACATCCGGCTCATCTTCCAGCGCGCCCGGGAGAAGGCCTCCGAGGGCACGCCGGTCATCGTGTTCTTTGACGAGATGGACTCGGTGTTCCGCACCCGTGGCTCAGGCGTCTCGTCCGATGTGGAGAACACCATCGTTCCTCAGCTCCTGAGCGAAATCGACGGTGTGGAAGGCTTGGAGAACGTCATCGTCATCGGCGCCTCCAACCGCGAGGACATGATCGACCCGGCCATCCTGCGGCCCGGCCGGCTCGACGTGAAGATCAAGATCGAGCGTCCCGACGCGGAGGCGGCAAAGGACATCTTCAGCAAATACATCATGACGAACCTGCCGCTCAACGCCGACGACATCGCCGAGCACGGCGGATCGGCCGAGGCATGCGTTCACGCGATGATCAACGCGGTGGTGCTGCGGATGTACTCGGAGACCGAGGAGAACCGCTTCCTCGAGGTCACCTACGCCAACGGTGACAAAGAGGTGCTGTACTTCAAGGACTTCAACTCCGGCGCGATGATCCAGAACATCGTGGACCGGGCGAAGAAGATGGCTATCAAGGAATTCCTCTCCTCGGGCAAGAAGGGCCTGCGGTTGCAGCACCTGCTCGACGCCTGCCTCGACGAGTTCCGGGAGAACGAAGACCTGCCCAACACCACCAACCCCGACGACTGGGCGCGCATCTCCGGCAAGAAGGGCGAGCGGATCGTCTACATCCGCACGCTGGTCTCCGGAGGCAAGGGCGCCGAGGCCGGCCGCTCCATCGACACGGTCACCAACACCGGCCAATACCTGTAAGGCGCGAGGCACGGCTCAAGGCCCACACCCGTCGCGGGTGTGGGCCTTGACCTTTCCCCTCGGTCAAGCCCCACGATCGGCGCTGTGATCGATTGCCGGCCGTTGCGCATTCCCGCTTTCCGGCGGCTGTGGGTGGCCTCGGCGGTCACCGCGGTCGGTGGGTCCTTCAGCCTCATCGCGGTACCGGCCCAGCTGTACGCGCTGACCGGGTCATCCACGGCGGTGGGCGCCGCGTCGGGTGTGTCGATGGGCTCGCTCATCCTCGCGGCCCTGTGGTCGGGCACGCTCGCCGATGCGATGGACCGCCGGTGGCTGCTGCTGGCCGGGCACGCGGGCCTGGGCCTGGCCCACGTGGGGCTGTGGCTCAACGGGGCACTCGGGTTCGGGTCGGTGCCGGCGGTGCTCGTGCTGGCGGCCGTGCAGGGGCTCGGTTTCGGCACCGTCTTGACGGTCGCGGGTGCGGCAGTGCCGCGCCTGGTGCCGTCCGCGCTGCTGGTCGCGGCGAACAGCCTGACCTCGCTGACCCGTCACACGGGCGCGGTCGCCGGCCCGCTGCTGGCCGGTGTGCTCATCCCGCTCGCCGGGCTGGACACCCTGTACCTGCTGGATGCGCTCGCGCTGACCGGGATGCTGTGGGCGGTGGGCAGGCTGCCCGCGATGCTCCCGGCGGGCCCTGTCGAGCGGGCGGGGCTGGGGGAGGGCTTCCGGCAGGTGGCGCGGCATCGCGTGCTGGTCGCGGTGCTCGCGGTGGACCTGGCCGCGATGGTGTTCTCGCTGCCGTTCGCGCTCTACCCGGAGCTGGCCGCCGGCGTGTACGGCGGCCCGGCCGGGGGTGGCATGGAGCTGGGCCTGCTGTATGCGGCGTACCCGGCCGGGGTGATCATGGTCGGGTTGGTGTCGGGGACATTCAGCCGGGCCAGGCGGCACGGTGCGCTGATGGCGTCGGCCGCGATGGCCTGGGGCGGCTGCGCGGTGCTGCTCGGGCTGGCCACGGACCTGTGGCCGGCGCTGGCGGCGCTGGTGGTGGGCGGTGGCGTCAATTTCGTGCTGAGCACGTTCCGCAACGCGATCTCACAGGCGTGTACGGATGACGCACTGCGCGGGCGGGTTCAGGGTGCACTGGTCGTGGTCGTGATGGGCGGGCCGCAGCTGGCCAATCTGGTGCACGGGCTGGCCGGGGCGGCGGTCGGCGCTCGGGTGGCGATCGGTGCGGGCGGCGCGTTGACCGTGGTCACGGTGGCGCTCCTGGTGCGCGTCGTGCCGGAGCTGTGCCGCTACGACGCCCGATCAGTGCGCGAGCGTGAAGGCGAGCCAGGCGGGGCCAAGGCCACCAGGCCCGCGCCGAATCCGCAGACTCTTGGTGCGCAAGCGAAACCAAGCCGAGCACGGCGGCGGTGACGATCCACGACCCGTAGGCCGGCGACCTGGCCCACGGCGGGCGTGAGCAATGCTCCAACGACATGCAGCGGCGGCTGGCGCGGCGCGCCGGTGACACCGGGCATCGGCCGCAGGCGCATGCCGAAGGGCCTGAAATCGATCGACGCCACATTTGGCACGATCTTTGCCACGCGGCGGGCCTCGTGTGCCGTCTCTGACGGGATCACGCTCGCGTCGATATAGGCAGGCAGACCGGGACAGCGTGAGCCCCGCCGGAGCTATCAAGATCGACGTGAGTGTGCTGGTGAGGGCGGATTCACGCGGACACCCTGCCGGGACGACCGGCTTGAGTGCCGATCGCGCCCGCAAACTCGCCCCCCGCCGTCGCTCTGCTGGGCGGTCGGGGTGGATAGGCTGACACCATGAGTGTCAGGCGCATCATGGGAACAGAGGTCGAGTACGGCATCTCCGTGCCCGGCCAGCCGGGAGCGAACCCGATGGTGACCTCCTCGCAGGTGGTCAACGCCTACGGAGCGCGGCCCGAACTGACCCGTGGGGGCCGGGCACGCTGGGACTACGAGGAAGAATCCCCGCTGCGCGACGCGCGTGGGTTCACCTACACGGGCACGGCCTACGACCCGGCGGAGGCGCTCGCCGACGAGGACCTCGGCCTGGCCAACGTCATCCTCACCAACGGCGCGAGGCTGTATGTGGACCACGCCCACCCGGAGTATTCGACCCCCGAGGTGACCAACCCGATGGACCTGGTGCGGTGGGACAAGGCGGGGGAGCGGGTGATGGCCGAGGGCGCGCGCCGCGCCGCCACCATCCCGGGAAGCCAGCCCATCCACCTGTACAAGAACAACACCGACAACAAGGGCGCGTCCTATGGGGCGCACGAGAATTACCTGATGAAGCGGCAGACCCCGTTTGCCGATATCGTGACCCATCTCACGCCGTTCTTCGTGACCCGGCAGATCATCACCGGCGCCGGGCGGGTCGGCATCGGGCAGGACGGCAGCCAGCCCGGCTTCCAGATCGCCCAGCGCGCCGACTTCTTCGAGGTCGAGGTCGGTCTGGAAACGACACTCAAACGCCCCATCATCAACACGCGCGACGAGCCGCACGCCGATGCCGACAAATACCGGCGGCTGCACGTCATCATCGGCGACGCCAACCTGTCCGAGATATCGACGTACCTCAAGGTCGGGATGACCTCCCTGATTTTGACGATGATTGAAGAGAAATCATTGGGTACCGATATGGGCATCGCCGACCCGGTGGCCGAGCTGCGCGCGGTCAGCCACGACCCCACGCTCAAGCACCTGATGCGGATGCGCGACGGGCGCCGGCTCACGGCGCTGGACCTGCAGTGGGCATACTACGAGCGGGCACGGTCCTTTGTGGACGCACGGACCGGGGCCGACACCGATCCGATGACGCGCGACGTGCTGGCGCGGTGGGAGAGCATGCTCGACCGGCTCGGGCGGGACCCGATGCTGTGCTCGCAGGAGCTCGACTGGGTTGCCAAGCTGCGGCTGCTCGAGGGCTACCGGGAGCGGGAAAACCTGGGCTGGGCATCGTCCAAATTGCAGCTTGTCGACCTGCAGTACTCCGATGTGCGACCGGAGAAGGGGCTCTACCACCGGCTCGTGGCGCGCGGGGCGATGAAGACGTTGCTGGAGCCGGAGCTCACCGAGCGGGCGATGGTCGAGCCACCGGAGGACACGCGCGCGTACTTCCGCGGGCGATGCCTCGCCAAGTACGCCTCCGAGGTGGTCGCGGCGAGTTGGGATTCGGTAATCTTCGATGTCGGGCGGGAGGCGCTGGTGCGCGTGCCGATGATGGAGCCGGAGAAGGGCACCAAGAAGCACGTGGGGGAGCTGTTCGACCGGTGTCCCAGCGCCAAGGACCTGCTCGAGATCATCACTGGCTGAGCGGTCGGCGGCGGTGATCGCTTTAGTCGGTGGGCCGCGCTAGGTTTAACAGACTCGACGAGTTGTTGGAGGGCAGTCGGAGATGGCCACACAAGACGGTGGACAGTCGCAGTCGGGCAAGTCGCGCCGCGACGAAGAGGTGGACGAGGTTGCCCCTGAGGCCAACCCCGAGGTCGCGGAGCGCGTGGAGCAGATCGGCGAGGACGTCGACGACCTGCTGGACGAAATCGACGCCGTTCTGGAAGAGAACGCCGAAGAATTTGTGCGCGGATACGTCCAGAAGGGGGGTGAGTGACCGTAAATGTCCGATTTTGAGGACGCTCGGGGGGTCCTGTGGCGGACGTGCCTCGATTGTGGACAGACGAGGCCGCTGGGCGACTTTCACGTGAGCCCACGGCGCAAGTACGAGCGTGGCAGTTATTGGCAAACCTGCTTCAATGAGCGGTCGAAGAAGAGCCACCGCAAACGGATGCTGGAAAAGCACGGTCGCGAGGCCCGAGTGCCGTTCAAGGCATCTGAGGGTCATCGGCGCTGTCCCGACTGCGACACGGTGAAGCCGCTCGAGGAGTTTCCGCTCAACAAGGCCAAGCCCAGCGGCTATGACCGATACTGCCTGCGTGGCATCCTGTGCCTCAACTGCAACACCGGGCTTGGTCACTACAAAGACAACATCGCTAACATGCGTAAAGCGATCGCCTACCTAGAGGAGACTTCGTGGCAGCGGGTTTTGGTACAACCGGGCGTCTACCGGCTGCGTTCACCACGCCGGGCATGTCTTCCTTCGCGGAATTCCTGACGCAGGCGGCGCCTGAACTGCTTCCGGGGAAACGTCCGTTGCCGCAGGGGGTGCACGACATCGCTCCACATGCGACGACCATTGTGGCGCTGACGTTCGCCGGCGGTGTGGTGATGGCCGGCGACCGGCGCGCGACGATGGGCAACCTGATCGCCAGCCGCGACATCGAGAAGGTGCACCCGGCCGACCCCTATTCGCTGGTCGGCATCGCGGGCACGGCCGGTGTGGGCATCGAGCTGATCCGGCTGTTCCAGGTGGAGCTGCAGCACTACGAGAAGATCGAGGGCGCGATGCTCTCGCTCGACGGCAAGGCCAACCGCCTGGCCACGCTGATCCGGCAGAACCTGGGCGCGGCGATGCAGGGCCTTGCGGTGATCCCGCTCTACGCGGGTTTCGACCTCGACGCGTCCGATGCGGCCACCGCCGGGCGCATTTTCAGCTTCGATGTGGCGGGCGGGCTCTACGAGGAGACGGGCTACGACGCGATCGGCTCGGGCTCGCTGTTCGCCAAGTCGGCGCTGAAGAAGACCTTCCGCCCCGGCATCGACGCGACGACCGCGGCCCGCCTGGCCGTCGAGTCGCTCTATGACGCGGCAGACGACGACACGGCCACCGGTGGCCCGGACGTGATTCGCAAGATTTTCCCGGTCGTGATGACCGCGACGGCCGAGGGCACCCAGCGAATGTCCGATGCCGAGACGGCCGAGCTGGCTCAGGCGATTATCGCCGAGCGGGCGGAACGACCCACCCCCTGATCCTGCACCCTCCATTTAGGACACTCAAAGGAGACCGACCGTCGTGGCAATGCAGTTCTACGCCTCCCCCGAGCAGATCATGCGGGACCGCTCCGAATATGCCCGCAAGGGCATCGCTCGCGGGCGCAGCGTCGTGGTGCTGACCTATTCGGGGGGAGTGTTGTTCGTGGCGGAGAACGTGTCCACCACGCTGCACAAGGTGAGCGAGATCTACGATCGCATCGGCTTCGCCGCGGTGGGCCGCTACAACGAGTTCGAAAATCTGCGCGCCGCCGGCGTGCGCATGGCGGATCTGCGCGGTTACTCCTATGACCGCCGCGATGTCACGGCCCGATCCTTGGCCAGCGCCTACGCGCAGACGCTCGGCGCCATCTTCAGCGAGCAGGGCAAGCCTTACGAGGTCGAGATCTGCGTCGCGGAGGTGGGCGTGACCCCCGCCCAGGATGAGCTGTTCCGGCTGCCCTACGACGGTTCGGTGCAGGACGAGCCCGGGTTCATGGCGATGGGCGGGCAGGCGGAGGCGATCGGCAACGTGCTGCGCGCCGAGCACAGCGAGGCGCACTCGCTGTCCGACGCGCTGAAGCTGGCCGTGAAGGCGCTCAGCAGCGTGGGCGGCGAGGGCGGCAACGCCCGCCAGCTGCCGCCGGATCAGCTTGAGGTGGCCGTGCTGGACCGCGCCAAGACCGGCCGCACGTTCCGGCGGATCAACGGCGCGGCGCTGTCGTCGATGCTGTCCAACGGCGAGCCCGCTCCCGACAAGCAGGAGCCGAAGTCGGTACCGTCGGCGAAGACGACCCCTTCGAAGACGCCCGCCCCGGAGGCGACGGAGGAGAGCGGCGAAGGCGCGTCCAGTTAGGACGCGCCCACCATGTCGTCCTGAGCCTGCTGCTCCTGCGGCAGGTGCACCAGGGCGGCGTTGGCGCGCAACGTCAGCAGGCTGGTGAACAGGCCCGCGCACAACACGGTCACGCCCATGGCGATGGCCGTGGCGCTGGGCAGCACGATGCGGATGGTGCCCTGCGGGTCGAGCGAGCCGAAGTCGGCCGAACCCCAGGCGCTCAGCGCGCCCACGGTGCCGATCGTGCCGCCCAGGATCAGCAGCAGGCCGATGGCGGCGCACACCTCCAGGCGCAGCCATCGGCTCCACACGGCCGAGCGCGACTCGTGCACGATGCGTTCGAACCGCCCGTAAACCTCGGCGAACGCTCCAAACAGGACCAGCTGCGCGCCCACGAGCGCGGCCAGGCACGCATAGGCCAGCGCGTTGATGTCGAACCCGACGTTGCCCACCTTGACCGGGCCGATGGCCAGCGCGACGGTCGCGGCCAGCCCCAGCACGAACAGCACCAGGCCGGGCTGGATGAGCGTGCGGCGCGGCGCGAACACCAGCAGGAATCGCAGGTGCCGCCAGCCGTCGCGCCAGGTGCGCAGGTGCGGCGGGCGGCTGCGGCCGTCGGGCTGCAGCGTTGTGGGGACCTCGACGATCGAGTATCCGGCCAGCGACGCCCGCACGACGAGCTCGGACGCGAACTCCATGCCGGGCATGCACAGCCCGAGGTCGATGATGCGGTCGCGGTTGAAGCCGCGGATGCCGCAGTGGAAGTCGCCGACGCCCTTGAGCCGGAACAGGTTTCGCCCGATCCACGACAGCACCGGGTTGCCCAGGTAGCGGTGCAGCGGGGGCATGGCCCCGGGCGCGATGCCGCCCTTGAACCGGTTGCCCATCACCACGTCGTGGCCCTCGCGCAGCTTTTCGATGAACGGCCCGAGATTGGACAGGTCGTAGGAGTCGTCGCAGTCGGCCATGATGACGTAACGCCCGTGGGCGGCCGCGATGCCGGCCATCAGCGCGCCGCCGTAGCCGCGGATGGGCGCGTGCACCAGCCGCGCCCCGTTGTCGATGGCGATCTGCTGCGAGCCGTCGGTGGAGCCGTTGTCGCTGACCACGACCTCGCCGCGCACACCGAGCGCGGCCAGCGATTTGAGCGCCTTGTTGACGCATATGGCCAGCGTCTCGGCCTCGTTGAGGCAGGGCAGGACCACGGTGACTTCGAGCTGCTCAGCCGACGACATCAAACGCCTCCTCTTCGCGCTCAGGCAGCCTACCCGAACGTGTGTCACACGCCACGCCGGACCACCGCCCAGTACGCGCGCATCGATGCGTTGAGAACCTTCAGAATGCCCGGGGGCAGCGGGATCAGCGGCGTGTCGAACGTGTCGGTGAGCAGGCGTGGCATCCACTGCCGGTCGGGCACGACCCGCTCGGCCTGCAGCTGCCGCCGCCGTTGCCGCACATGCCGCCGGTGCGCCCACAGCCACCCGTAGCCACGCGTCTTCTCCCGCAGCCAGCCCTGCTTGAGCGCCAGCAACAGCATGGCTGTCTCCAGCGCGAGCAGCGGCGGCGCGAGCAGCAGCAGCGCGCGCCAGCCCCACAGCGTCAGCACGAACATCAGCCGGTTGCGCTCGATCAGGTAGAACTTGAACGAGTTGCGGGCGAACTCGTACCGGTGGTGCACGATCGCGTCGGGCACGTTGACCACCCGCTGGCCGAGCCGCCACGTGCGCAGCGAGATCTCGGCGTCCTCGAAATAGGCGAAGTATTCGGCGTCGAACCCGCCCAGCCGCTCCCAGTGTTCGCGGCGCATGAGCACGCACGTGCCCATCGCGCCGGCCACATCGGTGGGGGACGTGCGGGTGTCGGGCTGGCCCATGCCGCCCACCCAGCTGACCCCCAGCACGTGGATCAGGTTGCCGCTGGAATTGAGCAGATCGGGCTGGTCGGCCAGTCGGATCGCGGCTGCGGCGATGCCGACATCGGGCCGCTGCAGCTGCTCGTGCAGGCGGGCCAGCACGCGCGGCGTCACGATCGCGTCGCTGCCCACCAGCGCCAGGTAGTCGCCCGTGGCCGCGGCGGCTCCGGTGTTGCAGCCGCCGGAGAAGCCCAGATTCGTCCCCGGCCGGATCACGCTTACCTGCGGCAGCTCGGCCAGCGCGGCGACGTCGTCGGTCGTGCACCCGTTGTCCACCAGAATCACGTCGACGATGGCGTCCTCGGAGCCGAGCAGGGCTTGCACGCAGCGGCGCAGGAACGGCTCCTCGTTCCACGCGAGCACGACGGCGGAGATCTTCGGTGGCGAGTTCATCGTTGATAGCCTCCCACGATTACCGCGGATCCTCGAACACCCCAGCCGCGAAAGCCTCCGCCAGTTGCTCGCGCCAGACCGGTTGCGGCGCAACGGGTGTGGCCTGCCATCGGGCGTGGCCGAGCACACTGTACGCCGGCCGGGGCGCGGGCCTGGGGAACGCATCGGTGGTCGTGGGCGTGATCCGGTCCGGGTCCAGCCCGGCCAGTTCGAACGTCGCCCGCGCCAGCCCATACCACGTGGTCTGCCCGCTTGCCGTGCCGTGGTAAACACCCGGCGCGGCGTCCCCGGACAGCGCTGCCTCGCCAAGCCCAGCCAACTGGCGGGCCAGGGCCACAGTCCACGTGGGCTGGCCGCGCTGATCGTCGACCACGGCGAGGGTGTCGCGGTCGCGCGCCAGGCGCAGCATCGTGGCGGGGAAGTTGCGCCCGTGCTGCCCGTACAACCACGACGTGCGCACGATGTAGCCGTGTTCGCGTCTGACCGCCTGCTCACCGACGAGCTTGCCGCGCCCGTAGGCGTTGCACGGCCCCGTGGGATCGTCCTCGGCGTAAGGGGTCTGGCCCGTGCCGTCGAACACGTAGTCGGTCGAGATCTGAATCAGCCGCGCGCCCACGCGACGGCACGCGGCGGCGAGCACACCCACGGCAGTCCCGTTGATCCGCGTCGCCTCGCTCTCGTGCTCCTCGGCGCCGTCCACGTCGGTCCACGCCGCCGTGTTGACCACCAGATCGTGCCCGGCCACGGCGTCGGCCACGGCGCCCGGGTCGGTGATGTCCAGCGCCTTGCGGTCCAGCGCGGTGAGCGCGACGTCGCGGCCGCGCAGCAGGTCGGCCACGTCGCGGCCGAGCATGCCGGCCGCGCCCGTGATCAGCCAGCGGCTCATCGAGCGTTGGCTGCCTTCAGCGGCTCCCACCAGGCCCGGTTTTCCTTGTACCAGTTGACCGTCGCGGCCAGTCCCGAGGCCAGGCCGACGGCCGGCTCGTAGCCCAGCTCCCGCTGGATCTTGGTGATGTCCAGCGAGTAGCGGCGGTCGTGGCCCTTGCGGTCGGCGACCGGCTGCACCATGCCCCAATCCGCGCCGCACGCCTCCAGCAGCATGCCGGTGAGCTCCTTGTTGGTCAGCTCCGTGCCGCCGCCGATGTTGTAGACCTCGCCCGCGCGCCCCTTGGACAGCGCCAGGTGGATGCCGTCGCAGTGGTCGTCGACGTGCAGCCAGTCGCGGATGTTGAGCCCGTCGCCGTAGAGCGGGACCTTCTTGCCGTCGAGCAGGTTCGTGACGAACAGCGGGATGACCTTTTCCGGGAACTGGTGCGGCCCATAGTTGTTGGAGCACCGCGTGACCACGACGTCGAGCGCGTGCGTGCGGTGGTAGGCCAGCGCGAGCAGGTCGGAGGACGCCTTGGACGCCGAGTAGGGCGAGCGCGGGGCGAGCGGCCACTCCTCGGTCCACGAGCCCTCCTCGATGGAGCCGTAGACCTCATCGGTGGACACGTGCAGGAAGCGGTCGATCCCGTGGCGCAGCGCGGCGTCGAGCAGGGTCAGCGTACCGACAACATTTGTCTTGACAAATTCGGCCGAACCCTCGATCGAGCGATCCACGTGCGTCTCGGCGGCGAAGTGGACCACCACGTCATGCCCGGCCACGACCTCGTCGACCAGATCGGCGTCGCAGATGTCGCCCTGCACGAACGTGTAGGCGGGATGGTCGGCCACGCCGGTGAGGTTGGCCAGGTTTCCGGAGTAGGTCAGCTTGTCCAGCACGGTCACGGTGTCGCCGCCCGCGCCGTAGGCTCCGCCGAGCAGGCGGCGGACGTAATTCGAACCGATGAACCCGGCTCCGCCGGTAACGAGGATCCTCACGGGTTGGGGAGTCTACGCGATGAACCTGGCTGGTAGCGACCTGCGCCCCATGAGTAGGCTGACGCGGTGCGTGGGATTCTCTTGGCCGGCGGGACAGGATCGCGGCTGTGGCCGCTGACCAGGGCCGTTTCGAAGCAGCTGATGCCGGTTTTCGACAAGCCGATGGTTTACTACCCGCTGTCCACGCTGATGATGGCGGGCATCAGGGAGATCCTGGTCATCACCACCCCGGAGGATCAATCGCAGTTCCAGCGTCTGCTGGGCGACGGCTCGCAGTGGGGGCTGCGGCTGGTCTATGCCGCGCAACCGCATCCAGGCGGCATCGCGCAGGCGTTCCTGATCGGTGAGGAGTTCATCGGCGACCAGGCGGTCGCGCTGATCCTTGGCGACAACATCTTCCACGGCGGCGGGCTGGGCCGGCAGCTCAACGACAACATCGGGGTCGACGGCGGGCGCATCTTCGCCTACCCGGTGGCCAATCCGCACGAATACGGCGTGGTCGAGTTCGACGAGTCCGGGCGGGTGCTCTCGATCGAGGAGAAGCCGCAGCGGCCGCGCTCCCGGTTCGTGGTCCCGGGGCTGTACTTCTACGACAACGAGGTGGTCAAGATCGCGCGTGACCTAAAGCCCAGCGCGCGCGGCGAGCTGGAGATCACCGCGGTCAACTCGGAATACCTGCAGCGCGGCAAGCTGCACGTGACCGTGCTCGACCGGGGCACGGCGTGGCTGGACACGGGCACGTTCAACTCGCTGGTGCAGGCGTCGGAATACGTGCGCGTGATCGAGGAGCGGCAGGGCTTCAAGATCGGCTGCGTGGAGGAGATCGCCTGGCGGGCCGGGTTCATCACCGACGAACGGCTCGCCGAGCTGGCTGTTCCGCTACTGAAAAGCGGCTACGGGGCCTACCTGCAGTCGCTGCCGGCTGTGACGGATCATTGATTGCGGAGCAGTCCGAGGCTCGGGATGATGTAGGCCCAGACAAGATCAATTAAGGTGCGGTGGCCCGACTCATGAAGATTCGACCCCTTTCCATCGACGGCGCCTTCGAGATGTCGCCGCAGCAGCACAGCGACGACCGTGGCGCGGTCATGGAGTGGTACCGCCAGGACCTGTTCGCCGAGGTTGTGGGGCACCCGCTGCACCTGGCCCAGTCCAACCTGTCGGTGTCGCGGCGCGGCGTCATCCGCGGCATCCACTTCGCCGAGGTCCCGCCGGGGCAGGCCAAATACGTGTCGTGCCTGCGCGGCGCGGGTGTGGACGTCGTCGTCGACCTGCGGGTGGGCTCGCCCACGTTCGGGCGATGGGAGATGGTCGCGCTCGACGACACCAACCGCAAGTCGATCTACATCGCCGAGGGCCTCGGGCACGGGTTCTGCGCCACCACCGACGACGCGACGCTGATCTACATGTGTTCGGCGCCCTACACGCCCGCCCGGGAGCACATCGTCAACGCGCTCGACCCGGAGCTGGGGATCGACTGGCCCACAAAGAATCCCATCCTGTCACAGCGTGACACGGCGGCGCCCGGCCTGGCCGAGGTCGCGCGAAGTGGGCTTTTGCCAAGATACGAGGATTGTCTGGCATACACGGCGAAGTTGCGGTCTGACCACGAGTGACCTTGAGCGCTTCGCCCGCTACTGTCTGAGCATGGACCGGCGAATCTTCGGACTCGAAACCGAATATGGCGTTACGTGCACCTATCGTGGGCAGCGGCGGTTGTCGCCCGACGAGGTGGCCCGCTACCTTTTCCGGCGGGTCGTCTCGTGGGGCCGGTCGAGCAACGTGTTCCTGCGCAACGGTGCCCGCCTCTACCTTGACGTCGGTTCCCACCCTGAGTACGCCACGCCCGAGTGCGACTCGGTGATCGACCTCGTGGCGCACGACCGCGCGGGGGAGCGCATCCTGGAGGGCCTGCTCGTCGACGCCGAGCGGCGCCTGCACGACGAGGGCATCGCGGGCGAGATCTACCTGTTCAAGAACAACACCGACTCGGCCGGCAACTCCTACGGCTGTCACGAAAACTATCTGGTCAGCCGGCACGGGGAGTTCGGCCGGCTGGCCGACGTGCTGATCCCGTTCCTGGTGACGCGTCAGCTCATCTGCGGGGCGGGCAAGGTGCTGCAGACGCCGCGCGGGGCCGTCTACTGCCTGTCGCAGCGCGCCGAGCACATCTGGGAGGGCGTTTCCAGTGCGACGACGCGCAGCCGCCCGATCATCAACACGCGCGACGAGCCGCATGCGGACGCCGAGCGATACCGGCGGCTGCACGTCATCGTCGGCGACTCCAACATGAACGAGGTGACCACGCTGCTCAAGGTGGGCAGCGCGGACATCGTGCTGCGCATGATCGAGACCGGGGTGGCCATGCCGGATCTCGCGCTGGAAAACCCCATCCGGGCGATTCGCGAGGTCTCGCACGACGTCACCGGGCGGCGCAAGGTGCGGCTGGCCAACGGCAAGGAGGCCAGCGCGCTGGAGATCCAGCGGATCTACTTCGAGAAGGCGACCGAGTTCGTGTCCCGGCGCGGCACCGACGCGGTCTCGCAGCGCGTGGTGGACCTGTGGGGCCGGGTGCTGACGGCGGTGGAGGACGGCGACCTGACCGGGGTGGCCCGCGAGATCGACTGGGTGACCAAGCTGCGCCTGATCGAATCGTACCAGAAGAAGCACGACCTGCCGCTGTCGAGCCCGCGCGTGGCCCAGATGGATTTGGCCTATCACGACCTGCGCCGCGGGCGCGGGCTTTACGCGCTGCTGGAGCGGCGCGGCAAGGTCGACCGGGTGGTGTCGGACGTGCGCACGTTTGAGGCCAAGGAGACCCCGCCGCAGACCACCCGGGCGCGGCTGCGCGGCGAGTTCATCCGGCACGCCCAGGAAAAGCGGCGCGACTTCACCGTCGACTGGGTGCACCTCAAGCTCAACGACCAGGCGCAGCGGACGGTGCTGTGCAAGGACCCGTTCCGGGCGCACGACGAACGAGTGGAGCGGCTCATCGCCTCAATGTGACGGGCTGCCTTCGAGCGCAGGCGCCTTTTCCAAGGCGCCTGACCGCTTCGATGTGAGCCTTGCGGTGACGAACCCGTCGATCGCGCAGCAGACGAAGATGAGCATGGCGAGGCGTGCGGCCACGGCCTCCTGCAGGCCGAACCGCCACGTCTCGCCCGCGCCGAGCAGGATCGTGATGAGCGCGCTGCCCAGCGCGCCGGCGGCCAGCAGCGCGGCCCCGGCGATCAGCCACGGATGAGCCCGGCGGATCAGCGCGAGCCCGAGCGTGAGCGCCAGGCCTGCCAGCGTGATGAGCAACTGGGCGTGTCCGGGTGGGAAGATGAGGCGTTCCATTTTGGACAGTACCGAGGGCGTCTGCGCGTAGTCGGCTCCGCGCAACGAATCCGACCACATCTGGTAGTGCTGCCGCGCGAACAGCCCGGGGGCCGCCTTGGCGTACTCCGACCACATCGTGTCGCGGTGCTCCTGCGTCCACGCCTTGAGCGCCGGGCACTGGTCGATCGCGTCGTGCAGCGCGGGCAGGTCCCAGCCGGGCAGCTGCGCGGCACGGTCGGCCGCCGGGCACTCGGGCATGCCGAGGCGTTGCTGGAAGGCCGATTTGACGGCGGGATCGGGAAGCACGTTGATCCGCAAGCGGTACAACATAAGGCCTTGCTCATGGGTTATATGAGGCGTGGCCGTCCACTTCTCGGCGGCGTGCAGGCTGATTTGCCCCGTGACATAACTCCACCCGGCAGCGAGCACCAGCACGGCGGCGGCCACGGCCGGGGCCACCCAGCGCCGGTGCCGCCACGCCACGACCACGACCACGAGCACCAGCGGGGCCAGCAGGGGCAGCATGTCCACCCGCACGAACGTCCACCACACGGCCACGACCGTCATGAGGATCAGCGGGGCGAGCCGCAAAGTCCTTGCCCACCAAAGGAAAAACGCGAGCACGAGCGCGCCCAGCGATAGCGACAGCGACTCGGAAAGGATCGCGAAGTCCCAGCTGGCCACCGTCCGGGTCAGGGCAAGCAGCAGCACGACGCCACCGGCGAGCGCCTGCGCGGCGGGCGAGCGGAAGCAGCGCGCCAGCGACCACGCCAGCACCAGCCACGCGACCGTGCCCAGGGTCCACTGCGCCACCGCGCGCGCCTGATCGTCGCCGAACATCGCATAGAACAGCGGCACGCCCCACGGCCGCGGCGCCTGCCCGGTGAACGACACCAGCTCACCGCGGTCCCAGAACGGGTCTCCGCGCAGCGCGTAGGAGAACGTGTCAAACGACGTGTACACCTTGCCGCCCAGCAGGATGACGATCCGGCCGGCGAGGAACGCGGCCACCAGTGCGGCGGCGAGCGCCTTCCAGCGAGTGGGCATGCCGATCCCTTCGGGGCGTGGACTCCCGACAGAGTACCTATGATCTCGCGGCATACTCTTGGCCGGGCGCGTATGGCCGCGGGCCCACGGACGGAGGCGGAATGACACTGGCGGCTAGAGCCGTGCGATGGCTCCCCCTGCTGGCGGTTTCGGGTGCCCTGTGCGCGATGCTGTTGGCCACCGGCGTGCCGTTCGACTACATCCTGCGGTATGCCGGTTACGCGCTGTGGGCCGTGACCCTGCCGGGCACGCTGGTGTACCGGGCGCTGCGGCGCAACACCCTGGGCCTGGCCGAAGACCTGGCGATGGGCTCGGCCCTTGGCCTGGTGCTGGAGATCGCGGTGTTCGTGGTGGCGTCGGTGACCGACCTGCGGGGGCTGCTGTGGGTGTGGCCGCTGCTGGTCGTGGTGCCGTTCGCGGCCGTGCCCCGGCTGCGCCGGCACTGGCTGCCGCGTCAGGGGGAGCGGGCGCCGCTCACGTGGTCGTGGCCTGTCGCCGGGGTGGCCGTGTTTTTGCTGGCCTATTTGACGTTCGCGTTCTTCCGGCCCAACCAGCCGATCCCGGTCGGCGGGCCGCAGCGCTATTTCATCGACGAGCTTTTCTACCTTTCGCTGATCGGCGAGGCCAAGCACCACTTCCCGCTCGAAGTGCCGGCGGTGGCCGGGCAGTCGCTGGACTACCACTGGTTCACCTTCGCCCACTACGCCGTCGCGAGCACGATCAGCGGGGTGGAGCCGCACTTCGTGCTGTTCCGGCTGGGGCTGGCGTTCCTGGTCGTGCTCGGCGTGGTGCTGCTCGGGGTCGTGGGGTGGCGGGTCACGTCCAGCTCGCTGGCCGGGGCCGTGTCGACCGCGCTGGTGTTCGCGATCGGCGAGGTGGCCGTGGGCAGCATGGCCCTCGGGCCGCTGGGCGGGGTGACCGCATACATGATCTGGGGGAGCCCGTCGCTGATCTACGGCGCGCTGATGACGTTCCCGCTCATCGCGCTCGGCGTGGACCGGCTGGCCGGAGACGGCGCGCCGGGCACGCTCGGCCGGGGCGCGTGGGTGCTGCTCGCGCTGTTTTCGCTGGGGGCAACCGGGGCCAAGGCGTCGGTGCTGCCGGTGGCGGTGTGCGCGGCCGGGCTGGTGTGCCTGGTCCAGTTGGTGCGGCGGCGGTTCAGCGCGGCGCCCTGGCTGCTGGGCGGGCTGCTGATCGCGGCGCAGGTGGTGGCGATGGTCGTGCTCTATCGGTTCAAGTCCAACGGGCTCTACATCCATCCACTGGCCAATGTGGACGCGTTCCTGACCCGCGCGATCAACCGTCCATGGTGGAAGGAGCTGTTCGTCTTCGCCTTCGTGGTGGGCGGCTACTTCCTGTTCATGTTCACCCGGCTGGCCGGGATCGCGGTGCTGGCGTGGGTGCGGCGGCGCGAATGGGGTACCGCGCAATGGTTTTTGTCAGGCGGAATCGTCGGCGGCGCCGCGGGTACCCTCCTGCTCTGGCACCCCTCCTATGCCCAAGGATATTTTGTACGGTCCGGGTTCGCGTTCGGCGCGGTGCTGTCCGCCTGGGGGCTCGTGGCGCTCATCGAGCACCATCGCGTGTCGATGCGGTTCTTCTGGGCCTCGGTCGCCGCGTCGCTGGTCGCGGTCGCCTGCCTGTCGCTGCTGATGTGGCGCTACGGCGCGACGGGCGGCTTCGGCTGGCACGACATGCTGCCCATCTATCGCATGGCGCTGTCGGTCATGGCGCTGGCCGCGTTGGTGTGGCTGGTGCTGTGGTGGGCCGGCCGCCGCGGATGGGCGCCCAGGGGCGGCGGTGCGGTGGCCGCGCTGGTGCTCGTGATGTGCGCGGGCGCGACCGGATTGCCTTGGGACGCCAAGCTTTTCGCCAACGCCGGGCCGATTCCGTACCACGTCGAAGTCACCCCGGAGCGGGCCGAGGCGGCGCAATGGGTCAGGGACCACAGCGAGCCCGGCGACCTGCTGGCCATCAACGCGCACTGCCTCAAACCGAACTCCGACCCGTGTTCGAGCCTTTCGTTCTGGCTCTCGGGTTTCGCCGAGCGCAGGGTGCTCGTGGAGAGCTGGGCCTACACCGCGCAGGCCAACGAGGACGCGGCGCGGCAGGGCGTGACCCAGACCCAGGTGGGCTTCTGGGATCAGGAACTGTTGCGCCGCAACGACAGCGCTTTCAGCCAGCCGTCCGCGGAGTCGATCCGGTGGCTGCGGGAGCGGGGCGTGCGCTGGATGGTCGCCGACCGGGCGTTCGGGCGCGAGGCGGCGAACCTCAAGGAGTTCGCTTTGCTCAGGTTTGAGCGAGGAGATGTCGCCGTGTACGAAGTAGGCTGCCCCACGGCCGGTGGCGCTTGCTAGGCTCGCGTCGTGACGACGCTGCCAAGGATCCCCTTCAACCGCCCGTACCTGACCGGGCTCGAGTCGGGCTACATGAGCGAGGCGATGGCCTCCGGGGCGCTCTCCGGTGACGGACCCTTCACCAAGCGGGCCACCGAACTGCTGCGGGACACGTTGGGGACGCAGGCGGCCCTGCTGACCACGTCCTGCACGCACGCGCTGGACATGTCGGCGATCCTGCTCGACCTCCAGCCGGGCGACGAGGTGATCATGCCGTCGTTCACGTTCTGCTCCACCGCGACCGCCTACGCGCTGCGCGGCGCGGTGCCGGTGTTCGTCGACTGCCGCCCCGACACGCTCAACATCGACGAGTCGCTCATCGAGGCCGCCATCACCGAGCGGACCAAGGCCATCGTGGTGGTGCACTACGCGGGCGTCGGCTGCGACATGGACGCGATCACCGCGATCGCCCAGCGGCACGGCCTGACCCTCATCGAGGACAACGCGCACGGGATCGGCGCCACCTACCGCGGGCAGGGCCTGGGCACGTTCGGCGCGATGGCCACGCAGAGCTTCCACGAGACCAAAAACGTCCACTGTGGAGAGGGCGGCGCACTGGTCTTCAACGACCTGCGGTTCCTGCACCGAGCCGAGATCATCCGGGAGAAGGGCACCAACCGCAGCCAGTTCTTCCGCGGGATGGTCGACAAATACCGCTGGGTCGACATCGGCTCCAGCTTCCTGCCCAGCGACCTGCTCGCCGCGTTCCTGACCGCGCAGCTGGAATCGTTCACCGAGATCCAGAAAGAGCGGCAGGCGGTCTGGAGCGCCTACCACGAGCAGCTGGCCGCGTGGGCGGGCGAAAACGGCGTGGCCCAGCCGACCGTGCCGGAGCACTGCCAGCACCCGGCCCACCTCTACTACCTGCTCATGCCCGATCTCGGGCACCGGCAGGCGCTGCTGGCGCACCTCGCGGAGCGGGCCGTGCAGGGCACCTTCCACTACCAGCCGCTGCACTCCGCCCCGGCGGGCGTGCGCTACGGGCGCACGGGCTCGGCCGACGGCTGCCCGGTGACCGACGACGTGGCCGACCGGCTGGTGCGCCTGCCGGTGTATGCGGGCATGCGCGACGAGGAGCTCGACCGGGTCGTCGCCGCGGTGCTCTCCTATCGGGTCGCCTGAATCAAACCCCTCAGCGGATGCTCGGCACGTTGGCCGGGCGGTGCTGATCGGGTCTGCTCAGCGCATGCTCGGCACGTCGGCCGGGCGGGGGTGATCGGGTCTGCTCAGCGCATGCTCGGCACGTCGGCCGGGCGGGGGTGATCGGTCTGCTCCGCGTCGCGCGCGGCCAGCTCCTCCCGGGCGGCCAGCGGCAGCTCGCTCGGGGCGCCCTCGGTGCGCTCGCGGATGACGTAGGTCGGGCGGCCCATGCCGCCGGAGTGAATGCGGCCCACGTATTCGCCCAGCACACCGATCGCGACCATCTGCGCCGCCGCGAACATCGCGATCATCGAGGCGATGGTGGTAAAGCCGGCCTGCGTGGTGCGGCCGTCGAAGTACATCCACAGCATGCGGGTCAGCAGCCCCACGCCGATCAGGCCGACCAGGAAACCGAGGTAGGTCACCAGGCGCAGCGGCTTGGTGGAGTAGCCCAGGGCCATGTTGAGCGCGTGCTTGACGAGCCTGCCGACGGTGTATCCCGAACGGCCCTCCGCCCGGTCGGCCATGTCCACGGTCTGGACCGCGATCCGGGTCGTCGACCACGACAGCGTCACGTCGATGGAGGCGTGCGGGCCCTGCACCTGCTCGAAGCCGCCGCGCATGAAGGCCCGGAACGCGCGGAACGCGCTGGCCTGGTCGGCGTTTTGCGCGCCGAGCGCGACCGCCATGCCGGTCTTGGCCACGCGCGAGGTCAGATTGCGGAAGAAGCCGTGCTCCTCGGTGGCGGCCACGCCGTAAACCAGATCCACGTCGTCGGTGAGCGCGGCCAGCAGCTTGGGCACCTCCTCCGGCGGGTGCTGCAGGTCATCGTCCATGGTGACGATCACCTCGAACCGGGCCGCCCGCAGCCCGGCCACCAGCGCGTTGTGCTGCCCGTAGTTGCGGGCGAGCCGGATGGCGCGCACCGGGCCGGAGCGCTTGGCCAGGGAGTCGGCGACCTCCCAGGTGTTGTCGGGGCTGCCGTCCACCACAAGGATGATCTCGTATGCCGTGGTCGCGTCGGCCATCACCTTGTTGAGCCGCTC
>NZ_QJUG01000014.1 GCF_003426775.1 Allorhizocola rhizosphaerae | reverse complement strand
AACCCCCGGGACCGCCCCCAACCTCGCGCCCACCCCACGCCACCCAGCCCAACCGAACCCAACCCAACCACTAAGAAAGCGCAGGCTCTTCCCGCCGCACCCGCCGAATAGCCCAAAAACTCACCGCAATCAGCAGAGCAAACACCGGATACCCCAACGCAATCCGCGCCACCCCCAACGCCGTGGCATAGTCCGCGTAGTAAAGCGCGCTCTGGATCGACGCCTTGAGCAGGAACACGGTCGCCCACAGCCCCGTCAGCCAGCCGAACAGGCGCCGCTGCCGCACCTCGGCTCGCCAGTCGCCCTTGCCGCCGTTGGCGATGATCGTCCACAACCACCCGACCAGCGGGTGTCCGATCACGATCGACCCGAACAGCAGCACGACATAACCCAGGGTGATGAAGATGCCGGGAAGGTAGAACGCCCGCTCCTCACCCGTGTCCCAGGCAAGCCACGCGCCGAGTGCGATACCGAACAGCCCGTTGATCGCAAACCGCATCGATTCCTTGCGGGCCAGCCGCAGCAGCGCGATGCCGACCGCCACGACGACCGCCGCGATGATGGCGATTTTCAGCGTGAAACGATCCGGGGCAGGCGGCGAGGGCATCGCCCAGCCCAACACGAGATTGGCGATCACGAAGACGGTGACCGGGATGCCTGACTCGATGATTCCCTTTAACCCGCCCAGCTGCTGCGACATCTGCTCGGCGAACGGGGGTAGCTCTTCCTCAGTCGTGCTTTTCATCTCGCCGCTTCCAGCTCGTAGTGCGGGTTGTATATGACCTTGCGCCCGTCGCGCAGCGCGACCCGGCCGCGTGCGGTCAGCGCCCGGCCCGGTTCGACGCCCGGGATGTGGCGCCGGCCCAGGAAAACCAGTGTGACCACGTCGGTGCCGTCGTAAAGGTCGGCCTCGAGGGTTGGCAGGTTTGTACGCGGAGTATAGACGACCGTGCGCAGTCTTCCGGTCACGCTGACGAGCTGTCCGCGGTGGACGTCCTCCACACACTCGCACCCGGCCCGTTCGGTTTCCTCGCGCAGCTCCTCGGACTCGAGCTCCTGCTCCGAGGCGGTCAGTCGATGCAGCACGCCCTTGAGCCCGCGACCTCGCGTGTTGGCACTCGTGGCGGCGGTCCCTCGGCGCGTGTCATCGGTGGCCATGGCAACCAGCCTAATCCCGTCTCGGCCGGGGTGAAGGCTTGCGTTTGGGCGGCGGGGGTGCTTCTTCTGCGGGTTGGGCCGCCGGGGCCGGCGCGGCGGGTGGGTCGGCGGAGGGCTCGGCACCGCCCGGTCGCATGTGTTCGGGCAGCTGAAGCGGTAGTGCCTCGCGGGTCGGCCGGGCCTCTTCGCCCCGGCGCACCACGAGGCCGGTCAAGCAGCCGTCGAGCGGGCCGGCCTCGGCGGGGTCGATCGCCGCCGGTCCGCGATAGACCGCGCGGATCATCCAACGTGGACCGTCGACCCCGATGAACCGCAGGTCGTCAAAGCCCTCCTGGGTGCGCAGCCGCGCGCGTAGCTCGGTGCCCCAGCGTCCGGGCACCTCGTCGGACGCCACGCCGTCGGCGAACAGCGACTTGCGGATCTCGTCGCGCACCTCGTCCCACAGGCCGTCGGTGCGCGGCGCGGCGAACACGCCCAGCTGCAGCGAGTTGGCCTCGTGCATGAGCATCAGCTGCTGGATCATGCCGCGCTCGTCGGCCTGCATCCGGATCTCGATCCCCTCGATCGCGGGAAGCAGCAGGCTGCCGAGGTCAACCCGGTCTCCGGGCGGGGCATCGGCGAAGTCGAACGGCCCGAGCGGGCGAACGTCCTGCGGAGGCGGTGCGTCAGGCGAGCTCGGGCCCGGCTCGACCAGGTCCAGCTCCTCCAGCATGGCGGCCCGCCGCGCGCGCCGCTCGTCGCTCTTCGACAGGACCGCGCCCTCCGCCTTATGGTGACGTCCCGCTCCTCGTCGTCGCGAGAAGATCACTTTTCCTCCTCAGCTCCCGGTCGAGCCGTGCCCGCCGGTGCCCCTCGCGGAGTCGGTCAGATTCTCGACGCCGTGGAAGTGTGCCCGCTCCACACGCTGAACGACAAGTTGCGCGATCCGGTCACCGCGCACAATCTTGGCGGCGCTCACCCGATCATGGTTAATTAAATTAACCAAAATTTCTCCGCGGTACCCCGAATCGACCGTCCCGGGCGCGTTGAGCAACGTGAGCCCCTTCTTGGCGGCGAGCCCCGAACGGGGATGCACCAGCCCCACGAACCCGTCGGGCAGCGCGATGGCCACGCCGGTGCGCACCAGCCTGCGCTCGCCCGGGGGGATCACCGCATCCTCGGCCGCGTAAAGATCCGCGCCCGCGTCACCTGGATGTGCGTATGAGGGCAACGGCAGATCCGGGTCCAGCTGGAGCACCGCAACCGGCACAACGTCGGGATTCACTACAACAACCTCCGGGGGAACGGCGACTTCGCCGGCATCGTATCGTCGGGCTGTGACATCCTCGGACCACATCGCACCGGCAAGGGTTCGTTATCTAGAACGACTCAACGTGCCCTGGTGGATGTGGGTGTTCGTGCTGGGCGTGGCCAGCGTGCTCGCCGCCGAGATCGGCCTGGGCGCCTCCGGCGTGCGCACCTGGCTGCCGTTTGCCCTGCTCCTGCCGGCTCTCACGGCCGGGATGTGGTCGCTGGGACGAGTCAAGATCCGTGTGGCGGACGGCGAACTCCACGTCGACGACGCGCACATCCCGCTGCGCTTCATCGCCGACGTCATCCCGCTGGATGCCGACGACCGCCGCCTGCTGCTCGGACCGGGCGCCGATCCGCTCGCGTTCGTCATCCAGCGCCCGTGGATCCGCGGTGCCGTGCAGATCGTGCTCAACGACCCCGACGACCCCACGCCGTACTGGGTGATCAGCACCCGCCACCCGGAAAAGCTCGCCGCCGCCCTGCGCTGAGCCGGGAGTCGCGTTTGGACAGCCGGCTGCTCAGCCGGCCGAGGGCAACTCCGGCCGCTTGCCGTAGCGCAGGCGCAGGTCACGGCTCACATCGTCGCCCAGCCTGCGCGTGGCCCGGCGGTTGAGGTAGCTGGCCACGGCCGCGCCGGTCAGCAGTGGGCCCAGCGTGGTCAGGTTACGGCCGAACCGCTTGAGGATCATGTCGCGCAGCTGCTTGCGCGTTGCCGTCCCGAGCACGGTGGCCACGCCGGTGCCCGGCACCATCGGGTTGACCCCGCGCCGCGCGGCCCACGCCTGCAGCAGCGTCACCGCCCGCTGCCCCTGCGTGCCCAGGATCGGGTGCCCGTAGACCTCGTGCAGCTCGCCGATCAGCTTGAGCTCGATCGCCACCACCGCGACCGTCTCCGTGGCGAGCAGGACCGGCATGGTCAGCAGCGTCGGCGGCGCGGCCCACTCCACCGCGGCGATGCCCCCGCCCACCGCTCCCACGCTCGCGGTCGCCCGGGCGGCGTTGCGCACCAGCCGCTCGGCCAGCGCGTCGCCATCCAGGCCCGGAAAGTGCGCACGCAGCGTGTCGAGGGTGCGCACCGGCACGTGCGGCGCCAGATCCGACACCGCGTCGGTGATCCACCCGACGGCCTTGCGCGGGGCAAAGAGCTGCTTGACCCCGCGCTGCCTCAGCCCGTCGAGCATTCGGCCGAGCAGCTTTGCCCGGCTTTTCCGGTCCATGTCGGACTCGGCCAGTCCGGCGACCGCGGTCGCCAACTCCTCGCCGCGAGGAGCATCGTTGGCGCCGCGGCTGAGATCGTCGCCTGATCGGTCCGTCGTCATGGACCTATCTCACCGCACGAAGTCAACTCACGCACACTCGCGGCAGATCAGCTCCCCATTGCGCTCACCGGCCAACTGGCTGCGGTGATGCACCAGGAAGCAGCGCGAGCAGCGGAACTCATCGGCCTGCATGGGTACCACCTTGACCGTCAACTCTTCGTCGGCAAGATCCGCGCCGGGTAGGTCGAAGGTCTCAGCGGCTTCCGCCTCGTCGATGTCCACGCTGCCCGACTGCGAGTCGACGCGCCTGGCCTTGAGTTCCTCCAGGCTGTCCTCGCCGAGGTCGACCTCGTCTCGGCGCGGGGCGTCGTAGTCGGTAGCCATAGATTGTCACACTCCCAATATGTGTTCTTCCCCAACGAGCGCGACACTTTAACGCGTCCGTGTGGGAGTTGTACGCGCGCGGGGCGCGAATTGTTCCCGATGTGACCGACCCGACAGGCCCGGGGGGTTGCGCCGGTCGTCGTGAGCACGCCAGTCGGGAGACAAAGGTAGGGGTGGCTCCCGTAAGATCCGGCGCGGCACGCCGGAGACTTTTGACGAAAGTTGGCCATCCTCGACGGGTCGCCTCCTCGCCCGCGCCCGGAGACGATAACCTCTGGCGCAACTGGTCTCTGTTACGGGGAGCGAATACACATGCACATGACGCGGATTCGGGCTCTGGCGGTTGTCGGCATCCTGGCAATTGCCGCGATTGTTCTCGTCGTCGTCACAGTGACCAGGGACACTCAGAGCGATGGATCCGCAGCGCAGAAGTGCAAGCCCGGCCACGTCCCGGTGAGCCTGGACCTGCCCGAGTCGGAGTCCGAGATCAAAATCAACGTCTTCAATGCGACGAACCAGGCCGGCCTGGCCAACAACGTCGCCGCGGACTTCAAGAACCGGCGCTTCCAGGTCGACAAGATCCAGGACGCGGAGCAGGACGAGCCGGACGAGGTGGCGATCCTGCGCTACGGCCCGAAGGCCATCGGCGCGGCGCATCTCCTGCGGGCCTACTTCCTCGACGACAGCGAGCGGCAGTTCGATCTCCAGCGTGAGGACGAGTTCGTCGACGTAGTGATCGGTGGCCGGTTCAAGCAGCTGGCCACGCCGACCGAGATGCGCCAGTCGGTCGCGATTTTAGGAAGACCGGAGCTTCCACCGGGTACCTGCGAGGGGTGAGCCGGTCAGGGACCCCCAGCGGCATCCAGTTCCGAGAGCACGTCATGCAGCTGCGGATGCAGAGCGGGCGGGGCCACCAGCACGAGATCGTGCCCGGGCGGCCTGCCGTGCAGACCCGTCATGAGCAGGCCCGCCTCGCGTGCGATGAGCCCGCCCGCGGCCATGTCCCACGCGTTGAGGCCCTTCTCGTAGAACGCGTCGACCTGGCCCTCCGCCGCGGCGCACAGGTCCAGTGCGGCAGAGCCCATCCGGCGGATGTCGCGCACCCGGGGCAGCAGCCCGGCGACGACCCGGCCCTGGTGCGCCCGGCGGGCGGCGATGTAGGCGAACCCGGTGGCCACGAGCGTCTGCGCGAGGTCGGTCTGGGTCGAGCCGGTAAGCCTGCGGCCGTCGCGCCACGCGCCGTGCCCCCGGGCCGCGGTCCACACCCGGCCCGTGGCCGCGTTGTGCACGACCCCCGCGACGACCTCGCCGTCCAGCTCGGCCGCGATCGAAATGGCGTACTGCTCGATGCCGTAGAGGTAGTTGACTGTCCCGTCGATCGGGTCGACGATCCACCGCACCTGGCTGTCGCTGGACGCCGTGCCCAGGTCCGTGCCGAGCTCCTCGCCCAGCATGGCGTCGCCCGGCCGCACGGCCCGCAGGGCGTCGCTGATCAGGCGCTCGACCGCCGTGTCGGCGGCCGTCACGACGTCGGTGATGGTGCTCTTGGTGCCGAAATCGGTGATCGCCTCGGCGCGCATTCGCTGCGCCATGGCCGCCGCCTCGGCCGCGATCGGTACCGCTATTCGCAAAAGCTCTTGTTCGCTCAGGCCCACTCTTGCCATCCTGGCAAAACTGGGCGGGCCGCGCCGCCGTCAGTTACCTACGACACGGCGCTACAATTCACGCCTGCCAAGTGCTCACGCAGAAATCGCCTCGCCTCGGAAGGTCATCCGTGACTGAAGCTCGCCAGATCGGCGTAGACGTACGCTCGCTCACCGACATGCTGATCGCCCAGGCCGCAGGCCATGGCGGCAGGCTGACCCCGGCGCAACTGGCGAGTTCGGTGGAGGCCGCCGCGGTGACCCCCGCACAGACCAAGAAGTTGCTGCGCGCCCTTTTGGAGGCCGGCGTGACCGTCGAGGTGGACGACTCGTCCAACAACAACCGTCGCAAGGTGGCCGCCGCTCGCGCTGCCACGCCGGCGTCCAAGGCGACGACGGCCAAGACAACCACACCGAAGCAGGCCAAGTCGGCCGCCGGAGCGCCGGGCGCGCCCGGTGCCGCCGTCGAGGACAAGCCGGAGAAGCCCGTCAAGGCCGACAAGCCGGCGAAGGCGACCAAGGCCGCGGCCAAGAAGACCGCCCCCGCCGCGGAGAAGGGCGACAAGCCCGCCGACGCCGACAAGCCGGCCAAGGCCGCGGGCGACAAGCCCCTGAAGGCCGTCAAGGCCCCGGCGAAGAAGGCGGCCAAGGCGGCGACGCCCAAGTCCGACAAGGTGGAGAAGAAGGCCGACGAGGCCGGTGCGCCGAAGCTCGAGACCGACGAGCCCGACGGCGCGGAGCTCGATGTCGAGGATCTGGCCGCCGAGCTCGAAGACGTGGTGGTCGACGAGCCCGCCGAGCTGGTGCAGGCCGCCGAGGCCGACGCCGAGCAGTCCGACGACTTCGAGTGGGACGCGGAGGAGTCCGAGGCGCTCAAACAGGCGCGCAAGGACGCCGAGCTGACCGCGTCGGCCGACTCGGTGCGCGCCTACCTCAAGCAGATCGGCAAGGTGCCGCTGCTCAACGCCGAGCAGGAGGTGGAGCTCGCCAAGCGGATCGAGGCCGGTCTCTACGCCTCGGAGCGGCTGCGAGTGTCCGATGAGGAGGGTGTCGAGCTCTCCCGTGAGCTGCAGCGCGATCTCATGTGGGTGTCGCGCGACGGCGAGCGGGCCAAAAACCATCTGCTGGAGGCCAACCTGCGCCTCGTGGTGTCGCTGGCCAAGCGTTACACGGGTCGCGGCATGGCGTTCCTGGATCTGATCCAGGAGGGCAACCTCGGCCTGATCCGCGCGGTGGAAAAGTTCGACTACACCAAGGGCTACAAGTTCTCCACCTACGCCACGTGGTGGATCCGCCAGGCCATCACCCGCGCCATGGCCGACCAGGCCCGCACCATCCGCATCCCCGTGCACATGGTCGAGGTCATCAACAAGCTCGGCCGCATCCAGCGCGAGCTGCTCCAGGATCTCGGGCGCGAGCCCACCCCGGAGGAGCTGGCCAAGGAGATGGACATCACGCCGGAGAAGGTCCTGGAGATCCAGCAGTACGCTCGCGAGCCGATCTCGCTGGACCAGACGATCGGCGACGAGGGCGACAGCCAGCTCGGTGACTTCATCGAGGACTCCGAGGCCGTGGTCGCCGTCGACGCGGTGTCGTTCTCGCTCCTGCAGGATCAGCTGCAACAGGTGCTTCAGACCCTTTCGGAGCGTGAGGCGGGGGTTGTCCGTTTACGCTTTGGGCTTACCGATGGACAGCCGCGCACGCTTGACGAGATCGGCCAGGTTTACGGTGTGACCCGCGAGCGGATCCGCCAGATCGAGTCGAAAACCATGTCTAAGCTGCGGCATCCCTCGCGCTCGCAGGTGTTGCGCGACTATCTCGATTAGTCCGTCAGGCGTATCGACCAAACGTACCGATCTCGCGACTGAGCGTATGTCCGCTCGCGGGTGGAACCCGTATCGGCTCGCCATGTGATCGTTGACGTGGCACGCTTGTGGGGCGGCAGACTGTCCGCAAAGCAACACCCCAGGTAGGCTTCCGGTTCGGTACCTGCCGACCCAGGCTCCACCTGTGACCTAGGTCCCCCGTGGTCATATTGGGAAGTCGTTCAGTAGCACCGATGTTGAACGATGCGTGGGTAGGAGCAAGCTGATTGAGATCTTGAGCAAATCATCGGTGACGACCAGAGGAGGAAGGCGATGACCCAGACCCTCACGCCGCCGCCAGAGGCGACGGCCATCCCTGCCGCCGATGAACGGTGCGACCGCTGCAACGCGGCGGGCAAGTTGCGCGTGAAGCTGGCCGGTGGGGGCGAGCTGGTGTTCTGTGGACACCACGCGAACAAGTACGCAGACGACCTAGTCAAGATCGCTGTCGAGGTTTCGGCAGACCCCGAGTTCACCTGGCGTGGCTCCAACAACTGATCTTGAGGCTTGACGCAAGGGCGTGTCCTTCCCCAAGGACACGCTCTTGCTGTTTCCACAGCGGCTGAGGTTGAACGCTTCACGATCAACCTCAGCCGCGTCAAGATCACGGCTTCGCCTGAATACCAAATCTGCGGGAGTCGCAGCAGGGCCTATAGCCAGCGGCCGTCGCGCATAAGGTCTCGGTCCTTGAGCTCGTTGACCTCGCGCCACGCCTGGATCAGCCGTGGCCTGACCCGGAAGTACGGGTAGTCGCCCTTCGCCTGGCGCGGGTCGAATCCGGCCTTCGCGGCGAACGCGTCGCCGAGCTCAGTGGGCATCTCGTGCCGCTCGATGGTCTGCACGGTCCCCTCGATCAGGACCACGTCGCGCACCAGCCCGATACCGATCCGGACCAGCCCGCTGGAGCGCAGGTTGCGTGCGGTCGGGTTCTTCACGGCCGTGGACAGCAGGAGCGTCGAGCCATCCCACAGGAACGACAGCGGCATCAGATAGGGCGTGCCGTCGGGTGAGGCCGTGGCGATCCACCCGTCGACGTCGTGTTCGAGCCGGTGGAGCGTGTCTTGCTTGCGTTGCTGGAGCGTGCGGGGCGGAGGGTTCACGTTTCGGATCATGTCACATGCGCCCCGGCCGATCTGTCAGTAGTTCTGCGAGCGCGGGCCGGAGCGGGCCGACGAGGTGTGCCCCGAGCAGGACCGTGCTCGCCGACTCCGTCGGGCTGGCCCTGCTCGTCGTGCTGGACACGCTGGAGCCCGCGGAGCGCCTGGCATTCGTGCTGCACGACATGTTCGCGGTCCCGTTCGACGAGATCGCCACGATCATCGGATGCCGCCCGGCCGCCGCCCGGCAGCTGGCCAGCCGGGCTCGCAGGAGGGTCCAGGGCGCCCCCAGAGCCCGACCAGCGCGCCAGCGCCGGGTCGTGGACGTGTTCCTGGCGGCCTCGCGCCGCGGGCAGTTCGACACGCTGCCGGCCTGCTCGACCCCGACGTCGCGTTCCGCCCGGCCGCGGCGGCGCTCATGGGCGGCCCCGGCCAGGCACGCGGCGCCGAAGCGGTCGCGGGCTTCTTCTCGGGTCGTGCGCAAGGCGCCGAACTCGCGATGTTCGACGGCGGCGTCGGCGAGCTCGTCCGCACGCCCGCCCACGGGCAGCGTCCGCATCGCCCTGCGGTTCACGGTCCAGGACGACCGCATCATCGCCGTCGATGTCACGGCCGACCCTGAACATCTGTTCAATGTGGACTACACGGTGCTTTGATCTCGCACGGAAATTACAGCGACTGGATCATCGCGATGCGCTCTTCGAGTTGCTCGATGGTGGCCTGCGCGCTGGGCGGGCCGCCGCATCGGGTGCGCAGCTCGGAGTGGATTTTGCCGTGGGGCAGGCCCGTGCGGTGGTGATGCGCGGCCACGAGCGCGTTGAGCTGCCGTCGCAAGTGGACACGGCGCTCCGCCGCCGACATGTCGCGCACCATTTCCCGCTGTGGCTGCGCGGGTGCGACCGTCTTTGAGCGCCGCACGGAGGCCGCCTGCTCGGCCTGGCGCTTGGCCAGGAGCACTGCCACCTGCTCGGCCGTGAGCAGGCCGGGCAGGCCCAGGAACTCCTCCTCCTCGCGCGTGCCCGACTGCGCCGGCAGGCCGAATGTCGCGCCGTCGAAGATGACCTGGTCGAGCTCAGCGGTGGCGGACAGCGCCTCCCAGCCCTTGGTCAGCTCGTCGCTGGCCTTTTCGGCCTTCTGCGCCTGCTCGAGAAGGAGATCTTCCTCCTTCTTCGACGGCCCGCCGAGCACGTGATCGCGCGCGACCTCCATTTCGCTTGCCAGGCCGAGCAACTGCGGCACGCTGGGCAGGAACACGCTCGCGGTCTCACCGGACTGGCGGGCCCGCACGAAGCGCCCGATCGCCTGGGCGAAATAGAGCGGGGTGGAGGCGCTGGTCGCGTACACCCCGACGGCCAATCGAGGGATGTCGACGCCCTCGGACACCATGCGCACCGCGACCATCCACTTCTCCGACGGGGTCGCCGAAAAGGAAGCGATCTTGTCGGACGCGCCCTTGTCATCAGACAGCACGACGACCGGCTTCGCGCCCGTGACCCGCTCCAGCAGCCGGGCGTATGACCGGGCCGCCTGCTGATCGGACGCGATCACCAACCCACCCGCGTCGGGCATGCCACCCGCCCGTAGCACCGAAAGGCGCGCATCGGCGGCCTTGAGCACCTGCGGCATCCAGTCGCCGCCCGGATCGAGCGCCGTGCGCCACGCCTGGGCGATGAGGTCTTGCGTGAGCGGCTCGCCGAGCCGGACCGCCAGCTCGTCACCCGCGCTGGTGCGCCAACGGGTTTCGCCGGAATAGGCGAGAAAGATGACCGGCCGCACGACGCCCTCGGCCAGCGCATCACCGTAGCCGTAGACCGAGTCGGCCCGGCTGCGCAGCACTCCCCCGCCCACCTGCTCGTAGGTCACGAACGGGATCGGGTTTTCGTCGGACCGAAACGGCGTGCCGGTGAGCATCAGCCGCCGCTCGGCCTGCTCGAACGCGAGCTTCACGCCGTCGCCCCAGCTGCGCGAGTCGCCGGCGTGGTGGATCTCGTCGAGGATCGCGAGCGTGCGCCGGGTGAGCGTCCGTCGCAAGTGGACCTGCGGGGCCATGCCGACCTGCGCATAGGTCACGACAACCCCGTGGAAGTCGGACGAGGTGTGCACGTCGGCGTTGCGGAAGTTGGCGTCGAGCTGGATGCCCACCCGTGCCGCGGCCTTGGCCCACTGCAACTTCAGGTGTTCGGTCGGGGCCACGACCGTGACCCCGTCGACCGTGCCGTCGGCGAGCAACTCGGCCGCGATGCGCAGCGCGAACGTCGTCTTGCCCGCACCGGGCGTGGCCACCGCGAGGAAATCTGGGCTGCGCCGCCTCAGGTACTCGAAAAGGGCCTTACGCTGCCAAGCACGAAGGGGCGGAAAGGATTCGAGCACGAGGAGGGAGTCTACTGGTCGGCGGTCGCGTCGGTCGCACCGCTCAGCCGGGGGCGCTGGGCTGACCAGCCGCGCAGCAGCGCAGTGAGGCGCACCACGAAGATGAGCACGCCGGCCAGGTCGGCGATCAGCAGTGCCCAGCTCCGACCGTCCACTTGCGAGAAGTTACCCGGGGGTGGTCAGGTAGGCGCGGATGTTGGGCAGGCTGCTGTCCGTGACGCCGTAGAGTGCCCAGGGTTTGGTCAGCACCTGCCGGTCGGGCCCGTTCATGCCCATGAGCAGGCGGGCGAAGCGGGTCGCGGCACGGCCGTCAAACATGATCCAGTCCACGTAATGGTCGCCCGGGTAGAGCTCCGGCACGAGGCAGTCCCACTCCGGGTCGTTGGCGTACCCGAGCACCCACACCACATTGGTGACCTCAAGCTCCTCGAACCGCTCCCGCACGCGCTGCCACATGGCACGATATTCGGCGGCGGTGCCGGCCTCGCCCGGCTGGTCGTCACACCCGTCCGCCCTGGTCACGCCCGACTCCGGGGCGTGGTGCAGGGCCAGGAAGATCTTCTTGGGCGCGATCGACTCGATGGCGGCGGCCGCCTCGTCAATTTGCTCCGGCGTCACGTCGGCCCACCTTTCGGTGGGGCGCCAATTGATCAACAGGTGCGCGTCTTCCGTGGTGGTGATGATCGACGGAAACTCGCCCTCGATCGCATCGACCCATCCGATGTCGGAGGCCGGCCAGGGGCGGCAGGAGTTGACCAGAATCGCGCTGGTCACGCACGTGGTCGTCGTCGCCGCGGCCGGAGCGGGCGGGATCGGCTCCGGCTCCTCAAGCAGAGGTGGAGGGGTGGTCGCGGTGGTCGCGCAGCCTGCGGTCAACGTCGCGATCAAAATCGTGATGAGGGGGTACCGGCGGAGCACTTGACTTCCTCTCGCAGCCCTCCGGGGCCAGGGCTGCGATAAGGAAGTTACCTAAGTTAAGCGAAGTTGACCAGGCCCTACTCGGAAAGCGACTCGTAGATTTCCTTGCACTCCGGACAAACCGGGAATCGATTGGGGTCGCGGGACGGCACCCACACCTTGCCGCACAGGGCGACACAAGGCGTGCCCTCGATCATCGCCTGCATGAGCTTGTCTTTATCGGTGTAGTGCGACAGCCGCTCGTGATCACCTTCGTCGAGCCGATAGTCGACACGCTCTTCAAGGATGGTGCCTGTATTGGGCGAAGAAGTTGGCGTAGTCACTCACACATTCTCTCAGGTCGGCGCCTCAACTCCCAGTGTGATTCGATGGAGTCATGATCCAAGTCGCTGATCACGTCGCGGAGGTCCTGCGCGCGGGCGGGCCGGTCGTCGCGCTCGAAAGCACGATCATCTCGCACGGCCTGCCCCGCCCGGACAACCTGCGCATCGCGCACGAGATCGAGGATGAGGTGCGCTCGCATGGGGCGGTGCCCGCGACGATCGGCATGGTCGAGGGCCGCATCGTCGTCGGGCTCTCCGCGCACGAGCTGGAGCGGCTGGCGAACTCCGACCACGTGGCCAAGCTTTCCGTGCGCGATCTGGCGATCGCCGCCGCCACGAAGGCGGACGGCGCGACCACCGTGGCGAGCACGAGCGCGATCGCCCACGCGGCCGGGATAAGGGTGTTCGCCACCGGCGGGCTGGGCGGCGTGCACCGGGAGGCGTTCGACGAGTCGGCCGATCTGGTCACGCTCGCCCGCACCCCCATCGCCGTGGTGTGCGCGGGGGTGAAGTCGATCCTCGACATCGGCGCGACGCTCGAACGGCTGGAGACCCTGGGCGTCGGCGTGGTCGGCTACGGCACGAACCGCTTCCCGGGCTTCTTCATCACCGACAGCGGGCACCCGCTGGACTGGAGCCTGGACACGCCGGGCGAGATCGCTTCCGTGCTGCAGGCCCAGGCCGCGCAGCGGGTCAACGGCGCGGCGCTGGTGGTTGCCAACCCGCTGCCGGACAGCGAGCAGCTCGATCCGGCGCTGCACGACCGGGTACTGGCCGAGGGTCTGTCCATTGTGGAGCGCGACCGGGTGACGGGCAAGAACGTGACGCCCGTGCTGCTTTCGCATTTCCATGCGGCCACGCAGGGCGCGAGCCTCGCGGTGAACGTGCGGATCATCCTGCGCAACGCGGCGCTCGCGGCCCAGATCGCCGTGGCCCTCGCGACGTCTTCCAGCAGCGGGTCTGCCCGGATCGCTGCGCACCCGGACACACCCGCACAAGAGCACGGCTTCGCCTGAACTGTGTTTCCGCAGCGACAAGCGTCGGATCGCTTCGCGCCCGATCCTTGTCGCACAAGAACACAGCTTCGCCTGAACGGAGTTTTTCGCATGATCGTTACGGTCGGGGATCTCGTCACGGACGTGCTGGCCGTGTTGCGCGCGCCGCTCGCTCCGGGCTCGGACACGCCCGCCACCATGCACGTCTCCGGCGGTGGGCAGGCGGCCAACACGGCGGCCTGGCTGGCGTGGCTGGGGCAGCCCGTGACGTTCGTCGGCGCGGTCGGCGACGACCAGGCGGGCCGCGACCGGTTGGCCGAACTGCACGCGGCCGGGGTGGGCACCCAGGTCAGCGTGCGGCCGGGGGCGAGCACGGGCAGTATCGTGGTGCTCACCTACCAGGGCGAGCGCACGATGATCAGCGATCGCGGGGCCAACCTGCTGCTCGCACCGTCCGATGTGGACGCTGCACTGGAAATGGGCGCGACCCATCTGCATCTGTCCGGATACACGCTGCTGGACCAGGCCTCCCGCCCCGCGGGCCGGGCCGCGCTGGCCGCGGCGCAGGCCCGAGGCGTACGCACCAGCGTCGATGCGTCGTCGGCCGCGCCTTTGCTTGCGGCGCAAGGGTTCCTGGAGTGGGTACAGGGCGTGGACCTGCTGATCGCGAACGAGGACGAGGCGGCGGCGCTCATCGGCAGTGAAGATCAGGCCGCCAAATTGGCACACGCCATCGGCGCCTCGGCCGTCGTCAAGCACGGCCCACGCGGCGCCACCTGGGCCGGGCCGGAAGGAGTCATGCACCTGCCCACCGAACCGGTCCACGTGGTGGACGCCACGGGAGCGGGCGACGCCTTCGCCGCCGGACTGCTCGCGGGCTGGTCATACGCCAACAGCGTCGAGATCGCCCTGCGCGAAGGGTGCCGGCTGGGGGCCCAGGCGGTAGGGCACGTGGGTGCCCGCCCGCCACATGAGTGACAGTATGAAAGGTATGAAGCGGGCCGCCCCCATCCTGATCACCGACGCGAAGATCTCCCAAGAGGAGGAGCTCCGCCGGCGGGAGCGGCGCTACATCCTGATGATGGGCACGCGGGCGCTGTGCCTGATCCTCGGCGCGGTGCTGGTCATGCTGAAGGTCCCGCTGCTGGGTCTGTGGCTGCCGCTGTGCCTGGTGGGGATGGTCCTGCTGCCCTGGCTCGCGGTGATCCTGGCCAACGACCGCCCGCCCAAGGACCAGCACCGGCTCAAGCGCTACCGCAACAACACGGCTCCCTCAAACGCGCTGCCCAGCCAGGCGAGCGGCCGCACGATCGACGCCGACTGACGGTCAGGCCGCCTGGCTCGTCAGCCGGCCCGCCAGACGATCGGCGCGCTGGGACCGCTTCTCCTCGAAACGGGTGGCGCCCTGGTCAAGCTCGGCCATGAAGCCGGCCAGCTCCTCGCGCGCCGCCTCGCCGTCGCCGCTCAGGCCGGTGCGCCCGAAGATGTCGAGCTGGCGCAGGATCGGTGTGAGCACCTCGTCGTGGTGGATCCGGAGGTCATAGATGCCCGCGAGGGCGATCTGGACCGATTTGCGAGCGAAGTTTTCGATTCCATGGCCCGGCATCTGGAACCGCGTGACCACGTCGGTGATCGCTCGCATGGTCGCGTCGGGTGCGAGCTCGAACGCGGCCGTGAGCAGGTTGCGATAGAACAGCATGTGCAGGTTTTCGTCCGCCGCGACCTTGGCGAGCAGCTGGTCGCAGATCGGGTCGCCGCTGACCCGCCCGGTGTTGCGGTGTGAGACGCGGGTCGCGAGCTCCTGGAACGAGACATACGCGATGGAGTGCAGTGCGCCGCCCGTGTGGTCGGAGGTGAACCCGCCGCCCATGTGCACCATGCGGGCCCGCTCCAGCGCGATCGGATCCACCGCGCGGGTGGTCAACAGGTAGTCGCGGATCGCGATCCCGTGCCGGCCCTCCTCGGCGGTCCAGCGGTGCACCCACGTGCCCCACGCCCCGTCGCGCCCGAAGAGGACCGCGATCTCGTGGTGGTAGCTGGGCAGATTGTCCTCGGTGAGCAGATTGACGATCAGCGAGGTGCGGGCGACCTCGGACAGGGTGGACTGGCCGGGCTCCCACGCCTGCCCGCCGAGCACGCCGTCGAAGTCGCGCCCCTGGCTCCACGGCACATACTCGTGCGGAAACCACTCTTTGGCGGTCGCAAGATGGCGGTTGAGGTTGGTTTCGACGACGGGTTCAAGCTCGCGCAGCAGGGCTGGGATCATGCTAACCAACGGTACCGTAACCTACGGTCCCGTAGCCACCTGTTCCCGGGCCTGATCCAAGAGTTTGGCCATCCGTTCACGCAGCAGCGGCGTGGCGTCCTCGCGCCGGCTCACCGCCAGCGGCTCGCCGACGACGATCGAGATCGGCACATGTCGCTGGAGCAGGTTGCGTGGCCTGCCCTTGGTCCACAGCTGTTGCGTGCCCCACAGCGCCATCGGGATCAGCGGGACCCCTGCAGCGCCCGCCATCCGGGCGGCCCCGCTCTTGAGCTCCTTCACCTCGAACGTCTCGCTGATCGTGGCCTCAGGAAACACACCCACCACCTCGCCCGCCTTGAGCGCGGCCAGCGCGGCCTTATAGGAGGCGAGACCGGCCTCGCGGTCCACCGGGATGTGGTGCATCGCGCGCATCAGCGGGCCGGCGATCCGATTGGCGAAGATCTCCTGCTTGGCCATGAACCGGACCAGGCGCTTGGACGGCTGCGCGGCGAACCCCGCGAAGATGAAGTCGAGATAGCTCACATGGTTGCTGGCGAGCACCGCGCCGCCCGCGCGCGGGATGTGCTCGCCGCCAGTCACCGTGATGCGCAGATCCATGACCCGGAACAGCGTTTTGGCCAGCCCGATGACCGGCGGATAGACCAGTTCTGCCATGGTGTCAGACCAGCCTGACCCGCACGCGGCGGTTGGCCTTGCCCTTGCTCTCCACCTTCACGATCTCAAGCTTGCCGATCTGCTTGGTCGACGCGACGTGCGTGCCGCCGTCGGCCTGCACGTCCAGACCGACGATGTCGACGATGCGGATCTCCGTCTCGTCGGCCGGGATCAGGTTGGACTGGGTGCGGATGATGTCGGGCAGCGCCAGCGCCTCGTCGCGCCCGAGCACCTTCGTCACGACCCGGCGGTCCTCGGCGACCTCCCGGTTGACGAGCTCTTCGAGCCTTGCTTTGAAATCGGGGGGTACCTCGGGGAGGTTGAAGTCCATCCGCGCCTCCCCCGGCTCCATGTTGCCGCCGGTCACCAGGGCGCCAAAGTCACGGAACACGACCCCGCACAGCACATGCAGACCCGAATGCGTCCGCATGAGCAGGCTGCGCCGCGTGTCCTCCACCGCGCCGACGACCTGCGTGCCGACCGGCGGAACCGGGTCGCCCTCGGCGGGGATCAGGTAGAGGTCGTCGCCCTTGCGCGTGCCCACGATGCGGGTCTCGACGCCCTGCCACAGCAGCACACCGTGGTCGGGTGGCTGCCCGCCGCCGCCCGGATAGAACGCCGACTTGTCCAGCACGATGCCCTCGTCGTCGGCGTGCACGACCGTGCAGGCCCACTCGCGCAGCGTCGGATCGGCGAGGTCGAGCCGCTCGGTGCGGCCGTGATGCGTGACTCCCATGCGCCTGACACTACTGCGACCCGGCTGGTCGCCCTCCGGCGCGGCTTGACAGCCTTACGGCGTAAGGTACCCTTACAGCGTAAGAGGGGTGAAAGATGAGAGCGATTATCCAAGACCGATATGGAGCACCCGAGCAGGTGCTCAAGCTGCAAGAGATCAAGCGCCCACCGTTGCGCGAGGAAGACGTGCTGATTCGGGTGCGCGCCACCAGCGTGAACACGCCCGACTGGGCAACGGTGGCCGGGATTCCCTATGTCCTGCGGCTGCGGTCGGGGCTTCGGCGGCCGCCCAACCCGGTGCGCGGCACCGATGTCGCCGGCATCGTCGAGGCCGTGGGCGCCAGGGTGAGCGATCTGCGGCCGGGTGACGAGGTGTTCGGTTCCCTCTGGGACGGCACACCGACCGTCGGTGGCGCGTTCGCGGAGTTCGCGGCCGTTGCGGCGACCCAGGTCAGCAAGAAGCCCGCAGGGCTCACGTTCGAGGAGGCTGCGGGATCCGTCATGTCGGGGCTCACCGCGTTGCTCGCCATGCGTGACGTGGGCAAGGTCGGGTTGGGGACTCGGGTCTTGATCAACGGCGCGTCGGGCGGGGTCGGGACATTTGCGGTGCAGATCGCCGCGGCGCTGGGCGCTGAGGTCACCGGCGTGTGCAGCACCAGAAACCTCGATCTCGTGCGCTCGCTCGGGGCGGCCGAGGTCATCGACTACACAAGGGAAGGTCTCGGGGGCCGCTACGACGTCATCCTGGACAACGTGCTGAACCATCCACCGAAGGCGATGGCACGGCTGCTCGCCGCCGACGGGGTGTTCATTCCCAACAGTTTGGGCAACACCGGAGGCCTGTTCGCCGCGTTGCCGAGGATGGCGCGAGCGGCCAGGCTGGGACGGTTCGTGAGGTGTGTGGTTGACCGAGACAATCTGCGGGCGCTCGCTGCCTATCTCGAATCGGGCGCTGTGCGCGTCGTCGTGGACCGGGCCTATCCGCTGCGCGAGGCGGGCGCGGCGGTGAGCCACATGCTGGGGCACCATGCCGTGGGCAAGGTCGTCATCACCGTCTGACGCGGAGCCTTTCCAGACCATCGAGGACCAGGTCGAGCCCGAACTCGAACTCGACCTGGTCGTCGGCGGGGGCCGTGGCCCGATCCACCGCCTCCTCGACCTCGCTCATGATGACGTCGACAACGCCATCGAGCACCGCCTCTTTGTTGGCCACGTGCGCTCTGGAGCGCATCGACATGGCCATACAGCGTAAGTCTACAGTTCGAGCAGTACCGTCCGGGGCCCGACGTTGGTCGAGGAGACCAGCATGTGGGCCCGGAACTGTCCCGTTTGGACAGTAGCTCCGCGAGCACGCAGCGCCTCGGCGAACGCGATGACGAGCGGCTCCGCGTGTGAGGCCGGAGCGGCGGCCTGCCACGTGGGCCGGCGGCCCTTGCGGGCGTCGCCGTACAGGGTGAATTGGCTGACCACGAGCACCGGCGCGCCGATGTCGGAGGCGGACTTCTCGTCGTCGAGGATGCGAAGCTCATACACCTTGCGCGCCAAGTGGGCCGCCGTCATGGGAGTGTCCGTGTGGGTCACGCCCAGCAGCACAAGCAGCCCGTCTTTGATCTCGCCCACGCATGCGTCGTCGACGGTGACGGACGCGTGGCTGACGGTTTGGACTACGGCTCGCACGGGAGAAGGATCCCACGCTCGACGAGGTGCTCCACGATCGGCACCATCACCTCGCGCAGCGCGTCGGGCGCGGCGTCATGCGCCTGCGCGAGCAGCTCTGCGACCGCGGACAGCGGGAGGTTGCCGTCGCAGCCGGACACGATCGACAGGATCAGTGGGTCGATCTCCTCAACCCAGCGCAGGCCGCTGGTCAACGCCAGCAGCTGCCGGTCGACGGCCCAGCCGTCCGCGCCGAACGTCGCCTCCTGGCGCAGCTGCAACCCGGGCGCCTGCCGGAAGCGGGCCGCGAACAGGTCACGGGAGGGCGAGCGCAGCCAGTCGCGCCGGTCGAACCACTCCGCCACAAGCGAACCCATGGGCTGGTCGATCTGCTGGCGCAGGTCTTCACAGACCACATGTGGATCATCCGCGAGACAGCGGCGTGCGGTGACCAGTCCAAAGCCGACGGCCGTGATGTCGTTGGCGTCGAACCAGTCCAGCCATTGCGCGACCCGCTGCGGGTCGTGTTCCTCGGAGGCGTCGGCCGTCCACAGGCGCACGTAATCGAGCGGATCCTGCACCTCGCGCTGGATGGCCCACACGTCCATGCCCGTGCCCGCGAACCATCCGGCGACCCGGTCTTCCCAGTCTTCGCCCCGCACGTGCGCCCAGTTGGCCAGGAATTGCAGCGTGCCGCCGGGGTTGAGCAGGCGCGACCCGACGGCCGCCAGTGAGGCGCACACGGCGTCTCCGGCCCGACCGGAATCGCGGTATGTGTGCGTCGCGAGGCCCGGCCCGACCACGAACGGTGGGTTGCTGACGACCAGGTCGTAGCGCTCATCCGGTACCAAATCGAAAAGATCTTTTTGAAGGATCTTCCACTCCAGCCCATTGAGCGCCGCATTGGTGGCGGCGAAGCTCAGGGCGCGCGCGGAAATATCGGTGACCGTCACGTGCTCGGCGTGCTGCGACAGGTGAAGGGCCTGCACACCGCAGCCGGTGCCGATGTCGAGCGCGGCACCGACCGGGCGGCGGATCGTCGAGTTGGCCAGCGTCGTGGAGGCGCCGCCGACGCCGAGCACATGCTCCTTCGGCAGCGGTTTGACCGGCAGGTCGGCCAGCAGCCACCAGTCGTGGTAGGGCTCAAGGTCCAGGCCCGCCATGTTGCCCTGGATGAGGCCGCAGGCGCGGGCGCTCGAAAGCGGCAGCGGGTGCAAAGCGCGCTCGATGGCGTCTTCGGGCTCGGACGTGCCGCAGATGAACAGGCGGATCAGCGTGTCGAGCCGATCTCCGTCTTTCGTCACGCGCAAGGCCTCGCGATAGTCGCTGCGCACCACGGCATCGGTGGCCGAGGGGCCGAGGCGCTCGGCGATCCCCTCGGACGTGAAGTCCGTCAAAGCTTCACGTAACCGCCGCACGTCTTCCAGGCTCATCAGCACATTCGCCACCGTATCGCGTGGCAGGATGGCCCGATGCAGCGGTTCGTGGTCCCGTGGGTGGTGACGCTCGCGCTGCTGCCCGTCGCCGGGCTCGCGATCGTCCTGTTGCGACAGTGGCGGCCGTCGCGATCATGGCGGAGGTCCGTGGCCGAGGTCGGAATGGTGCTCGGCACCCTGCCCTGGGTGTGGATGATTCTTCTTCCGGTACGGGTTCCGCCCGGCACGAAGCTGGCCCATTGGATCCCGTTGTCGGACGCGATCGAGCAGATCCGTGACGGGCACACCGTCATTCAGGTCGGGGGCAATCTGGGCCCGCTGTTCGCGCTCGGTTTCTTCGCCTCGCTGCGCTGGCCGTTCCTCAAGTGGTGGCACGTCCTGCTCATCGGGGCCGGGTGCTCGCTGCTTTTGGAAGTGCTGCAACGGGTTTTCGTGGCGGGGCGGGTGTTCAGCGTGGACGACATCCTGCTCAACGCGCTCGGAAGCGGGCTAGGTCGGCTAGTTCTGCGGCTAATCCCGCTTCGGGCACCGGGGCCCACGCGTTGACCTCGCCGTCGAGCGTCCACGTGCCGGCGACCCGCCCGTCGACGAGCACGACCGGCCGCAGGAACCCGCCTCCCCGCTGGACCTGCTTGGTGTGGACGGGATCGAGCGTGAAGGACCTGTCTTTATAGCCCAATAGGTACGGGTCGAGGAAGCCCAATAGCTTGACACGCGGCGGTTTGCGGGCCCTATGCGTGCGTTCCGGCCAGCTGGTGGGCTTGATGCCCGCCCATGCGGTGAAGTCGGCCGGTGTCGCTGGGCCGTAGCCGAGTTGGTATCGGCTGACGAGCTCGTCCAAACTGTGCTCTTCTGAAGGAGGCATGCGCACATATGTCTTGCCGCGCAGACACAGTGCGCCGCTCATGCCCGCGTATGCGAGCAGATGCGCCCGCGCCTGCCCTTCCAGGCCCATGCCGTCGAGCAGTTCCGCCCGCGTGCCCGGGAGCCGCTCCACCAGCTGCGGCACGGCCTTGGCGAGGTATTCGTCGGTCAGGCCCAGCTCCAGGCGCCTTCGGGTGAACTTGCGGATGAAGTGCGGCCCGAGCAGGGCCGTGAGCCAGCCCGCATCCTCGGCGGCCACCATGTGCAGCGTGCCGCGCATGAGCCAGTTGACGACGACGTCGCCCGGGTCGGTGTCGCGGGCGCGGGCCCGGATCGCATACGGCGCGATCCATTCGTCTTGCGCCTGCAGCCCGACGAGGCGCCGGACGACCTCGCCGCCCGTGTCGAGCGGTTCGCACAGGGCCTGCGAGGTCATCCGGGCTTCGATCATCGGCTCATTCTCTGATATCTCCTCACCGAGAGGGGGAAGAAGATGACGATGATCACCAGCGGCCAGGCGATCGCGAGCCAGATCGAGTCCTGCCCGCCGGGGTTGCCGAACAGCCAACGGATCGAGTCGACCGTCGCCGTGAGCGGGTTCCACTCGGCGATCTTCGCCAACACCGTCGGCATGTTGCCGGGCGAGACGAACACGTTGGACAGGAAGCTGATCGGCCAGATCAGGATCTGCAACGCCATCACCGATTCCGGGCTGCGCAGCAACAGTCCCAAGTAGATGCCGAGCCACAGCAGTGAAAAGCGGAGCAGCAGAAGCAGTCCGACCGCGGCCGCAGCCTTGACGGGACCGTTGTGCCAACTCCAGCCCATCAGCAGGCCGCACGCCATCAGGACCACCAGGTTGGCGGCCGAGTCCAGCATGTCGGCGCCCGCGCGGCCGAGCACGACCGCCGACCGCGCCATGGGCATCGAGCGGAAGCGATCCGTCACGCCCTTGTTCGCATCGGTGGAAATCGCGGTGAACGTGGCCTCGACACCGAAGGCCATGGTCATCGCGAACATGCCGGGCAGCAGGAACTCCTTGTAATCACCCCCTCCCGGCACGATCATGCTGCCGCCGAACAGGTACCCGAACATCAGCACCAGCATGATCGGGAAGATGAGGTTGACGATGAGCTGAAACGGTTGCCGGGCCCAATGCCGCAGTTCGCGGCCGACCAGAATCCAAGCGTCAGTCATTTCGAGGCACCGCCCGTCAGCTCCAGAAACACTTCGTCCAGGGTGGGCCGGCGCAGGCCGATGTCCTCCACGGCGATGCCCGCGTCCTCCAGCGCGCGGGCGACTTGCGTGAGTGTCGCGAGCCGGTCCTTCACCGGAACGCTGACGCGCCTGTTGTCAACGTCCACTTCGGACTCCGGCCCCAAGATGCCGCGTGTTGTTTCCAAGTCGGACGCGGAGCGCACCACGACGTCGAGGTGATCGATGCCCTTGAGGTCGTCGGGCGTTCCGTTGGCGATCACCCTGCCGTGGTCAATGATGCAGATCTGATCCGCGAGCTGGTCGGCCTCCTCCAGGTATTGGGTGGTCAGCAGGACCGTCGCACCCGAGCCGACCAGCCCGCGGACCGCCTGCCACACCTCGTTGCGCCCGCGCGGGTCCAGTCCGGTGGTTGGTTCGTCCAGGAACAGTACGGGCGGCGCGAGGATCAGGCTGGCGGCCAAGTCCAGCCGGCGGCGCATGCCACCGGAGTAGTCCTTGACCGCCTTGCGCCCCGTGTCCTGCAGACCGAACTGTTCGAGCAGCTCGTCGGCCCTTGTTGCCGCACGTTTCGAGCCGAGGTGATAGAGCCGGCCGAACATGACCAGGTTTTGCCGCCCGCTGAGGATCTCGTCAACGGCGGCGTGCTGCCCGACCAGGCCGATGCGCTCCTTGACCTGGCGGGCCTGCTTCACGACGTCGAAGCCGGCCACCGAGGCTGAGCCACCGTCCGGGCGGGTCAGGGTGGTCAGGATCCGCACGGCGGTGGTCTTGCCCGCACCGTTCGGCCCGAGCAGACCGCACACCGTGCCGCCTTTCACCTCAAGGTCGAGCCCGTCCAGCGCTGCTTTGTCGCCATAGTTCTTGCGTAGCCCTATACACTGTACGGAGTTCATTCCGCGGATTATAGCCGACTACTGGGTGAAGACCAAACTTCCGCCCGGACCCCGCACCGGGGCGTACTTCGCGGAGAAGTAGGCGATCGAGAAGCACACGCCCGGCCCCGTCGCCTTGTTCAGCCGCTGGTTGACGAACGTGACGGAGTTGTCCGCGTTGGAAACCGTGCCGGAGATCGTGTTGAGATTGGCGTCGTACACGCACTGCACGACCCCGAGGACGGTGCACAGCCGGATCGTCGAGCGCAGCGGCGCGCCTGTCAGGGTCATGGACTTGGTGGTGCCGTTGACGCTCACCGAGTACGGCAGGTTGTTGATCACGATGCTCTGCACGCACGTGACGCCCGACACGTTGGCCGTGCAGCTCGTGAAGGTCTGTGCGGTCAGGTTGGCCGTGGCCACGCCGCCCGCTGCCGGGTTGCCGGTCACGGTCGCGGTGAAGGTGGAGACCGTGCACGTGATGCCCGTGCTCCCGGTCGTCGAGTTGAAGAACGTGGCCCTGGCGCCCGCGGCCAGGCCCGACTGGATGACGTCGCCGGTCGCGGCGTTGGCCCCGCCCAGGCTGCCGTAGGTCAGCACGTTCACCGCGGCGGCCTGGCCGGGTGACGCCCAGAGGACGGCCATCACCGTTGCGGCGACGGCGATTGCCCACTTACGCATGTTGTTCTCCCTCCATTGGCTGGCGGCGATGGCGGCCGCCAGGTCCGAGATGCTGCGGTCGAGCGTTCGCTCAGCTGGCGGCAAGCGCCGCCGCCAAGCCCGAGATGCTGCGGTCGAGCCTTCGCTCAGCTGGCGGCAAGCGCCGCCGCCAAGCCCGAGATGCTGCGGTCGAGCCTTCGCTCAGCTGGCGGCAAGCGCCGCCGCCAGGTCCGAGATGCTGGGGTCGAGCGCGAGTGATGTGCTGGTCGGGCGGAAGACCACCTCGTTTTGGCCAGGGCCGGCGTTGTCGAGCCCGAACGCCTTGTTCACCAAGCCGTTCAGCGAACCGAACCAGCCGCATCCGGTCGCGCCCACCGCGCCGAACTCGTTGTCGGACAGGGTCGCGCCGCTGAACGACACCACCGTGGCCTGGAAGCCGTTGGGGTCGGGGAGCACCTCGATCACGCCCGGGTCAACGATTTGCGGTTGAAGCACCAACGGGTTGCGGTCCGAGCCCACGAAGCAGTCGATCCCGAGAATCCCGTTGATCAGCCGCAGTTTGATCGGCAGGCGGAAGACCGGATGGTCCTGCCCGATCGCGAGCGGCACGAACGAGGTGATCGGCCCGGCCAGCTCGACCTGCGCGAAGATGCTCGTGACGCCGGGGATGATGCTGGGCAGCCCGGGGATGGGCACCTCGATCGGGCGGGCGCTCAACGTCTTGGCGCGGGTGGGCGGGACGACCGTGTAGACGTTGGCGGTGGTCCCGTCCGGGAACTCGACCACCGGCGCGGAGCTCGGCCAGTACACGCCGAACTGGAGCGTGATCGGTGACGTGATCGGCACATTGGTCGTGCCGATGCGGAAGCTGCCGCCGCTGGTGACCGATATCAGGCAGCCCACCTGCAGGTGTGTCGGGTCCTGCATTGCCCGTGCGGTGATCGGGCAGTTGCCCATGCCCGTGTAGATGCCGCCCGGCTCACTCATCGCGGTGGGCACGGCGCCCGCTGCCGCGAGCACGACGGCAGCGGCCATCGATGCAATCATGTTTGTGCACTCCTCGAATCAGCTGGGGCCGGTCTGATCGACCCCTCCCGGTCATTCCGCAGCTGATCCGGGGACGGCGAGACACACCATCGAAATAAAAACCTGTGGATGTTATAAACCTAGAAGGGTTCTCAAGTCAAGCGAAGGAGCTCGATGTTGCGATGACCGTCGTACCACCACTGCCGGGAGCCAGAGCGGGGCGAGATCCGTTGCGGGCGATCAAGCGGGGGCCCAGCCGCGTGCCGCCCGACGTCGTCGCGGCCACGCAGCGGGACCGGCTGTACGACGGGCTTGTGCATACGGTGGCGGAGAAGGGATATCCGGCGGCGACCGTTGGCGACATCTGCCGCGCGGCGGGCGTCACCCGGCCCACGTTCTATGCGCTGTTCGAGGGCAAGGAGGACGCGTTCCTGGCCACATACAGGCATGGCACGGGGGTGGTGTGGGACGTGATGACGGCCGCATACCACGAGGCGGGCGGCTGGCGCACCGGCGTGCGCGCCAGCCTCGGCGTGCTGCTGAGCATCCTGTCGAGCGTGCCCTCGTTCGCGGCGATGGCGATCGTGGAGGTGGAGTCGGTCGGCGCGGTGGCCCGCTATGAGCGCGACGTGATGCTGCAACGGTTTCACCGGTTCTTCGAGGACGCCCCACATCGGATGGACGTGCCCGAGGATGTGGTGGGCAGCGTGATCGGCGGGATCTACGCGACGATCTACCGGCACGTGGTCAACGGCAAGGTCGAGTCGCTGCAGGAGCTTTTGCCCACGCTCACCTACTTCGCCGTGGTGCCCTTTGTCGGGCATCGCAGCGCCGCCACCGAGCTCGACCCGGCGTGCCAAATCTCACCGCCACGGGTTGACCCGTGCCGTACTGGACGGTAACTTCAGGACACGCCATCGAAATATCTTGATGGGTTGCCGTAGGCACAGGGATTCATCCGCAGTGAAACACCCGCGCCGAGGACAACTTGCGAACACAGGGAGCCGCCATGTCCTTATCTCGCAAGCGTTTCGCCGCTGCACTGCTCGTCAACGGGGTCGCCGCCGCCGCACTGGTGACGCTGACCGCCAACGGGGTGCTCGCCGCGCAGTTCTCCATCTCGGGACTTCCGTTCACGGTCACCGCCGACCGGTTGGAGGGCAACGGGTTCGAACAGTTTGCCGCGCTCGACACGATGGTGCCCGGCAGCCCCAACGAGGGCGAAACCGGTGGGCAGATCGTGGTGATGGTGTCGGCCATACGCGAGGCCGAGCTCACCAACCTGTGCCAGAGCATCAACATGGGCGGGATGCACATGAAGCTGACGGCCGGCGACAACGGGACACCCGTGCGGGCCACGAATCTCGTGGTCGACTCGGATGTGATCCAGGGCGACGCGTCGTTCACGCAGATCGACATCGGGCAGGACGCGAGCACGCTCGACCAGGTGCCGGGCGTGGTCGGCAACGTCGGTGTGTTCGGCCAGCAGGCGCGCACGGTGGTGATTGAAAACCTGCGGCAGAACAACTATGCGACAACGGCGGCGGCGTTCCGATTGCCGCACCTGCGCATGGCCTTCACGCAGGAGGGTTGTTAGCGTGCCGGCTCCTCGTCCATCGGAGCCTGACGCGGCCATCGCCGCAACGGAGGCTTCTGACGCGGCGGACTGCGGGGCGGACGCCGGGAAGGAAACGCCTCACGGCACCGTCCCCCAGCCGGAGCCGCGCCACGCGGCGGACGCCAGGGCGGAAACGCCCGACGGCACCGTCCCCCAGCCGGAGCCGCGCCACGCGGCAGACGCCAGGGCGGAAACGCCTCACGGCACCGTCCCCCAGCCGGAGGCCCGTCACGCGGCAGCCAGGCGGCCGGGGTGGTGGGCGCGTTTTCGCCAGTGGCGGCGAGGTCGGCCGTTTTGGGGCGGGCTGCTGGTCGTGCTCGGCGGGGCGGAGATCCTCGCGGCCGTGTGGGTGCCGCTGCCGGTGATGATGCAGGTGGGGATGCAGGGCTCCATTGGGTACCTCATCCCCTTCATCATCGTCATATGCGGCGCGCTGATCGTCTTCACGCCGGGGCAGCGCATGCTGAACTCGTGCGTCGCGATGGCGCTCGGCTTGGCGACGTGGCTCACGTCAAACCTGGGCGGGTTCTTCGTCGGCATGCTGCTGACCCTTGTGGGCGCGGCAATGGCGTTCGCCTGGCGGCCGCGCGTCTAGCTCACCGTCGAGAGTGCGGGCTGGTCGGTCGCGGCGGGTTTCGCCGCCGGGGCCGGCTCGCCCTCGGCCCGCTCGTCCATCCGGACCAGCACCACACCGGCGACGATCAGGGCACCGCCCGCGAACTGCATCCAGGTCGGGAGCTGGCCCAGCATCAGCCACGCGAACAGCACGGCGAACGCCACCTCGGTCAGGCCCACGAAGCTCGCGAGCCGCGCGCCCAGGCGCCGGGCCGCGCCGATGCCGGCCACATAGGCCACGGCCGCCGCGACGAGGGACAGACCGATGATGGGGACCAGCCAGTGGACGCGCTGGCCCGCGAAATCGACCGTAGCGGTGGTCGCGTGCATGGGCAGAGCTCCCAGTGCGCCGGCCGCGAGGAGCGCGATCGCACCGATGCTCATGCCCGCACTGGCGAACGTGACGGGCGGCAGCTCACTGTCCACTTTGGAGGACAGCACGAAGTAGGTGGCGAGTCCGAAGGCGGCGCCCAGGCCCCAGAGCACACCGGTCAGGTCCAGGCGGGTCTCGCCGGCCAGATCGAGCATGAACGCGAGACCGGCCACGGCGACGACCGATCCGGCGACGGTCAGCCGGCGCGGGCGCTGGCCGTGCCGCAGCCACATCCAGCCCACGACCAGGATCAGGCCCAGATATTCGAGCAACAGCGCGACCCCCACCGACAGCGTCTGCACCGCGTTGAAGAACGCCACCTGGCAGCCCGCCACGGCGATCAAGCCGTAGCCTGACACCGTGCCCAGACTCCGCCAGAGCGCACCCCAGCGGCCGCGCATCGCGATTGCGGCCGGGATGGCCAGGATCAGCGCCGCCACGCCGACCCGCGCGGCGACCGCCGCGCCGGACGACCAGCCGGCGTCGGTCAGCGAGCGGGCGAACGAGCCGGAGGTGCCGAAGCTTGCGGACGACAGCAGGGCCAGGCCGAGCCCCGCTCCCATCCCGTTGCGCTGGCGCATTGGTCCCCCTGAATGTAATTAGCAAAAATGCGTTATGCTTGTGACAGTACGCGCACCGCTTGACAGGAGTCAAGATGCTTTTTGCCCGTGACACAGAGGTGGGCCTCGCCGCGGCCGCCGCGCTGGTCAACACGCTCGACGGCGACGAGGAAGGGCTGCCCGACATGGCGGCGCTGGACGAGTTCGTGCGCGCGTGGGGCTGGACCGGCTCGCGGGCGCGAACCGACGCCGAGCTGCGTTCGGTGCGCGCGCTGCGGCCACGGCTGCGCGAGGTGTGGACGGCCGCGGCCCGGGACGACGAGGATCGGGCGGTCGAGATCGTCAACCGGATCCTGCGCGAGGCCAAGGCCCTGCCCCAGCTGGCCAAGCACGACGAGTGGGACTACCACCTGCACGCCACCACGCCCAACGCCCCGCTGGACGATCGCATGGCCGTGGAGGCCGCCATGGCCTTCGCCGACCTCATCCGGGCCAAAGAGCTGAGCCGGCTGCGGATTTGCGAATACCCGACGTGCGACTCGGTGGTTGTCGACCTGTCCAAAAACCGGTCCAAACGGTTCTGCGACAGCACATGCGGCAACCGTGCCGCAGTGGCCGCTTATCGCGCCCGTAAAGCCGCGTCACGCTAGCCCACACGGCGGTCTGACACGTAGTCATCAACGTAGTTGATGGTGACCCATCTTTGTAGGGCGCCGGCCGTGCCGCTTGACCGTGGCATCGTGCACACCCTGAATACGCCTCCCGAAGGGGAGGCGGTTCGACCTCCGGGAAAAGCGCGACAGCTGATCTCGTCGGGCGCCGTACGCCCCCACGAGTCGTGCAAGATATGGGCATGACGATTTCCTTGCCGATAGATCCGCAGGCGAACGAGTTGCTCGCCCGCGATCCGCTGGCCGTGCTGCTGGGGATGACCCTCGACCAGCAGGTCACGATGGAGAAGGCGTTCAGTTCGCCCTACGTACTCGCGCAGCGGCTTGGGCACGAGCCCACGGCAGCCGAGCTGGCCAACTACGATCTCGACGCGTTGATCGCGATCTTCGCCAAGCCTCCAGCGCTGCACCGCTTTCCAAAGGCGTTCGCGGCGCGTTGCCAGGATGTCTGCCGGGTGATCGTCGACAAGTACGACGGAGATGCCGCTGCACTCTGGACCGGCGCGAGCACGGGCGCAGAGCTTCTCAAGCGCATCCAGGAGCTTCCCGGCTATGGGAAGCAGAAGGCCCAGATCCTGGTGGCCCTGCTCGGCAAACGCTACGGGGTCCAGCCTGAGGGCTGGCGTGAGGCTGCGGGCGGATACGGCGGCGAAGATGCGTACCGTTCTGTGGCTGACGTCGTAGATGACGAATCCTTGGCGAGGGTCCGCGAGTACAAGAAGCAGATCAAGGCGGACGCCAAGGCCGCCAAGGGCTGAAGCGTCGCTTATGCGGGCTGCGCCCTTCTCACCACCTCGTGCTTGGCGAGCATTGGAAGCTCATGCCAGCGCGTGTGGGCCACGGCTCTATCGCTTGGTGTGCGCGGGCACCTTGGCGCCGCCTCGTGCAGCGCCGAGGTGCCCGCCCCCGTCTAAGGCAGGCCAACGGGCCGGACGAAGTGTGGCCCGTAGAGCATCACGTTTTTGGCGATGTCGTTGTCCGGTGTGCACGGTATGCCGTTGGGCGGGTCGCAGCCGAGCCCGTTGGTGCTGAACACCATCAGGCCCGGGTTGATGACGATGCCGCCGTAGAACCAGCGCGGCTGCGGGAATCCCGTGCCGGCTGGCACGATGTTGACCGGTTGGCCGCTGGCGTCGAGCATCAGCTGCCACGGGCCGGTGGGGCTTGACGACAACCACGCGTGCACTGGCGCGTCGAATGGGCTGGGCCGGCTGGTGCTCAGGTAGCGGTCGCCGTAGCGCATTGTCGCCTGCACCCACGGCGTCGTCGTGCCCGCGCCCGGGAAACTCATCGGCGCGGCGGTCGTGATGTCGTTGGACCAGCCGGAGCCGTTCCAGTATTGCCAGGGTCCCGTGGCCAGTCGTGATGGAGTGGTCCGGGCCACATAGCGGCCCGCCGGATAGGAGCCCGGATCGGTGCGCTCGCACTGGAATCCGGCCGCGTCGCCGTACAGGAAAATGTTCCCTCCGTCGGCGAACAGCCAGGTGCCGAAGCTCGGGACGTTGGTGGCGCTTTGGTTGTAGGGCGCCGCAGCGTCCGCGATAACCTGCAGCCCGGGGAGGGAGAGGGTGAACACACGGACCCCGGCGAGCCGGAACCAGCCGCACTCTCCATTCACGACATGCGTCGCGGTGATGCGCAGCACTGCCGGAGAAACCGTGGTGTCAACATAACCATTTGCCGGCCAGTACCGGTTGCCGCTCGCGTCGGTCATGAACTCCCTGGGCGCCTGCGGCGTTCCACCCATCACCGGGGTGAAGCACGTTCCGGATTGGACGATCACGGAGTTGCTGGGCATGCGCCAGCCCGGGAGAAGCGCGTTGTTCTGATCCACCTGGCCGGCCAGCGTGTCACCGAACAGCCACACCACGCGGCCGTCCGGGAGTGGGATGGGATGCGCGCCGTCGGCGCCGGCCCATCCTCCCCGGCGATAGTTGAAGGCGGCCTCATAGTCGGCCGGGGTCGTGGGCACGTGGTCGGCGCAGTAGCTCCCCCAATCGTGCCGGGTGACATTGTCCACTGTGAACGTGACCGCGGGCGATGTGTGCCGCGCGCCGTCCGGCCCTGTCGCGGTGCACGTGAGGCGATATACGCCGAGCGGCACCCGGGTGGAGTCCCATGTGTACAGCCAGCCATAGATCGTTGGCACCGCCTCACCGAGCGGGATCACGGCAGAGTCCTTGCTGTGTAAGTAATATTCGACCTTTGTGGTGCCGGTTATTGTCGAGGCCGCCGAGAATGTTATGCGGGTACCGGAGACCGGCTCGCCACCGGTTGGCAGCACCACCTGGCATCCGGTCGGATTAGCCACCGTGATCGAGACCGGCGCGGAGGTGGCCGTCTGTCCGTTGGCGGCGGTGGCGACGCACGTCAACGCATGTCTGCCATTGGCGACGGCGGTCGAATCCCAGCCCCACGTCCGGCCGCCGTCGGGAGTGAACAGCCAGCCATAGCCGGTGGGACGGGCCTCGCCGAGATCGGCGCCATCGAGGCGGTACCGCACGGTGGCGGCCTCCTGCGCGGCGGCCGAGAGGGTCACCTGTCGGCCGCTGACCGTTGCATTGGCGGACGGCACGACGACCTGGCAGGTGGGCGACGCCGATGGTGCGGCCGTGGCGGACTCGGCCGGTGCGAGCAGCGACAGCACGAGAACCGCCGCCATCGCGGATCGAAGAATCATCCCTCCACGGTTGAACGCCCGGCGATCGCGGTCAACGCGCGCGCACCTAACTTTGCCTAGATTTGACGTTGTCCTCCATGCCTTGTCCTCCATGTCTTTCAGACGACGATGTCGTCGCCCGGGCGGAGGTCGGCGGCGGCGAAGCGGTCGCCGGAGGCGGCTTGGCGAAGCGGTCGAGTTCGCCGACCTGCCCGCGTAGCACTTCGGCGGCTGTGTTGGCGGCGGCTTCAGGCTCCGCCGCCGTGCGGCACACGCACGGTGCGCCGCACGGCGGACAGGAACTGCCCGTGCGGGGCGGCCGAGCCACGCACATGGGCAAGCCCTGCCCGCGGGCAAGGCCCGCGGGGCTGGCGCGTCAGTTGGTGGCCAGGCTGCCGTCCGAGGAGAAGACCAGGCCCAAGCTGGACTTGCCCGTGGTGAGCTCGGTCTTGGTCTGCGGCCCGCCCGCGTCGGCCTGGTGGAACGAGCCGAACGTGATGCCGTATTTGCTCTGCAGACCCGGCTGGCAGAACGGCCGCACCGGGCACTCGGGCGGCCCGGCGAGCACCGAGGCGGTGCCGCTGCACTTGGCCGCGAAATCCGACAGGGTCTTCAGGCCATGCTGATCGGCGAACGCCTTGGTGACCGCGAACGCGTTTTGGTCCGCAGCCGCCGACGGCTTGCCGAACGTTAGCCCGTATTTGGTGCCGAGCTCGGTCAGCGCCGCCATGGTCGCCGTGATGTCACCGCTCGCCTTGGGCGCCGCGTCCTTGCCGTTGGCCTTCTGGTTGAGGAACTCCGTGAGGGTCGCAGCGTATTCAGGGAAGACCTGAATCTCGCCCTTCTCCAGAGCGGGCTCGTAGATCTCGCGATTGCCCACGGTCTGCACGGTCGCCTGGAACCCGGCCGCGTTGAGCGCAATCTTGTAGAGCTCGGCCAGCGTCTGACTCTCGGTGAAGTTCGCCGCGCCCACCTTGACGGCGCCGCTGCCGCCCGAAAGCCCGGTGGTCAGCCCGGCCGTCGCGGCGAACTCCTGCGCCGCCACGGCCGAGGTCTTGCGGTCGATGTCGACCGCCTTGTTGAGCGCGATCAGCTTGGGCGTGTCGAGCGCGCCGGCCACCTTGTCGACGGCCGCGACAAGCGCCGGGGTCGCCGCCTTGGCATTGATTGCAGCCACTATATTGTCGGAGTTTTGCAGTTTTTTGTCGTCTTCGAGGACCACGAGCTGCTGGCCGGGGACCGGCGCGCAGCCCTGCCCGCTCGCGCTCGGGGGCGCCTGGGTCCCCGACGATCCGGATTGTCCGCAGGCGCCGACGGCCAGGGCCATCGCCCCGGTCAACAGCGTCAACGAGATCTGACGAAGTCGCATCTTCGCCCGCCTTCTGTGTCCCGGCCCGGTCTTCCCGTGCCGCGTGTCCGACGAGGCAAGCAGTTGCCTGCCCACTGATGAACCGTGGAGGCTCACATAGTCATGCTTGCACGACCCTCTGACATTCTGCCCGGCGCTCGAAGATGCCTGGGCGTGACGGCCCGCTCGCCGAGCGCCAGCAAACCCTCTGCGATCAGGCACAGCACGGCGACGATCAAGCCGCCCGCGAGCACCTGCCCGCCGCCCGAGGCCAAACCGAGACCAAATCCCCGACTAATGATCATGCCGAGCCCGCCGCCGTTGACGAAGGCGGCCAGCGTCGCGGTCGCGATGACCTGCACCGCGGCCGTGCGGAACCCGCTGGCCAGGTATGGGACGGCAAGGGGCAGCTCGACCCTGGTCAAAAGCTGACGCCCGGACAAACCCATGCCCAGCGCGGCCTCCTTCACCTGCGGGTCGACCTCTCTTATTCCCAGGTACGCATTTGCGAGCAGCGGTGGCACGGCGAAGACCGCGAGTGCGAGCACGATCGCGCGCTCACCGAACCCGATCGCCGTCAGCGGGAAAATCGTGAGCAGAGCCACGGTCGGCACAGCGCGCGACACGTTCGCGAGCGTGACCAACGCAGCGCCACCGCGACCGTAATGCCCCAGCAACACGCCGATCGGCCAGCCGACAGCGCACGCCAGCGCGACCGCCAGGAGCGTTATCCACAGATGCTCCCGCGTGCGCGCGATGATCCCGTCCGGCAGTGTCCAGTTGAGAGGATCGTTCAGCCAAATGAACGCGTCCTGAATCACACTCACGATTAACTCCGTTCAGGCGAAGCCGTGCTCTTGCGCGGATGAGGCCGACCGCGCCAGCGGCTCGGGCACATCCGCTGCGGACTATTGAGACCGCCTTCGCGTCCAGGGCATCAGCGCCCGCCCGGTCAACGCCAGCAGCGCGTCAAGCACGAGCGCCAGCGCGACGCACGCGAGCGTCGCCGTCATAATCTGTGCACGGTAGAAGTTGTTTCGGAACCCGCCGATGATCAGGTTGCCGAACCCTCCAAAGCCGACGATCTCGCCGACCGTGAGAAGCGCCACGGTCGAGACCGTCGCGATCCGCAGCCCTGTCATGATGCTCGGCAGCGCAAGCGGAAGTTCGACTCGCCACAGCATGGCCAACTTGCCATATCCCATCCCCGAGGCGACTTCCCTGATTTCCGCGGGCACCGTCCTGAGCCCGGTGAGGCTGCCGCGCAGGATGACCAGCAGTGCATAGAGCACCAGCCCGATCAGGACGGTCCCGGGATTGAGCCCGGTGAACGGCGCCAGGAAGGCGAAGAGAGCCAGCGACGGGATCGTGTAGAGCGTGCCCGCCGTAGCCAGGATGGGCCCGGTGAGCCAGTTCTTGCGATAGGCCAAGATAGACAGGGGAATCGCGATCAGTGCCGCGATCGCCACGGAGGCGACCGTGAGCAAGATATGCTCACGCAACGCGGCAAGCAGGGTGTCCGTGTTCTCACGGATGTAGTCCCACGAGAACCAAGGATTGCCAGCCTGGGAGGACATGACGTGAACGCTACCGGTGCGGCGGCGATCCGGCTGGATCAGGTCCGCAAACAATTCGGCGCGACCGTGGCCGTCGAAAACCTGAGCCTTGAGATCCCAGCGGGCGAGCTCGTGGTGCTCATCGGCCCGTCCGGGTGCGGCAAGTCCACGGTACTGCGAATGATCAATCGGCTGATAGAGCCGACGTCAGGGCGCATGTACCTCGGAGCTGAGGAAATCACGAAATCGGATCCGGTGCGGTTGCGCCGGCGAATCGGCTATGTCATTCAAAATGTGGGACTTTTTCCTCATCAGACGGTACGAACCAACGTCGCCACCGTTCCGAGGCTGCTCGGCTGGCCCAGGTCGAGGACGACCTCGCGGGTTGACGAACTGCTCGACCTGGTGGGCCTCGACCCGGCCCGCTTCGCGAATCGCTATCCGCACGAGCTGTCGGGCGGGCAGCGGCAGCGCGTTGGCGTGGCGCGCGCCCTCGCGGCCGACCCGGCCGTGGTGCTCATGGACGAGCCGTTCTCCGCGGTCGACCCGATCGTGCGCGGCCGGTTGCAGGACGAGTTCCTGCGCCTGCAGAGCACTGTGGGCAAGACCATAGTTTTCGTCACGCATGACGTCGACGAGGCCGTCCGCCTGGGCGATCGCATCGCCGTGCTCTCGGAGGGCGGCAGGCTGGAGCAATTTGGCACACCCGCCGAGCTGCTCGCCAAGCCGGCCAATGATTTCGTCGCCGATTTCGTCGGCTCCGATCGCGGGATCAAGCGGTTGGCTGTCACACCCATCCCTCAAGATGGTCTGCAACGGCTTCCCGAGGCGCCCGATTATCCGACGGTCGGCGTCGACGCAAACCTGCACGGCGCACTGGCCGCCCTGCTTGAGGGCGGGACGGGCTGGGTCGGCGTGCGGCGCGGCGACGAGGTGATCGGCGTGCTGACGATGGACGACATTTACCGGACGCTGAGATCGGGGGCGGATGCGAGATGAGCGCGGCGAGCAAGTGTGACGTGGTGGTGCTGGGCCTCGGCGTCGGTGGCGAAGAGGTGGCGGGCCGGCTGGCCGAGGCGGGGCTGTCGGTCGTGGGCATCGAGGGGCGTCTGGTCGGCGGCGAGTGTCCCTACTACGGGTGCATTCCGAGCAAGATGATGATCCGCGCGGCCAATCTGCTGGCCGAGGCGCGGCGCATCCCGGGCATGGCCGGGGCCGCGCAGGCGACGCCCGACTGGGGTCCGGTGCACGCGCGATTGCGCGACGAGGCGACCGACGACTGGAACGATCGCGTTGCGGTGGAGCGCCTGGTGCGCAAGGGCGTCCGGTTCGTGCGCGGGTGGGGCAGGATCGTCGCGCCGGGGCGGGTCGCGGTCGGCGACGAGGAGTTCGAAGCGGCGCGGGGCGTGGTCGTCGGCACCGGCACCAAGGCGGTCATTCCGCCGATCGAGGGCTTACGCGATACTCCATTGTGGACAAACAAGGAGGCGATCGAGGCCGCAGCCCTTCCTGATTCTTTGGTGGTATTGGGCGGGGGCGCCATCGGGCTGGAGCTCGCGCAGGCATTCGCGCGATTCGGCGTGCAGGTCACGGTCATCGAGGCGCTGGATCGGCTGCTGGCGCTGGAGGAGCCGGAGGCGTCCAAGCTTGTCACGGAGGCGCTTGCGGTCGATGGCGTGCAGGTGTTCACGGGCGCACCGGCCAAGCAGGTGTCCTATGTGGACGGCAGGTTCCACGTGATGCTCGACGACGTGGGCGTGGAGGCGGATAGGCTGCTCGTCGCGACCGGCCGCAGGCCCGACCTGTCCGCGATCGGGCTCGATTCGCTGTCCGTCGACGAGCGCATGCGCGCGGGCGAAAAGCTTTGGGCGGTCGGCGATGTGACCGGGCGTGGCGCGTTTACGCATGTGGCCATGTATCAGGCGGGCATCGTCATCCGTGACATCCTCGGCCAGGACGGGCCTGCGGCGGACTATCGCGCGCTGCCCCGGGTGACGTTCACCGATCCGGAGATCGCCTCGGTGGGCATGACCGAAGCACAGGCGCGCAAGGCACTGCCCAATGTCCAAACGGGACAGTCCAATGACTCCACCCGCGTCTGGATACACCGCGGCGAGGAGCTCATCAAGGTCGTCGCCGACGCCGACCGCGGCGTGCTGGTCGGCGCCACCGCCGCCGGCCCGGCCGGTGGCGAGGTGCTTTCCGCGCTTACCGTGGCGATCCACGGCGAGGTGCCCATCGAGCGGCTGATCCACATGATGTATGCCTATCCCACGTTCCACCGGGGCATCCAAACCGCACTCAAATCCCTCGCCTGACGACGTGGTGGCCGTGTCAAGCACGCCTGCACGCTGTCAGCAACGCGATTCGGATGGCCACACGCCGCGGGTTACGCGGTCCGACTTGCCTGCGCGATCAGACCCGGCCGCGCAGTCAGGCGTGGCCGCACTAAGCGGCTGCGCAGCCCGCTGGCGTGGTCAGACCTGCACAGTTTGCCCGGCGACGTGGGTCAGGCGCGGTGCAGGTGTGCGCGGTGGCGAAGCGAAAACGCTCCACGCAGGCGGCCGCCCGACTCGGCGGGCGGGGTTTTGGGGACGCCAGGCGCGATCAGGCACGACCGGGTGCGGGGAATCATGGCATCATGGATGGATGGCGAGCTTGCCCGAGCCGGATGACGCCATCCGGCGCAGCGATGGCCTGGCGTATATGACGGCTGACAGCCCGAGCCCTTACCTGATCGAGTCCGAGATCGCGATGCTTGGCCGATTGGGGCGGGGCGGCACGCCGCGCGCCCGCCTGATGGGCCGGATCGCCGCGATTTTCCTGCTCGCGACGATGAGCCTGGGCATTCTGGCGCAGCTGATGGTGGTTTTCAGCAGCAGATGAGCCCGGACGCCGGCCACCGCGCGCCGAAGGCGCGATGCGCGACATCGGCATCGATTACGCGGTCGTGCTCACCAAGTGTGCGCCCGTGAGCGACTCAACCATGCACCCATAAGGGACCGTGCGCCCGTTAAGTGATGCATTGAAGTGGGTATGGGGCCGCCATGGGTACCCACAAATGGCTTTTTGCCGCCTCGGCGATCCTCCTGATCGGAGCGCCCGCATGCGGTGGCGGCGACCAAAACCAAGGTCCGCAAACGCTTCAAATGTATGCGTTCTCGTCGTCCCCCGCCGAGGACGCCGCGCTCAACGCGGCCATCGCCGCCTACAACAAGCTTGGCCGCCACACGGTCAACCTTAGCCTGCTCCCCGAATATGACACCGCGCTGCAAACCGCGCTGGCCGGTGGCCAGCCGCCGGACGTGTTCTACGTCAACGACAACAAGCTTCCCGACCTTGCCCGTGCGGGTGCGCTCGAACCAATCGGTGACCGCATGGACAACTCGGCCGACTTCCACGAGAGCCTTGTCAAGTCGTTCACGTTCGACGGCGTGAACTACTGTCCGCCCAAGGATTTCTCGACCCTCCAACTGGTGTACAACCCCGACGAGTTCGCCGCTGCCGGAGTCCAGCCGCCGACCACGTGGCAGGAGCTGGCCACAGCTGCCGAGAAGCTGACCAGACCAGGGCGCCCCGGCCTGGCCATGAACCCCGAGTTTTACCGCTGGGGCGTGTTCCTGGCCCAGGCGGGCGCCTGGCCGACCAACGACGACTTCACGGCCATGACCATGGACACGCCGGAGATGCGCCAGGCCCTGCAGTACGTAGCCGACCTGCACCGCAAGGGCCATGCCGCGACGCCCGCCGCGGTCGGAACCGGCTGGGGCGGCGAGGCGCTTGGCAAGGGCAAGGCCGCGATGACGATCGAGGGCAACTGGATCGTGGGCGCCATGAAGACCGACTTCCCGAACGTCAAGTATGCCGTCGCCGAACTCCCGTCCGGCCCGAAAGGCAAGGGCACCATGGCGTTCTCGGTGTGCTACGGCGTGGCGAAAGCCTCATCCAAGCGCGACGCCGCGATCGACTTCGTGAAGTTCATGACCCAACCCGAGCAGCAGCTGGCCTTCACCAAGGACTTCCCCGTGATGCCGTCGCGCCGGTCGCTGTCAGACGAGTGGCTGTCGGGCAAGACCGAACTGAAGCCGTTCGTCGACGGCGCCGCGTACGCCCGCAAGAGCGTTTTCGTGCCCGGCTTCCGCACGGTCATCGACACGCTCAACGATGGGATCCAGGGCCTCGCGGCCGGCAACCGAACCGTCGATCAAGTGATCTCGACGACGCAGCCGGCCGGCAAAGACGTACTCGGAAAATAGAATGAGGAGGGGACAGAACCTCGCCGGATGGCTTTTCACCGCCCCGGCGATCCTCGGGCTGGGCGTGTTCCTGCTCGCGCCGATCATCCTCGCGCTGTGGGTGAGCTTCCGCGACTGGAGCGCGCTCGCGCCGCTGGGCACCTCAACCCCCGTCGGCGTGAAGAACTACCACGACCTGCTCGTGCGCAGCGGCATCGTGCAGACGGACTTCGCCCGAAGCCTGCGCAACAACCTTTACTACGTGCTGGGCGTGGTCCCTGCCCAAACCGCGCTCGCGCTCCTGCTCGCGGTCATCGTCAACGCAAAACTGTTGCGCGGCAAGACCTTCTTCCGTACCGCGTTCTATTTTCCATCCGTGACAAGCTCGATCGCGGTCGCGTTCATCTTCATCTTCCTCTTCAGCCCGAATGGCGTGATCAATGCGGTGCTGTCGGCGCTGCTGCCGGGCACGGTCGATACCGTATGGCTCAACGAGGCCGACGGCGTGCTGCACATCATCGCGGGCTGGCTCGGGATCGAAAGCGGCCCAAGCGGTGGCAACATCATGGGCCTGAGCGCGTGGGACTGGCTGTCCGGCCCGAGCATCGCACTCACCGCCGTGATGATCCTCGCGGTCTGGACGACCACGGGCACCTTCATGCTCATGTTCCTTGCCGGGCTGCAGAACATCCCCGAGGAGCTCGATGAGGCGGCGCTCATCGACGGGGCCAATGCGCGGCAACGCTTCTTCCGCGTGACGCTCCCGATGCTGCGCCCGACGCTCGTGCTCGTCATCACGCTCGGCCTGATCGGCACGTGGCAGGTGTTCGACCAGATCTACGCGATGACCTCGGGCGGCCCGCAGAAGACCACGCTCACCCCTTCGTATCTCATCTATCGCGAGGGATTCGAGAACTCCGCCATGGGCAGGGCGGCTGCCATCGCGTTCATCCTGTTCGTCGTCATCCTGATATTCACAGCCCTGCAGCGACTCGTATTGCGGGAGCGCGACTGAGCCATGAAAGCCATCAGATACCTTCTGCTGACAACCTTTTCCCTTATTTTCGTGTACCCCTTCGTGCTCGCGCTGACGACCACGTTCAAAAGCCGGGCCGACGTCGCGGCGCACCCGGTGCTGCCGTGGCCGCTGGACCCGTCTTCGCGGGCGTGGGAAAACGTGCTCGTACACAGCGACTTTCCACTGTGGACGATCAACTCGATCCTGGTGACCGTGGTGGCCACGCTGCTTCGGCTTTTCCTGGACTCGCTCGCGGGCTATTCTCTCGCCCGCCTCAACTGGCGCGGCCGTAGCCTCGTCTTCGGGTTCGTGCTCGCGGTGATCGCGGTGCCGCCCATCGTGCTGACCATCCCGCGCTTCCTCGTGCTCAAGGAGCTCGGCCTGCTCAACTCGTACGCCGGGCTCATCCTCCCGCTCGCGGTCGACGCGGTCGGGATCTTCATCATGAAGCAGTTCTTCGACGGGCTCCCACGTGAGCTCGAAGAAGCCGCCCGCATCGACGGGGCCAACCTGTTCCAGACGTTCTGGCGGGTCATGCTCCCGATCGCGCGGCCCGGCGTGATCACGCTCGCGATACTGTCCTTCCAGGGCACGTGGAACGAATTCCTGCTCCCGCTGATCGTGGTCCGGGCGAGCCCGTCACACTGGACGCTCCCGTTCGGCCTGTCCACACTGGGGCGCGGCGGCGCGGGCGGGCAAACCTTCGACTACCCGGTCATGCTCGCCGGTTCGATGCTCACGATCATCCCACTCGCGATCGTGTTCATCGTGCTCCAGCGCTTCTTCGTCCGCGGCGCCACCACCGGCGCCATAAAATCCTGACCCCACCCCCACTCAACCCCACCGCCTCTCCATCGCCGTCGCCGAGGCGCTGCCGGGAGGCGTCGCCACGGGAGGCAGCAGCGCAAGGCATTGCGGCGGAAGCGGTGTGGCCGCCTTCCATCGCCGGGAAGGCGTTGACCATGAAGTTGATGCCGCGACACGCCGTCGAACATGGGCTTGAGTTCATGATCGACGAGAAAGGGGGTGGGAGGAGGGGAAGGTAACGAGATGGCAAAGATCTCGATGTGAGGGTTCTGCGATTGCGGGGTCAAAGCGTTCCCTAGGTGCACCCACCATGGAGGGAACCATGCAGATGCATCCACGTAGACGGGGCCTGATCGGTCTCGCAATGGCTAGCGCGCTAACGATGGTCATAACCTCTTGTGCGAGCGGGGGCGGCAAGACCGACGGGCCGGAGAGCTCGGTCGGGTTCGCCGAATGCGCCGGAAAGCCCAACGACTGCAACGGGGGCAAGACCAAACAGGGCGGCACCATCACGTACGCCCTGGGCAAGGACATCAAAGCGTGGAACACGCTGTCCAGCGCGGGCAACACGGTCGAGTATCAGCACGCCCTCTTCGGCGTCGTGCCACGCGCGCACCACTACTACCCCGACCTGTCGGTGCAGGTGAACAAGGATCTGTTGGACTCGGTCGAGATCACGAGCAAGGATCCGATGACCGTGGTCTACAAGATTAAGAAGGAGGCGGTCTGGAACGACGGCACGCCCGTCTCGGCCGAGGACTTCATCTACACCTGGCAGGTGCAGAACTCGCGCGACTGCCCGACCTGCAAGGCCGCGACCACTTCCGGCTTCAAGCAGGCCAACTCCGTCACGGGTTCCGACGGCGGCAAGACCGTCACGGTGGTGTTCAGCGAGCCGTTCCCCGATTGGCAGGCCATGTTCGTCCCGATCTATCCGGGCCACATCGCCAAGCAGCATGGCTCGCTCGCCGACAGCTTCACCTGGCTTGAGCAGAACGTGCCGACCTATTCGGCGGGCCCCTACAAGGTCGAGAAGTACGAGCCGAACTTCGCCGTGACGCTCGTGCGCAACGAAAAATGGTGGGGGAAGCCCGCTCCGCTGGACAAGGTGGTGTTCCGCATCATCACCAAGGATTCCGAACTCGTGCCGGCCATGCGCAACCGCGAGGTCAACGCGATCGCCCCGATCCCCACGCCCGACCTCGTGACCCAGGTGAAGCAGATTTCCGAGGCGCACTGGTATCTGGGCAAGAGCCTGTCGTGGGAGCATTTCGACCTGAACCTGAAGAACCCGTTCCTCGCCGACAAGGCGTTGCGGCAGGCCCTGTTCACCGCGATCGACCGCAAGCAGATCATCGCGAAGACGGTCGGGCAGTACGCGCCGGACACCGCGCCGATCGGCAATCACAATTTCGTCCCCGGGATGAAGGCCTACCAGGATCTCATAACCAAGACCGGCCAGGGCACCGGCGACGTGGAGAAGGCCAAAAAGATCTTGACGGACGCCGGGTACAAGATAGAGAACGGAAAACTCATCACGCCGAAGGGTGAGACCGTCCCGCCGCTGCGGATGCGCCACACCACCGGCAACCAACTGCGCAAGGACAGCTGCGAGCTGTTCGCGAACATGGTCAAGCCGCTGGGCATCGAGGTCCAGGTGGTGCAGACCGACGATCTCGGCGGCACGCTCACCGCAGGCGACTTCGACGTCATCATCTACGCGTGGGTGCTGACCCCGCTGCGCATCGGCGGCGCCCGCCAGCTGTGGCACAGCACCAGTTCCAGCAATTACGGCAAGTGGGTCAACACCGAGTCGGACCGGCTGCTCGACGAGGCGGCGCGCACGGTCGGCGACGACACCAAGGCGCACGACCTGATCAACAGGGCCAACGACCTGATGGCCCAGGACGCCTACGTGCTTCCGCTGTTCCAGCGCGAGTCGTTCCTGTCGGTGAGCAAGCAGTACACCAACCTGCGGCCCAACCCGACCAACCACGGGACCGTCTACAACGTGGGCGCATGGGGCTTACTGGACCAGGCGCAATAACGGAGGTAGCCGGGGGCCCTTTCGCAAGGGCCCCCTCTTCGAAGAGGAGGCATCAATGATCGCCTATGCGATCCGCCGGCTGCTGGTCTCGATCCCGGTGCTGATCGTGTCGTCGTTCCTGGTCTTCGCGATGATCGCGAACTCGGGCGACCCGCTGGAGGCGCTGCGCGTCACCAACCCGCCCACCCCGCCGGAGACCATCGCGCTGGAGGCCAAGCGGCTCTACCTGGACCTGCCCTGGTATGAACGCTACTGGGTGTGGCTGACCAACATCGTGCAGGGCGACTTCGGCCCGTCGGTCAACGCGAGGGAGGACATCAACGCCGAGATCTGGTCGCGGATGTGGGTGACGCTGCGCCTCGTGCTGCTGGCCATGCTGGTCGCGCTGATCCTGGCCATCCTGGTCGGGGTGACTAGCGCGGTCAAGCAATACTCCAAACTGGACTACACGGCGACCTTCTTCGGCTTCCTGTTCCTTGCCACGCCATCGTTCTGGCTCGCCATCCTGCTCAAGGAATTGGGCATCTTCGCCAATCAGGCCGACGGCGATCCGGAGAGCCGCATCTTCTTCACGTACGGGGAACGATCCGTGTTCTTGGAGGACCCGACGGCGTGGAACCAGGCGGTCGACGTCGCCGGGCACATGATCCTGCCCACGATCTCCCTCTCCCTCATCACGTTCGCGTCGTGGAGCCGGTTTCAGCGCGCTTCCATGCTGGAGGTACTCAGCAGCGACTACATCCGGCTGGCCCGCGCCAAGGGCCTGCGCTGGCGCAAAGTCCTTACCAGGCACGGCTTACGCACGGCCCTCATTCCACTCACGACGATCAGCGCGCTCGACTTCGCGGGCATCCTCGGCGGCGCGGTCATCACGGAGACCATCTTCGGCTGGCACGGCATGGGCCAGTATCTCATCGACTCCATCCGCACCCGGGACGTCTACGCGCTCATGGCCTGGCTCCTGCTCGCCGGCGCCATCGTGATCATCGTCAACCTCATCGCCGACCTCCTCTACGGCGTGTTGGACCCCAGGATCCGGCATGAGTGAAACAAAAGAGCGACCAGGGATGGGCGAGATCAAAGAACGCACGCAGTTTCAGATCGTCCGGACCCGTTTTCTGCGCCACCGCCTGGCCGTCGGCAGCCTGATCGCGTTTGGGCTCATCGTGCTCATCGCCTACGGCGGGGCGGCGCTGTGGAAGTACAGCCACACCGACATCACGCCGGACAACTCGCAGCCGCCCTCGCTCGCGCACCCGTTCGGCACCGACAGCATCGGGCACGATGGCCTCGCCCAGGTCCTGCGGGGCATGCAACAGTCGATCAAGATCGCGCTGCTGGTCGCGCTCATCGCCACCGGCGTCGGCACGGCGTGGGGCGCGGTCGCGGGCTATTTCGGCCGCCACGTGGACAACCTGCTGATGCGGCTGGCCGATCTGGTCATCATCCTGCCCGCGATCGCGGTCGCGGCGGCCATGGCCGCGGTCGGCGGGGGCAGCTGGTGGTCGATCGCGCTCATCATCGGCTCCCTGGCGAGTGCCAGCGTGTCCCGCGTCATCCGTGGTGTGGTGCTGTCCCTGCGCGAGCAGGACTTCATCGAGGCGGCAAAGGCTTTGGGGGCAAGCGATTTGAGAATCATAACCCGTCATCTGGTACCGAATGCGCTTGGGCCGCTTATCGTCAACGCCACGATACTCGTGGCGGTCGGCATCCTCGCCGAGACGGCGTTGTCGTTTCTCGGATTCGGGGTGCGCACGCCCGACATCTCACTGGGGCTGTTGATAAATCAGGCCGAGGGTGCGGTGAACACCCGGCCGTGGCTGTTCTACTTCCCGGGGGTCTTCATCATCCTCATCGCCCTGACCATCAACTTCATCGGCGACGGGCTGCGCGACGCGTTCGACCCGCGCCAGACAAGGATGCGCCGATGACGTCCCTACTCGAAGTGGAAAACCTGAGGGTCGACTTCCCCACCGAGGACGGCGTCATCACGGCCGTGCGCGGCGTGTCGTACACATTGGAGCGTGGCGAGGCGCTCGGGATCGTGGGCGAGTCGGGCTCGGGCAAGTCGGTCACATCGCTTGCCATCCTTGGGCTTCTGCCCCGCACGGCGCGCGTCAGCGGATCGGTGCGATTCGAGGGCAGCGAGCTGTTGGGACGGTCCGACAACGAGCTGAGTTCGTATCGCGGCCGGCACATCGCGATGATTTTCCAGGACCCGCTGGCCTCGCTGAACCCCGTGTACACGATCGGCGACCAGATCATCGAGGCCGTGCTGGCCCACCGCGACGTGGGCAAGGACGCTGCGCGCAGGCGGGCGCTGGAACTGCTCGACATCGTCGGCATTCCCCATGCGGCACAACGCATGCACAACTACCCGCACGAGATGTCCGGCGGCATGAAGCAGCGCGTGGTCATCGCGATCGCGATGGCCAACGATCCGGACGTCATCATCGCCGACGAGCCGACGACAGCCCTGGATGTGACCGTGCAGGCACAGGTCTTGGAGGCGCTGGAGGCCGCGCGGGAGGCGACCGGGGCCGCGCTGGTGCTCATCACCCACGACCTCGGGGTCATCGCCGGGCACGCCGACCGCCTGTGCGTGATGTATGCCGGGCGGTTGGTCGAGCAGGGTACCGTAGAAGAGGTCTTCTACACCCCGCGGATGCCTTACACGCTAGGGCTTCTGGGCAGCCTGCCTCGCATCGACGCCAGGACGCACGAGCGGCTCACCCCCATCGTCGGCGCGCCACCGTCGCTTTTGGATCTTCCTTCGGGCTGCCCGTTCCGGCCGAGATGCCCGCTGGCGCAACCGATCTGCGCAGCGGAGGAGCCCGCGCTGTTCGGTGTCGGCAAAGGACACTCGGCGGCTTGCCACTTCCACGAGAAGCTCATCAACGCTGCGGCCCGGGAGATATTCCAATGACGACGGTGCTCGAAGTGCGCGGTCTGGTGAAGCACTTCCCGGTGCGCTCGCGCGGGGTCATCAAGCGCCGCGTCGGCGATGTGCACGCGGTGTGCGGGGTGTCGTTCGACCTGGCCGAGCAGGAGACGCTCGGCTTGGTCGGCGAGTCCGGGTGCGGCAAGACCACGACGGCCCGGCTGCTGCTCAACCTGATCCCGGCCACGGCGGGCTCCGTCCACTATGGAGGGCGGGACCTGCTCAAGCTGAGCCGTTCGCAGATGCGGCCGCTGCGGCGGGACCTGCAGATCGTGTTCCAGGATCCGTTCGCGTCGCTGGATCCGCGCATGACCGTGGCGGAGCTGATCGCCGAGCCGTTGCGGATTCACTCTCTCTTCGAGACGAAGAAAGTCCGGGAGCTGATGCGCCAGGTGGGGCTCAATCCCGAGCACGCCAACCGGTTCCCGCACGAGTTCTCCGGCGGGCAGCGGCAGCGCATCGGGATCGCCCGCGCCCTCGCGTTGCGCCCCAAGGTGTTGCTACTCGACGAGCCGGTGTCCGCATTGGACGTCTCCATCCGCGCGGGCGTGATCAACCTGCTGGCGGATCTGCAGGAGTCCCTCGGGCTGTCGTACATCTTCGTCTCGCACGACCTTTCCGTGATCAGGCACGTCGCCGACCGCGTGGCCGTCATGTACTTGGGCAAGATCGTGGAGCTGGCCCCGACCGACGCGCTGTTCAACCGGGCCGCGCACCCTTACACGCAGGCCCTCATCTCGGCCATCCCGGTCCCGGACCCGCACAAGGAACGCGAGCGCCGGCGCATCATCCTCGCGGGAGACGTGCCGAGCCCGGTCGACCCGCCGTCCGGGTGCCGCTTCCGCACCCGCTGCCCGAAGTTCGCCACACTCACGGCGCAGGAGAAGCAGCGGTGCGTCAACGACGTGCCCGCGCTGCAGGATCGCGGCCAGGGCCACCCGTCGGCATGCCACTACGCCGAGGCGGTGCGCATGCTCTGACTCTTCTGATTGGGCCCAATTTTTAGACCTTTGAATTTTTCTCTCCGTGAGCGAGCGTGTCAAGCTTTGTCCATGAACGACCTAGAGCTCGCGGTGGCACCGGTACAACCCGAGCAGTTCAAGGCGAAGACCGCCGCCGAGCAACTGGTGGACCGGCTGATCACGGCCATCGCGCTTGGTGTGGTGGTACCAGGCCAGAAGCTCCTGCCCGAGCGCGAGTTCGCCGCTCGGCTGGAGGTCAGCCGGGCCACCCTGCGCGACGCGCTGCACCGGCTCGCGTCCATGGGCTATGTGACCATCCGGCGCGGCCGGGCCGGAGGCGTGTGGGTCAACTCGGCCTGGGGCCCGGAGTCGCCCTCACACATCCGCGACATGCTGCTGCCCCGCTGGCAGCACCTGCAGTGGCTGTTCGACCTGGCCAAGGAGATCGTGCCGTTGATCGCGCGCACCGCGGCGCAGCGACGCAACCAGCGTGACATCGAGGACCTGCGCGCGGCCGTGGCGATGTATGCCAAGGCCACCGAGCGCGACGCGATCCGGTCCGCCGACCGGGCCCTGCACCAGTGCATCGCGGCCGCCACGCACAACCCGTACTACGCGAGCCTGGACAACCAGCTGCGCAATCAGCTCTCGTTCGGCACCGGCTCGCTGCCCTACGACCCCGACATCCACCGGCGCGCGCAGCACGATCACGACGCGCTCGCCGAGCTGGTCATCGCGGGCGACAGCGAGCGCGCCGGGCGGGTCGCCTACGCCCACTTCGTCGATTTGGTGGAGACGCCGATGCTCAGGTTGCGGGACCGGGTACTGGCCGGGGAGAGCGAGCGATTGCCGGTTTAGGCCGCATTGGCACCACTTTGCCCGGCCACCAGCTCACCGCCGTTTCACGCGGAGGCCGTCACCCTGTAGTTACGTTTCTCGCTGCAACGGGGAGTTGAGTGATGACCTACATGTTGGATCTGGACGAGGTTGAGACCCAGGGTGCCGCCACCGATCTGGTCCGCGCCTACCTGAACCTCATCGGCCGCACCAAGCTTCTTACGGCCGAGCAAGAGGTCGAGCTTGCCAAGCGCATCGAAGCGGGGCTGATGGCGGCTCACCTCATCGACAACGGAGCGTCCGATCCGGACCTGCGGATCGTGGTGCGGGAGGGCAAGGCCGCCAAGGATCATCTGCTGGAGGCCAACCTGCGCCTCGTGGTGTCGATCGCCAAGCGTTACACCGGTCGCGGCATGGCATTCCTGGATCTGATCCAGGAGGGCAACCTCGGCCTGATCCGCGCGGTGGAAAAGTTCGACTACGCCAAGGGCTACAAGTTCTCCACCTACGCCACGTGGTGGATCCGCCAGGCCATCACCCGCGCCATGGCCGACCAGGCCCGCACCATCCGCATCCCCGTGCACATGGTGGAGCAGGTCAACCGCATGGTCCGGGTGCGCCGCGACCTGGCGACCGCACTGGGTCGCGAGCCGTCCATCGGGCAGATCGCCAAGGCGCTGGAAATCCCCGAATATCAGGTCATCGAGCTTATCTCGTATGATCGCGAGCCGGTCAGCCTGGATCAGAGCGTCGGCGAGGACGGCGAGAGCTGCCTGGGCGACTTCGTCGCGGCGGACTCCCAGATCGAGTCGGTCGTGCAGGGCCAGCTGCGGGACGAGGTCGAGATCGTACTGTCCACGTTGTCGCAGCGGGAGCAGGCCGTGATCCGCCTGCGCTTCGGCTTCGACGACGGCCGCGCACGCACGCTCGACGAGGTGGGCAAGGAGTTCGGCCTGTCCCGCGAGCGCATCCGCCAGATCGAGAAGACCACGCTGCACAAGCTGCGCCACGGCGACCGCGGCACGCGTCTTTCCGCTTACGCCGCTTGACATATCGCCGCTAGACATCAGCTCACCGGCCCCGGGGCATCCGCCCTCGGGGCCGCAAACTTTTCTCGGGTCACACTCCCGGCAGACCTCCACTAAATTCGATCACCTTCTATCCCTCGCGGCCGGCCGGACGGCATGCATGAGAGGTCAGCGCTCAATCCGGACAGTCGGCCGGTCCGGGTTCCCGCGGTCGGCACACCGTCGGTGAGCTTTTGTTTCACCTCTCCACTAAGGGAATTTCGTCCATGTTGCGAAACCGCCATCTATTCAATGATGGGGAAACCTGGCTGGAAGCGCTTCCACCCTTCAGCAACAGGAGGTTGTGCTTGTGAAACCCGAACCAGGCCACGTGAATCGTCGGCGGTTCCTAACAGCCCTGGGCGTCGGCACCGCAGCGGTGGCGCTTTCCCCCACCCAGGCCCTCGCCGCCAGAATCAGAGAAGAGGCAGCGGCCGCTGCCACGCAGCCGGACCGCTTCGGCCGGATGTTCCCGGCGCTGCCCTCATTCATGGCCAGCACGACGGAGCCCGCGTTTCAGCGGACCATCGACGCGATGGTCGACATCGGCGAGTTCGGGCACGTGCTCGACGCTCGGGACCAGCTGGGCCGCGGCCCGGTCGCCCTCATCGCCGACCCGGCGCTGAGCGCCAACAACCAGAACAACCCCAACCACGTCGCCGGCACCACCTTCATCGGCCAGTTCCTCGACCACGACATGACGTTCGACGCACAGTCGCGCCTCGCGGTCGTCACCCCGCCGGAAAACTCCCCCAACACCCGGACCCCCGCGCTCGACCTCGACTCGCTCTACGGCGCGGGCCCTAACGCCTCGCCGCAGTTCTACAGCTCCACCGACCGCGCCAAGCTGCGCATCGAGAGCGGTGGCAGGTTCGAGGACGTGCCGCGCGGCAGCAACAACGTGGCCATCATCGCCGACCCGCGCAACGACGAAAACGTCGTCATCAGCGGGCTGCAGGCCGCATTCATCAAGGCACACAACCGAATCGTCGACCAGGTGCGCGCTGCGAACCCGGGCGGAACCGTCGACGCCATCTTCAACCAGGCCCGGCAGATCCTCACCTGGCACTACCAGTGGATCATCTTGAACGAGTTCCTGCCCCAGATCATCGGTCAGGATCGCGTGAACAACATCCTCAGCCAGGGCCGCCGGTGGTACACGCCGGTCTCCGGGCAGCATTTCATCCCCGTCGAATTCCAAGGCGCGGCATACCGTTTCGGACACAGCATGGTGCGGCCCTCGTACCGGGTCAACCTCGCCGGAAACCCCGACGGCAGCGCATTCTTCGCGATGATTTTCGACCCCAACGCCGACGGACAGGCGGACCCGATCGACATGCGTGGCGGGGCACGCGCCCCACGTCGCTTCATCGGATGGCAGACGTTCTTCGACTTTGGACCGCAGTTCACCGATCCCGGCTCGACCAATCCCGCGATCCGGCCCAACAAGCGGATCGACACCAAGATCTCCACCCCGCTGTTCCGGCTGCCGCTGCGCGCGATCGCGAGCGGCGAGCCGCCGATCGCGCTGCCGGTGCGCAACCTGTTGCGGCACATCACGTGGCAGATCCCGTCCGGCCAGGCCATCGCCCGTCAGATCGGCGCGACCGTGCTCGGCGCATCCAGCTTCCAGGAGCTGACCCGGTACACCATCGGACTGGAGAACAACACCCCGCTGTGGTACTACATCCTCAAAGAGGCCGAGCTGCTGGAGCAGGGGCTTCGCCTGGGCCCGGTCGGCTCGACCATCGTCGGCGAGGTCTTCATCGGACTGTTGCAGCTCGCCCCCGGCTCGTATCTGCGTGACAACCCCGGGTTCCGGCCGTCCCTACCGCGCCGGAACGCGAACACCTTCACCATGGTCGATCTGCTCACCTGGGCTCAGGTCGATCCGACGAGCCGCGGTCAGTAGCCGTCCTCATCAGACGATGCCGGGGTGTCCACTGCGGACACCCCGGCATGCTGCTCAGCTGCCGATCACGCCGCCGTCGTGCTTGCGGATGACCAGCGTGGCCGCGCGCGGACGCCCGTTCGGGTCGAAGTCGGGCCAGTTGCTGACCGCCCGCGGGTTGGCCGGCGTGGGCGTGCCCCAGAAGTTGGTGGCCTCACCCGGGTGCTGCACGTTGACGAACAGCGTGCGGGAGTCGGGCGTGAACGTCAGACCCGTGATCTCGCAACCGCGCGGCCCGACCAGGAAGCGGCGGATCTCGCCGGTCCGCGGGTCGGCCGCGAGCAGCTGGTTGTTGCCGATGCGGTCGTAGCCGCGGTCGGGCCGGTTCTGCGCTGAGTTGGAGATGTCGGTCTGGATCCACAGCCGGCCGTCGCGGTCGAAACCGATCCCATCCGGCGAGCCGAAGATGTTGGTCTCGTCAAGCTCGACGGACGGGTCATACTGCGGGTCGCCCGCGAGCAGGAAAATGTCCCACTCGAATGCGGTGTCACCCTTTTCCAACCATTTAATGATGTGGCCGTACGGGTTGGGCGTGCGCGGATTGGCCGCGTTGCCGCCGTTTCCGTTCGTGAGGGTGACGAACACCTCGTGCGTCTTCGGGTGTACCGCGATCCATTCCGGACGGTCCATCGGGGTGGCACCCACGGCGTCGGCCGCCTGCCGCGTGCGCAGCAGGACGTCGGCCTGGTCGGCCCAGCCGTTGGCCTTGGTCAGCGGGCCCTGGCCGTGCACCAGCGGGAGCCATTGACCGGTACCATCATCATTGAATTTGGCGACATAAAGCGTGCCGTGGTCCAGCGGGCTGCGGCCGAACAGCCGCTGCACGCGCCACGAGCCGCTGCCCACGAACTTGTAGATGTAATCGCCCGTCTGGTCGTCGCCGCTGTAGGCCACGACCCGGCCACGGGACTCCGTGAAGGTCATGCCCTCGTGCTTGAACCGGCCGAGCGCGGTGCGCTTGACCGGCTTGGCGTCCGGGCGGCGCGGGTCGATCTCGACGCCCCAGCCGAACCGGTTGACCTCATGGGGATTGGCCGCGACATCGAAGCGCGGGTCGGCCTCGTGCCAGCGGGCGCCGCCGTTGCGGGAAACGCCGTAGCGGGCGTGCTCGGGCGTGGGCGTCCACGTAGTGCTGGTCGTGCCGAAGTACTGGTTCCAGTTTTCCTCGCACGTCACGTAGGTGCCCCACGGGGTCGGACCGCTGGAGCAGTTGTTGAGCGTGCCCATGGGCGGGTTGTTGGCCCGCAGCTTGGGGTGGTCCGCCGGGACCGGGCCGGAGAACGCGACCGGCGTCGAGCCGGTGATGCGCCGGTTGTAGTGCGAGTCGACCAGGCGCCATTTCCCGTTGACCTTGGCGATCTGCACGACGCTGACGCCGTGTCCGGCAAGGGCCTTGTCGACCTTCTCCTTGGTCAGTACCGCGTCGCCGTCCGGATAAATCATGACCGCGTCGGTGTATTCGTGGTTGACGGCCAGCAGCCCACGGTTGTGCGACAGCGGGAAGTAGGCCATGCCGTCGTGGTTGAAGCCGATCTGCTGCGCCTGCTCGGCCGCGGTGTTGGACGCGTCCTTGCGCCAGGCCGGCCCGTTGGACCGGATCGGTGTCCCCCACGGGATGAGCACGTCCACGCTGTAGCCCTCGGGCACGACCACCGCGTCGGCGCTGCCGGCCGGCACGGCGTCAAAGCCGAGCAGGTCACGCTTCTTGGGCGCGGATGCCGGCGCAGCCTGGGCCGGGGTCGCGGTGAGGAAACCGGCGGCCACGGCCGTGCCGCCCACCACCACGGCACGACGCGAAACGCGGGCCGCCATCACCTCCTGGAACGGGCGGTTGCCCGAGGTGTTGGAGCTTAAGTCATCAGGGTCGAGGGAAGTCATTTCGCGAACCCTAAGGACGGCGGTTAACTGGGCCACAGCCACGAGGTGAACGGTGCACTAAGTTCGTCAGTCGTGGAAGAAGTTGTAGTGCGGCTGGTCAAGCATTCCCGCCCCGATACCACCTATCGGGCGTCGGTCGTCTCAGACGATGGCACGCATGTGGTGGTGCGGGCGCCGTGGAGCGGGCCGGGCACCAGAGACATGGGGTTCGTCCGGTTCGAGGGCGGTGATCTGTTCACCGAACACTTCTGGCGCGATCGCTGGTACTCGATAAAAGAGGTCCACGACTCGGACGGCGGCCTCAAGGGCTGGTACTGCGACATCGCGCGACCGGCCGTGGTGACCGAGGGCGAGATCGTGGTCGAGGACCTGTATCTGGACCTGTGGGTGGGCGCGGACGGATCGATCATCCGGCTGGACGAGGACGAGTTCGCGGCCGCCGGGCTCGATCCGGTCACGGCCGAGCGGGCGGTGCGGGCGCTCGACGAGTTGGAGGCGCACTGTCGTACCCGTGTGATTGGGTATGGGTTGTGGGACGAGCTTTGATTGCCGCTTCGGCTATTCCCGAGCGGGCGACGATTCTCGATGTGCGCTGGCGCCTCGGCGGGCCGCCGGCCATCGATGACTACCTTGCCGGGCACATCCCCGGCGCGGTGTTCGTGGATCTGGAGGAGATGTGCGGGCCGCCAGGCGCGGGCGGGCGCCATCCACTGCCCGATCCGCCTGCGCTGCAAAGGGTGCTGCGGCGGGCGGGGGTGCAGGCCGGCCGGCCGGTGGTCGTCTACGACTACGGCGACGGCATGGCGGCCGCGCGGGCCTGGTGGACGCTGCGGTGGGCCGGGCACCCCGAGGTGTTCGTTTTGGAGGGCGGGTTTCCAGCCTGGGATGGGCCGGTCGAAGCTGGGTCTGACTTTGTGGTCAGGCCCGGTGGCATGCCCGTGCTGAGCGCTGATGACGCGGCACGCGTGGCAAAGGAGGGCGTGCTGCTCGACGCGCGGGCGCCCGAGCGGTTCCGGGGCGAGACCGAGCCCATCGACCCGGTGGCCGGGCACATCCCCGGGGCGCGCAACCTGCCATACGCTTCTCTCGTCGCTGTCGGGCAGGCCGCGCTTCCCCTGGGCGCCAAAGAGATCGGGGCCTACTGCGGGTCCGGTGTCACGGCGGCGCACACCATCCTCGCGCTGCACGAGGCGGGGCGCGACGATGCCGCGCTCTACGTGGGCTCGTGGAGTGAGTGGATCACCGATCCCGACCGTCCGATCGCGACAGGGGACGAGCGATGAAGTCCGTGGTGATGTGGAGCGACGAGCTGCTTAAATATGATCTCGGCGATCACCCGCTCGACCCGGTGCGGGTGGAGTTGACCATCGCGCTGGCCCGTGAGCTGGGCGTGCTCGACCGGCCCGGGGTGGCCGTGCGGGCGCCCGTGCCCGCCACAGAGGCGGAGCTGCTGCGGGTGCACCGGGCCGACTACATCGAGGTGGTGAAGGTCGCGCCCGATGACCCGTTCTTCCAGGGGTGGGGGCTCAACACGGCCGACAACCCGGTGTTCGACCACATGCACGAGATCTCGGCCCTGGTGGCCGGGGCGACCGTGGCGGCGGCGCGGGCCGTCTGGTCCGGCGAGGCGCAGCGCGCGGTCAACGTGTCCGGCGGGCTCCACCACGCCATGCCCGCGCGGGCCGCCGGGTTCTGCGTCTACAACGACCCGGCCGTGGGCATCGCCGACCTGCTGGAGGCGGGCGCGGAGCGGGTGGCCTATATCGACATCGACGTGCATCACGGCGACGGGGTGCAGGAGATCTTCGCCAACGATGCCCGGGTGCTGACCGTCAGCCTGCACGAGAGCCCGCTCTCGCTGTTCCCGGGCACGGGGTTCGCCCAGGAGACGGGAGGTCCCGAAGCCCCGGGGTCCGCGGTCAACGTGGCGCTTCCGGCGGGCACCCGCGACAGTGGGTGGCTGCGGGCGTTCCACGCGGTGGTGCCGAGCGTGCTGCGTGCGTTCCGGCCGCAGATCGTGGTGCTGCAGGCGGGCGCCGATACGCATGCCCGCGACCCGCTGGCCAACCTGCGGCTCACGGTCGACGGGCAGCGCGCCGCGGCACTGGCCGTGCGGGCGCTGGCCGACGAGCTGTGCGAGGGCAAACTGGTGGCCACGGGCGGCGGGGGTTACGCGCTGATGGAGGTCGTGCCGCGCACATGGACGCACCTGCTGGCGCTGGTGACCGGCGACCCGCTCGATCCGCTCACGCTCACGCCGCCGGGGTGGCGGGCTTTGGCGCGCAAGCGTTTTCCCGGGCGGGACGTGCCGCTGCGGCTGACCGATGACGGCGACGTCTCGTTCGAGCCGTGGCAGCCCGGGGTCGGCGGCGACGACCCGCTCGACCGGGCGATCCTCGCGACGCGGCAGGCGGTGTTTCCGTTCTTCGCGCTGGATCCGTTGGATGCCCGGGACTAATTGCTCGGTTGGTGGGTGGGGGGAAGTTAGGGATTCCGGCCGTGGGGAAAAGTTGTGGGGGCAGGTGGAGCCTCCGGGAGCGGGTGGCTCCCGACGGTGCGAGGGTGCGGTGAGCCGGGAAGGCGCCCGAGGCCGGCCGTGAGCCGATGCCCGGCCGGTGAGTGGCTCCCGACGGCGCGAGGGTGCGGTGAGCCGGGAAGGCGCCCGAGGCCGACCGTGAGCCGATGCCCGGCCGGTGAGTGGCTCCCGACGGCGCGAGGGTGCGATGAGTGTGGGAGGTGACATGAGCCGGGCGGCGGATGTATTGCTCGCCGATGGCATGACGGTCCACTTGCGACCGATCGAGCCGTCGGACGCCGATGCGGTCGTGGCCATGCACAGCCGGTTCTCCGAGCGGACGCGTTATATGCGCTACTTTTCGCCCTATCCCCGGATTCCGGCGCGCGACCTGCACCGGTTCGTCAACGTGGACCATCGCGACCGGGAGGCGTTGGTGGTTGCGGCGGGCGACGACCTGATCGCGGTCGGGCGCTACGAGCGGCTCGGCGAGGCGGCGGCCGACGCTGAGGTGGCGTTCGTGGTCGCGGACGCATACCAGAGGCGCGGCGTCGGCTCGGTGCTACTGGAGCACCTCGCCGCAGCGGCGCGCGAGGCGGGCATCGAGCGGTTCGTGGCCGAGGTGCTGCCCGCGAATTCGGCCATGCTCAAGGTGTTCGCCGACGCTGGATATGAGGTGAGTCGGCGCTACGCGGATGGTGTGGTGCACTTGACGTTCCCGGTGGCGCAGACCGAGCGGTCGCTTGCCGTGCAATGGGAGCGGGAGCATCGCACGGAGGCCCGGTCGGTGGCCCGCCTGATGCGCCCGTCGCGCATAGCGGTCTATGGCGCGAGCCGCACGGGGCGGGGTGTGGGCGCGGCGCTGCTGGCACACCTGCGCGCCAGCGGCTTCCCCGGCCCGATCGACGTGATGGCGCCCGGGGAGAGCCCCGCCGGAGGGGTGGCGAGTCGCAGCGAGGGGTCGCGCGGCCACGCGCTGGGCTCCGGCGACCACGCACTGGACTCGGGCGCAGACGCGGCGGGCTCCGGCGACCACGCACTGGACTCCGGCGCAGACGCGGCGGACTCCGGCGGAGAGGCGGCGGGGCGAGGGGGCGAGGCGGGCGGCGCGGGGGCGGCTGATTTGGCGGTGGTGGCGGTGCCTCCGGGGTCCGTTCCGGAGGTGGTGGCGGATGCCGCCGCTGCGGGCGTGCACGGGTTGCTCGTGATAACCGATCTCGATCCGGCACGGCGGCACGAGCTGGTGCAGCAGGCCCGGCAGGCGGGCATGCGGGTGATCGGGCCGGCGAGTCTGGGGTTGGCCAACAACACGGTTCCGCTCAACGTGACGCTCGTGCCGCACCTGCCCCGGGGCACGGGCCTGACGGGCCGGGTGGCGCTGTTCTGCCAGTCCGGGCCGCTGGGGCTGCAGTTGCTGGCCGAGGCCGACCGGCGCGGGCTGGGCATGTCCAGTTTCGTGAGCGTGGGGCGGCGGGCCGATGTGTCAGGCAACGACCTGCTGCAATTTTGGGCCGACGACCCCGACACCGATGTAATAGCCATGTACCTGGAGACGTTTGGCAACCCGCGCAAGTTCTCGCGCATCGCGCGGGCGGTGGGGCGGCGCAAGCCCATCATCGTGCTGGCGGGTGCTGGTGACGCATCGCTTGGCGGTGCTGTGGCAGGGGCAGACCGCCGCGATTCGTCACTTGCATACGAGACCGGCCTGCAGGAGTCCACTTTGGACACCTCGGCGATGGAGGCGTTGCGGGCACGGTCGGGCGTGATCGAGGTGGACACGGTCGCGGAGTTGTTCGATGTGGCCGAACTGCTGGACAGCCAGCCGCTGCCGACCGGTGACCGGGTCGGGATCGTGAGCAACGCCTTCTCGCTCGCGGCGCTGGCCAGTGCGCGGGCGCGCAAGGCGGGGCTGCGGGTGGGCCGGGTGGGTTCGGTGGGCGCCGGGGCGACACCGGCCGAGCTGGCCGAGGCTGTCCGGTCCACTTTGCACAGTGACGACGCCGATGCGCTGGTCATCGTCGTGGCGCCGCCGTTGCCGACCGGGCCGATGGCGGAGGTGGACTTCACGCCGTTTGCCGACGCGCTGGCGGGGGCCGTGGCCGGGGGCGACAAACCAGTGGTGGCAACCTATCTGTTCGGCGATGGGCCCGCGGGTGTGCCCACCTATCGCTCGGTGGAGGAGGCGATCCGCGCGCTCACCCACGCCATCCGCCGGGCGGCCTGGTTGCGTGAGCCTGCCGGACAGCTGCCCGCCCCGGTCCATCCTCCCGAAGAAGGCGCTATCGACGAATTGCTGCGCGCTTATGGCGTACCCACAAAGGAATCGAGGAGAGCGAGGAGCGCGGAGCAGGCGGTCGCCGCGGCGGAGGAGCTCGGTTTGCCGGTGGCGCTCAAGGCCATCGACCATCCACATCGGATAGACCTGGGCGCGGTGCGGCTCAACCTGGGGTCGGCGGAGCTGGTACGCGACGCCTACGCCGATCTGCGAGGGCTCTTTGGGCACGAGGTCGTGGTGCAGGGCATGGCGCCGCCGGGGGTGGCGTGCGTGGTCGAGGCGCTCGACGATCCGGCGTTCGGGCCGGTGGTCGGGTTCGGGCTGGGCGGGCCGGTGGGCGAGCTGGTGGGCGACCGGGCGTGGCGGGCGGCGCCGCTGACCGATCGCGATGCCGCGTCGCTGGTGCGTGCCCCGAAGGCGGCCCGGCTGCTCGACGGCATGGACCTGGACGCGCTCGCGGAGCTGCTGGTCCGGATTGGACAGTTCGCCGATGAGGTGCCGCGGCTCAAGCGGCTCACCCTCAACCCGGTGCTCGTGCACGCCGACGGCTGGACGGTGCTGGACGCAACGGGCCAGCTGGACGAGCCTGGCGCCGCCGCACGGCCGGACACCGGACCCCGCCGAATGAGAAGTGCAACTCCAGGGTTGCACATGTGACACCTTGATGGCATGCGGATCGAACGACACGTGACGATCGCCGCCTCGCTCGACCGTGTCCGGGAGCTGGTCACCGAGCCCCACCTGGTGGAATTGGTCACGACGTCGACCACAGCGGGGTCGACGAGCTCGACGCGCCCGAAGAGGCGCGCCGCAAGGCGGCCGAGGACAACACGGGCGGATGGGAGCACGAGCTTAACGAGCTCAAGCAGCGTGCGGAAAATCTGACGAGTGACAGTTGAGGGCGTGCTCGCGGCGCTGGCCGATCCGCCCCGGCGCCAGGTGCTCGACACCCTCGCGGCGCTTGGCGAGGCGACGGCCACGGCGATGGCCGATCCGCCCCGGCGCCAGGTGCTCGACACCCTTGCGGCGCTTGGCGAGGCGACGGCCACGGCGCCGGCCGCACAGCTGCCGGTCACCAGGCAGGCCGTGCTCAAGCACCGCAAGATGCTGGAGTCGGCCGACCTGGTGACACACGAGCGGAGCCGCCGCGAAGTGCGCTACACCGTCCAATCGCAACAGTTGGCGGCGACGGCACATTGGTTGGCCGGGCTCGCCGACGAATGGGATCGCCGGCTCGCCCGGATCAAGCGCCTGGCCGAAGGCATCCAGCGTGGGTCACGACCTGCGCCCCCGCGCCTGGTCGCGCAGTTGCTCAGCGGTCGGGGTCGTGGTCGCGGTGCCCGGCTTGACATCGCGGGCCTGTGTCCCCGTGCCCGTGTATGCGGGTTGCGACATCCGATCCCCGGCCGGCTTCATGGTCGCCTCCTGTGTGCGAGTCTCGGCCATGCGCCGGGTCTCGCCCTCCGCGCGGTTGAGCATGCGCTCCCAGCGTTCGCGCATCGGCTGGATGAGACCACCACCCAGGCCGACGATGAGGATGCCACCGATCGTGGCCAGCACGGTGATGAGCACCGGCAGGGTGACGGCGGTCGCGATCCCGATCTGGTTGAGCGCGGCGATCGCACCCAGCGCGATGATGACCACCTGCGCCGCACGGGCCAGGAACCGGCCGTACGGGAACTGCGACAGCGCGTTGGCCACGATGTCGAACACGGCGTTGGCGATGGCCACCGCCACGATCGTGATCACAACGGCGACCAGCAGCCTGGGCAACCACGCGATAATCGTGTTGATCACATTGCTGACCGGGTTCGGGCCGAACACGTTGAACGCGATCTGGAACGTGAACAGCAACGCTGTGTAGTACACCAGCTTGCCGACCAGGCCGCTCGGCTCGTATCTGCCGGTCCACCTCCGCATCTGGGTGCGGTCCGCGAGCCGGTTGAACCCGACCCGGGCCAGCACCCGGTCAACCACACGACCCAGGATCTTCGCGATAATCCAACCAACAATGAGTATCGCGAGGAAGCCCAGCGCCCTGAGAGACCAAGTGCCCAATTGGTTGAGCATGTTCTGCCATGTCTCGTTCACGGTTCCTTGCCCTTCCGGCCACTTCCGCTTCCGGACTTTCCGGACTTATCTGTTTTGTACCTCAGTAGGGGTACTACGGGCAGGTCAATCCATTTATTCGGTCGCCAACCCGGCGGCTGTCCAGTCCTCAATACCCTCGCGATATTTACGGACGTTGGTGTAGCCGAGCGCGAGCAAGCGCTGGGCGACCCGCTCGCTGTTGGGGCAGGCGATGTTGGAGCAGTACGTCACGATGGCCGCGCCCCGGTCCGGGAGCAGCCGGGCGGCCTGGGCCGCGACGTCGGCCTCGATCAGCGGGATCGCGCCGGGCAGGTGCTGCTTCGCGTAGTAATCCCCGCCGAGCGCGTCGACGACGGTGACCCCGCCGGCCTCGATGGCCGCGCGCAGCTCTTCCCGGGTAATGAGAGGGGTGGTCATGGTTTCTCCCTTGGTTCGATCTGGACTACAGTCCGGTTATGGATTCATACGGTACCGGACCGCAGTCCGATTACAAGCGGCTTGAGTTGTTGCGTAGCTCACCCCCGCCCGCGGAACGGGCCGATGCCGCACGCAACCGGGCGGCCGTGCTCGACGCGGCGGCCAGGCTGTTCCGCGAGCACGGCGTCGACGGCGTGTCGATGGACGCGATCGCGGCCGAGGCGGGCGTCGGCAAGGGCACGCTGTTCCGGCGGTTCGGCGACAAGGCGGGCCTGGCGGTGGCACTGCTCGACGCGCGGGAACGGGAACTGCAGGAGGCGATCCTGTTTGGACCCGCGCCGCTGGGGCCCAACGGCAAAACCACTGCGGCCCGGAGGCTTGAGGCGTTCGTGTCCGCTTATCTCGACTACGCGCTGGCCCATCTCGATCTGGCGCGCATGTCGGAAACGGCCTCGGCCGGAAACCGGTACCGCCTAGGCGCTTACAGGTTTTGGCATCAGCACGTCGCGCTGCTGCTGGCCGACCACTCGCCGGACCCGGAATCCGACGCGCACACCCTGCTCGCCCCGCTGGCGGCCGAGCACCTGCGAGCGGTCCTCGCGGAGACCGGCGAGAAACGATTGCGAAAGTCCATGCTCCGAAACGCCGCGTCGTACGTGGAATATCCGCAGCCCAGGCGGGCTTGATGCTGCTGACGACGGTTTTGTCGGGGGCACCCAATAGAATTGCCGCCAGCTGCATGGAGAGGGCGCCGCGATGTCACACGATCTGATCGACACCACAGAGATGTACTTGCGTACCATCCTCGAGCTCGAGGAGGAGGGTGTCCCACCGCTGCGTGCCCGCATCGCCGAGCGGCTGCACCAGAGCGGGCCGACGGTGAGCCAGACCGTCGCCCGGATGGAGCGCGACGGGCTGGTCAACGTCGTCGAGACCGACCGGCATCTCGAGCTCACGGCCAACGGCCGAGCCCACGCGGTGGCCGTGATGCGCAAGCACCGCCTGGCCGAGCTCCTGCTCGTCAACGTGATCGGCATGCCATATGAGGAGGCCCACTCGGAGGCCTGCCGCTGGGAGCATGTGATGAGCGACGCCGTCGAGCGGCGGGTCTATGAGCTGCTCAACCGGCCGACCCGCTCGCCTTACGGCAACCCGATCCCGGGGCTTGACGCGCTTGACGTCGCCATCAAAGACGAGTCCGGTGCCGTGCCGCCGCCGGTCGAGCGCAATCTCGCGTTCCCGGGTCTGAGCGGGCAGGTTGTCGTGCGGCGCATCTGCGAGTCGGTGCAGACCGACGCCGAGGTGCTGCGCCAGCTGCACGCGGCGGGCATCGACCCGGGCACCACCGTCAGCGTGGCGCAGGAGCGCGACAGCGTGCGCATCGACCAGGGCGAGGGCCAGATCCGGCTGCCGCGCGAGGTCGCCTCACGCGTGTTCGTCACGGCCCGCTAGGCACCCAGCCCTGCCACGAGCGGCGCCCGCGCGGTCGGCTCGCGCGTGTGGCGCGCTGAGCACCCGCGGCCCCTACGGGCGGCGC
>NZ_QJUG01000139.1 GCF_003426775.1 Allorhizocola rhizosphaerae | reverse complement strand
GCGGCGGCCTGCCAACTCTTGGCGTAGATGGCCATCGGCTGCAGCGTCACGACGGCCAGCAGGAAGATGATGGTCAGGCTGGCCAGCAGGATGTTCAGCGCGATCTCGTTCGGCGTCTTCTGCCGGTTCGCCCCCTCCACAAGGCCGATCATCCGGTCGATGAACGACTCTCCGGGCCTTTGCGTGATCCGCACGACGATCCGGTCCGACAGCACCTTCGTCCCGCCGGTCACCGCCGAACGGTCGCCACCCGACTCGCGGATGACCGGCGCGGACTCGCCGGTGATTGCCGACTCGTCGACGCTGGCGATGCCCTCGATGACATCGCCGTCGCCCGGGATGATGTCACCCGCCTCGCACACCACGGTGTCGCCCAGTTGGAGCGCGACCGCCTCGACCGCCACCTCGTCGAGGCCGTGCGGCCAGCGGGGCAGTTTGCGGGCGATGGTGTCCCGCTTGGCCTTGCGCAGCGTGGCGGCCTGCGCCTTGCCCCGGCCCTCGGCGACCGCCTCGGCCACGTTGGCGAACACCACCGTGAGCCACAGCCACACGACGATCACCCAGGCGAACACCGACGGCTCGACGATGGCCAGCACCGTGCTGAACACCGCGCCGACCCAGACGATGAACATCACCGGGTTGCGCCACAGCGTGGCCGGGTTGAGCTTGCGCACGGCGTCCGGAAAGGACAGCCACAGCTGCCCGGGGTCGAGCAAACCCCCTTTGACCACAGTCATCTCAACCCTTCAGCCAGCGGGCCCAACGCGAGCGCGGGCAGGAACGTCAGCGCCACGAGGATCACGGCAACGCCGGCCACCATGCCGATGAACAGAGGTTTGTGCGTGGGGAGCGTCCCGGCCGAGACGGGCACGGGCTTTTGCGCCGCAAGGGATCCGGCCAGACCGAGCACCAGGATGATGGGCACGAACCGGCCCAGCAGCATCGCCAGGCCCAAAGCCGTGTCCCACCACGGGGTGTTGACCGTGATGCCGGCGAACGCCGAACCGTTGTTGTTGGACGCCGACGCGAACGCATACAGCACCTCGGAAAAGCCATGCGGGCCAACATTGGCCTGTGTCTTCCAGTTGCCGGTGGCCAGCGCGGCCGCCACACCGATGAGCACCAGCGCCGGGGTCACCAGAAAGTACAACGACGCGAACTTGATCTCACGCGCGCTGATCTTCTTGCCAACGTATTCCGGTGTGCGCCCGACCATCAGCCCGGCCACGAACACCGTTATCACCGCAACCACCAGCATGCCGTACAGGCCCGCGCCCACACCGCCCGGAGCGATCTCACCCAGCAGCATGTTGATCATCGGCATCATGCCGCCCAGCGCCGTGTAGGAGTCGTGGAACGAGTTCACCGAACCGGTCGACGTCAGCGTCGTCGCGGCCGCGAAGGTGGCCGAGTTGGAGACACCGAATCGGACCTCCTTGCCCTCCATGGCCGCGCCGATCGCCTGCGGCACCGTGCCGGCACCGCCCAGCTCGAACGCGTTGGTCAGAGCGATGCCGGCGATGGCGAGGATGCCCATCACCGCGGCGATGGCGTAGCCCTGCCGGTTGTCGCCCACCATCCGGCCGAACACGCGCGGCAACGCGAACGGGATGCACAGCAGCAGGAAGATTTCCAGCCAGTTGGTCCACGCGGTCGGGTTCTCGAACGGGTGCGCGGAGTTGACGTTATAGAAGCCGCCTCCATTGGTGCCCAAATCCTTAATCGCCTCTTGGGAAGCGACCAGGCCGCCGGTGATGTGCTGCTGCCCACCGGTCAGCGTCGATACGAGCGTGCCGTCACCCCAGTGCTGCACCACTCCGCCCGCGATCAGCAGGATGGCTGCCATCGCGCTGATCGGCAGCAGGATCCGCACGGTGATGCGGGTCAGGTCGACCCAGAAGTTGCCCAGTTTGTCGGTGCGGGAGCGGGCGAACCCGCGCACCAGCGCCACGGCGACCGCCATACCGACTGCGGCCGAGACGAAGTTCTGCACCGCCAGGCCTGCCGCCTGCACGAAGTGCGTCATCGTCGACTCGCCCGAATACGCCTGCCAGTTGGTGTTGGTGGTGAAACTGGTCGCGGTGTTCCACGCCAGATGGGGCCACATCCGCTCGTTCACCCCGGCCGCGAAGTCCGCGCCACCGCCCAAGCGCACGAAATCCTGCAGCCGCAACAATGCGTACAGCCCGAGCAGCGACACGGCCGAGAAGGCCAACAGGCTACGCGCATACGAACCCCAGGACTGCTCCGCCGCCGGGTTCACCCCGATCAGCTTGTAGACGGTGCGCTCAAGGACGTTGTGCTTGGTACCGGTGACGACCCGATGCATGTAGTCGCCAAGAAACCGGTAGGCCACCGCCAGCGCGGCCACGAGCGAGAGCACAAATAGCGCTCCCGCGGTTGCCGTACTCATCAGAATCTCTCCGGAAACAGCAAGGCCACCACGAGAAACACCGCCAAACCCGCAGCGATTGCCAGGCCGATCAGATTCGTCGCGCTCACCGCCGCTCTGCTCCGCGCACCGTCAGGCCGAGCAGCCCGAACAGCGCGATCGTGAGCAGCGCATAGAGCAGATCACCCATCGCGCGCCTCCTTGAGTCCTCTTCACCACTTCGCGACGACCTCCCGAGATCATCAAAGCGTCTCGCGAGGTCCGAGGTGAAGAAAACCGCACGACACGCGGCTCTGTCACGGATCTTGACGGTTTCCGTACGGCGTCCCGCCCGGTCTTGACGCCGTCTTGACGGCGCAGTGATCTACGACTCAGTCGTCGCCGCGGGGTCGGTGGCGTCCGCCACGACCACATGCGGTGTTCGCGGCGGTAGCGGCCTTCGGCTCGATGCGCGCCGCCGCGGAGAGCAGTGCCTCGGCCAGACGCGCGCAGGAGGCCGTCGCCCGCAGCGCTCAGCCACGCCTTCAGCCCAGTTTCAGCGTGGAAGGCGACCGTCTATTGGGGACGATCAGCTGCGGTTCGGCCCGTGGCGCCGTCGACGTGATGGTCGTTTGGGTGCCTGTCAACGGCGGTCCGATCACCGAACAGCGTGCCACATTCGAGCCGGGTACCGGTTTGACCGTCGACCTCGATCTGCCCGCCAGCTCGAACCTGCGCGAGGAGATCCAGATGGTGTGGCTCGATTATTGGGACGAGGGCAGGATCGCACGCTGGCATGACACCTGGCTCATCAGCACCGAGGCGACCGACCAGAGCGTCCTCGTGCTGTCCGATTCTCAACTGACGGGCTAGGCCAGGGGAGCGCCGTGCGGGATGGCGGTTCCCGCGCGCACCGCCAGGTTCATTGCGGCACCGTGCAGATTTCAGGGCTAAGCTTGACGGGGCCTGGAACTGTGTCACGGCCCCGTCAAGCAGCGCGCTGGCGCCGTCTAGCGTTGCAGCGTCAGCAAACCCGGCCGGTATGGCAGTAGGCCATAGTCGCCGCCGGAGCGGGGATCGCGTCCCTGATAGAGGAGCTGCAGATTGCAGGGGTCGATGGTCATGGTCTGATCAGGGTTGCTGCGGATCAGGTCGCCGTGGCTGATGTCATTGGTCCAAGTGGCGCCGCTGTTGGCTCTGCCCGCGAAGGGGTTGCTCTCGGTTGCGGCCTGTGGCGTCCACGATCCGCCAAGACTGGTTGCGGTGAACGAACGGAAGTATCGCCCGTTGGCGCCGATTGCCTCGACGATCATGAGGTACTGATTCTGGCCCTGGACCTTGTAGACCTGAACGGCCTCGAACAGATTGTTTGTCGAGTCGCTCATGATAACTGTCGCCGAATTACCAAAGTTGCCCGGGAAGTTGCCGATCGGCATGCTGGCCCGGTAGATCCTGCCATTGTCCCCGGCAAAGAACAGATACATGTTTGTGCTGTCGCCGATAAGAGTCTGGTCGATGGGGCCCGTGGGCGAGTTGGCAATGGTTCCGGAGAACAGTGCGCTCGGCGATGACCATCCATTCGCGTTGGTCGGGTCGGTCGACGTCCGATAGACGAAGGGGGTCGCGCCCCACTGGGAGGCAAGCACCCAGATGTTCTTCGGGGCGAAGTAGAAAAGCGTTGGCGCGACGGTGGAGGACGACATCGTGTTCTGGGTGGCGCTGGCCATGTCAGACCAATTCGTGAAGAGGTTGAAGTTCGTCGAACGCCATGTCGTGCCGGTGTCATGCGTGGTCGCATAGACCAGATGCCTGCCGTTGTGCACGACGTGGCTGAAGTCCTTGAGCGAGACGTAACCCGACTTCGGGTTCGCGAGCGAACCCGTCGATGCCCAACGATACGTCGAAGGAAGGTTGCACGTGCCGCCCGCCGAATTGTTGACGAACGAAGTGTCGTCGATGTAGTAACTGTCGGTGCCGGCGGTGGTCTCTATGTAGAGCCTCGCCGATGACAATGTCCCGCTCCAGGACACGGTTACGGTGCCGGTCAGCTGTGTCCAACCGGATGCGTTCACCACGCCTTGCGCCAGGGTGACGTAGTTCGTCGTCCCGTTGGCAGTCACTTGCAAAGTGACTTTGGCGGTCGGGGTTCCGCTCTGCGTTCGCATCCATACGCTCGTCGTGAAGCTGGCGCCATTTGCCAACAGGAAAGTCGCGCTCTGGCTGACTCCGTTCCATGAAGCGGTGCGGCCCGTGTACGACAGCGAACGCGTGCCACCATGCACCACACTCGTGTTTGATGCCAGCGTTCCAGCGCCAAACACAGACCAACCGGTGGTGCCATTCTCCATGTCGGCGTTGGTCAGTAGATTTCCGCTCGCTGCGGCGGCGGGAGCAGTGTGGACCGACGCTGCCGCCCCTAGGGAAGCCAGCGTCAGGACGACGGCAAGACCTAACGAGCGAATTCTGACGATCTTTTTCCGGTACATTCTGGTACTCCTATTCCGATGGTCGTACATGCACTGGACTGGTCTCGACGTAGAACCGTGCGGATGTGAGGGTTGCGGTCCAGGAGACGGTGGTGGTGCCGGTCAGCAACGTCCAGGCGGTGGGGTTGACGGTGCCTTGGGCGAGAGTGACCTTGCCGGTGGGAGTTCCGGTGCCGAACGCAGTTGAGGGCGCAGCTGGTCGAGGCCGGGTTGGCGGTGTTCCACGTCGCGTTGTCGACGACGGCTTCGGTGCCGAACCCGCCAGGCCACGAACTGGTCGCCTTGTAGCGGACGCGGTTTCCGGTGGCGGCCCGTGCGACGGTCGCGATCAGAGCGAGCGCGGCAGACGAAACCGCCATGGCGGCAACGACCGTACCGGCAAGCAAGGGCCGGCGGCGACTGCTCTTCATGATTGCTCCTGAAGGACATACCGCGTGAGCCCGGATGCTTCCTCAGTTATACATGCAAATTAAGCGCGCTGTCAAAACGTTCCGGTACTTGATGCGAAATGTTTCACCCCCTGCTCGCGTAGGAGCAGAATCGGCTACAGCCAGTCGCCTCCGGCGGAGCTGGCTAGCGGCGTCAGGCCACGTCGTGTCATCCTGGCCGGATGCGAGTCGCCTCGATTCACACGTACCCGGTGAAGGGGTGCCGCCGGATGGACCGTGACACGGCGCGGGTTGAGCCGTGGGGCCTGGACGGTGACCGGCGCTGGCTGATCGTCGACGAACACGGGCTCGGCGTGACCCAGCGCCAGCACCGGGAACTGGTGACGATGCGGGCGGTTTCCCGGCCGGGCGGGCTGACCCTGGACGCGCCTGGGCTGGCTCCGCTCGATGTGGCCGAACCGACCGGCGGCGAGGCGATTCAGGTCCGGGTGTACCGGGGGCGGCCGCCCTCGTCGGTACGATCCGCAGGCCCCGAGGCGGACGCCTGGCTCCACCGGTTGTTGGGGCGCGCCGCCCGGCTGGTTTGGCTCGGTGATCCCACCGGCAACCTCGTTCCCTGGCCGGTTCCGGCCGGCTCGGGCGCGGAGGTGAGTTTCGCCGACGGCACTCCGCTGCTGCTGACCAACACGGCGTCGCTGGACGCGTTCAACGATTGGCTGCTGGAGTCGGGCAGTGCCGAGGGGCCGCTGCCGATGATTCAGTTCCGGCCCAACGTGGTGGTCAGCGGTGCCGCGCCGTGGGCCGAGGGCGAGTGGGTCGGCCGGCGGATCAGGATCGGCGGGGCCATGTTCCACGGTGTCAACGAGTGTGGCCGCTGTCTGATCGCGACGATCGACCAGGAGACCGGACAGCGCGGGCGGGAGCCGCTACGGATGCTCGCCGCGCGGCGAAACGTCGGCCAGAAGCTCCTGTTCGGTCTCCAGATGACGGTGCGGGCGGAACCGGGCGCACCTTCCGGCGAAGGTCGCACGGTCAGTGTCGGTGACACCGTGGAGGTGCTGGACTGACCGGGACCGTCCGGTCGCACGTTGTCGCGCTGCTGTTGTGCAGCAGATCGCCTGGCCCTAGCGCTCGATCGGCGTCCGAGCCTGCTCCAGCGCCTCGATCTGGTCCCGCGCCCGCAGCTCACCCGACCCTGACGCCGGCCGACGCCGCTACCGCCGTGTTTACCGCGCCGGGACATCGCGCTGGAGGTGGTCTCGCTGGATTTGGTAAGCGAGGGTCCGGCGCATGGAGGCCGATGCGGCGGTCGTGGTGACCTTCGAGGGGCGGTCCAGACCGCGGCTGATCCGGTCGTATGCGTCCCGGTAGCCGGCGGGCATTGCCGCCCGGTGCAGCCTCAGGTCCTCTTCGACGAGGCGCCGAAGCTCGTCGACGTTCTGGGGCGTGAGGCGCTTCTTGCCCCGGGCGAGGGCGTTGACGTAGCGCGTACAGCGGGCCGCGCCGTCGAGGGTCTCGGAGATTTCCTCCGCGAGGCCCCATAGGCGCCCTTCGAGCCATGGGGTGTCGTGCTGATCGAGGGCGAGGCCCATCGGGGGCAGCGGGTCGCCCGACCTGTATCTGGCCACCTGTTTGGATACGGCAGGCTGGCTCATGTCGGTGAGCTGGGCAATTCTGTCCTGTGTCCAGCCGAGGCTGGACAGCAGCTTGATCATTTCGGTGCGGAGCTTGCGCATCTCCTCGCCGGCGCGGATGACCTCGTTCATGCCGGCGAGCATCCGCCGGGCCTGTTCCTCCGTGAGGGCCTCGGAATTGTGGAGCGTGTCGCCATCGCCTGTCACAGCTCGGTTATATACCTCCGCACCCCCACCGTCATAACCGGGTTGTATAACCTGGTTATAACTGACAGGATCCCCGTCATGCCTACTTTCTCTGCGCCTGACGGAACCCGGCTCGCCTATCACCTGCACGGAGACGGTGACCCCGTGGTCTGCCTCCCGGGAGGTCCCGTGGACTCCACCTACCTCGGTGACCTCGGCGGCCTGTCCAGGCAGCGGCAGCTGATCATTTTGGATCTTCGCGGCACCGGCCGATCCGCGGTTGCCCAAGACCCCTCCTCCTGCCGCTGCGACCGCATGGTCGGCGATGTCGAGGCAATGCGCGAACACCTCGGGTTCGCCCAGATGGACCTGCTGGCTCACTCTGGCGGTGCCAACCTCGCGGCACAGTACGCGGCGCGATACCCGAATAACGTCGGCAAGCTCGCCCTGATCGGTCCCGGCACCCGAGCTGTCGGCATAGCGATCACCGGGGAGACGCGACGCGAACTCGCGCTGCTTCGAAAGGACGAGCCGTGGTTCGCGCAGGCATTCGCCGCGCTGGAGGCGATCACCGAGGGCACCGGCAGCGACTGGGAAGCCATCGCTCCCTTCTTCTACGGCCGCTGGGACGAGGCAGCGCAAAAGCACCATGCAGCGAGCCAGCCGAGCAACATCGATGCGGTCGTGCACTTCGGGGCCGAGGGTGCGTTCGCCCCGGCGGCCACACGCACGGCGCTCGCCGCCCTCAATGCCCCGGTCCTGCTGCTCGCCGGGGAATTCGACATGAACAGCCCTCCGCGGTCGGTGGCTGAGTTCGCGGACCTGTTCTCCGACGCCACGTTCGACGTTCAGCCCGGAGCCGGACACTACCCTTGGCTCGACGACGCCGACCAGTTCGTCGCGACCACTGGGGCGTTCCTCGACTGATTTCGTCGGGGATATGGCTGTCGCCGACCCTGGCAACGGAAAGGGTTGTCGGCTGCGCGACAGGTACCGGCAATTGTCCGGCAGTTTGCCGGTCAGGATAGGGCGGACGGACCGCCCGCTCGGCCACATTGGGGCGCATGAGTAGTCGTAGGAGGTTCCTGAAGCAGGGTGGCTTGGTCCTGGCGTCGGCGGCGATCGCGGGATCGCTGCCGCGCTCGGAGACTGTCGCGCCGCGGCCGGCGGCCAATGAGGTCGGCCTCGGCTTTGAGTTGATCCGGCCCGAGGACCAGCTGGCTTTCCGGGTCCACCGCTCGTTCGGGTTCGAGACGGTACCCAAGGGCGGTGGATATGTATTGCGGGCCACGACAGACAGCGCTTCGATCGAGATCCAGTTGCCGCCGCAGCATGTCTTGGAATGGTTTGTGAACGGCAGGCCCAACCTCCCGGTGCACACCGCGTGGCCTTTGCTGCGTTTCCATATTCCGGCGGGGACGGAGATCCCGCTGTCCACGGCGGGTTTCCTCGCCGCAATGCGTGATATGGAGCTGTTGACCCATTCACTGGCCGGTGCCGTCGACCTGGTCGAGGCTCCGAGCGGGCAGGCGGTCCACGTCCCCACGGCCGACCTGTTGCGCGCCGATGATGCCTATCTGGTTGACGGACAGCGGCGTGGTGCGGCCCAGTCGACCGAGGCTGCCGCCCTGATCCCCGTTGAGGCCCAGTCCATGGTGATCCGCTATGCGGACACATTCGCGACGCACGGGTTTGACACCACGTTGAACCCTGGCGAGGTCGTGTTCGCTTTGTCCGGCGCCCTGCCGGTGCGGGTCATGGACGCCGCCGCAGCGGGTGGGCTGTTCAACGAGCTGGACCTGTCGATCCTGGGCACCTCGCGCAAGTTCGGCCCGGTCGCGGGCTCCCCCAGGACATCGCCGGTTCCCTCGGGGCCATCGCGGCCTGCACCTTCGATCCCGAGACGTTTCTGGGCAACACGGTTCTCAACGAGCTGAAGCTGTTCGGGATCTTCCCACTACGAAAGGTGATCTCCACCGCGGCCACCACATTGGACAGGGCGCCGAAGATCACCGCCGCCGCCGTGGACGGACTGCGTACGCGCACGTTCGAGTGGCAGGTGCCGCTGTTCGAGGATAAGCCCCCGTTGGCTGTCGCGGGGGCGAAACTGGACAAGCGGCCGGGAGGCAATGCGCACCTGCGGATCGAATCGGTGGTGACGATGGGACTTGACGGCCAGCCGCACCGGGGGACCGCATGCCGGATCACCGATGTCGTGGCGACATTCCGGCTGGGTAACGCCGATCTGGTCCACATGCCCGTCCACAGCATCGAGTTCGTGTCCGTCGGCACGGAGAAGCCCGTCGTCAACGTCCACATAGGAGAAATCGAGTTCCTCGGGGTGCTCGGGTTCGTGAACCGGCTCGCGTCGCTGATCGGCGGCGACGGGTTCGGTGGCGCTCGCGCACTCAGTGGGCCCAACGCCGCGAACCCGGCGAACGCCGTGGTCCCCAACGGACCGGCGCTGGACGTCACCACGTCCGGGGTGCGTGCCTCCTACGGGCTGGCGATCCCCTCGGTGGCCGTGGGCATGTTCAGCCTGGAGAACATCACGCTCGGCGTCATGGCCACCCTCTCGCTGACCTACTACGGCGGCAAGGTCCGTGGCGAGGCGGAGCTCTGTTTTTACGTGTCGACGTTCTTCTTCAGCAAGACCGTCAAGCGTACCTTCAGCCGTACGTTCGCCGGCTCAAACGGCGACCCCACCTTTGCCGAACTCATGGCGCCGCAAGGCTTCCCCGGCGCGCGCCCATGGGACACGTACTGCAAGGCATTCGTCTAGGCGATCCAGACTTTTAGAACACAGGAGATGACAATGTCTAAGTACAGCGTGCTGTACACGTTGCTGCCCAACGGGTTCGACCCTGATGGCAAGGCGCGGCTGTCACTGGTCGCGTCGCCCCGGCCGGTTACTGGAAAGCTCGGCGACACGGCCGTGTTCCGCTGGCCGGAGCTGGTCATCGCCAAAGGCACCCGCTTTCTGGTGCTGACCGCGGACGGCGGCGACCCGATCGAGGCGACCGTGGTCAGCCCGCGGCCGGATCCGGTGCTGTGGGCCAAGCTGTTCCCTGCCACGACACCGGTGCGCGAGCTGGTCGGTTCGCTGTCGGCCACGCTTGCCGATGCGGCCGAGTCAGAGTCCTATGTGGAGAAACTCGCTGTCATCACCGGGATATACCAAGAAGCCATGGCGACCAGTCCGGATAGCCAGATGAGCGCCAGCCATCCGGTCATGCGCCGCATCGCCGGGCTCAACGCGTGGCGCAGTGGCGGCCCCGCAGTCGGAGACCTGCTCGATCCCAAAAAGATAACCAGAGGGCGGGTACGCGATGCGGCCGCGCAAGTGGGCAATCAGCTCGTGGCTCTGGTCCCGCGGATACGGCGGCTCGGCCTCACCGCGGCGGTGGGCGACTTTCCACCGCAGGGCCCGCCCATCATCCCGAACCCGCTCGACCCGGTCCCGCCCGCCGAGAGCGTTGACTTCGCCCAGGTCATCGGGGCCATCATGCGCCATCCGGCGCTCGCGCTGCTGCTCGGACTGCGGGTCGATCTCACGATCCCGGCGTTCACCGGCCCGCGTTTGATCCGGCTCGGTGACCTCAACGGTACCCCGCTCAACGGCATGGTCCCGATACCGCAGCCGTGGAGTGCGGTCGTGTCGGATCCGCAGGCGCGCCGGTTTGTGATGGCGACGCAGGATGACGACCGTGCCGAGATCGTCAACGGCATGCTGGACCTGCGACCCGGCGGCGGCGACACGGCCCGCTACGTCGTGTCCGATGTGGATGTCGTCGGGGTCGGGCAACAACTCGACGTCCTTGCCACCGCGCTGTACGGCGGGTCGGCGGCTGCCTCGCGTTCCAGCGCGGCCGCGCCGCAGGCCTTCGGGTTGCCGGTGCGCCGCACGGCCGCACTCACGGTGGCACAGGCCGACCGGCGGGCGGGCAAGTACCTGCACATGCTGGAGCGCAACGCCCGCTTCGGGGGCATGCCGCCGTCCGAAGTGGAGGGTGCGCCGGTGCTCCATGCCGATGACGTCACCACCGGGTACCGCGTGGATGTGTCGGCCGATCGCGGCGAGTTCCGCTCGCTGATGCGACGCGTCGCCAGCTACACCATCGGCGCGGACGCGGGAAAGGTCGAGCGGACCGTCCGCGATGAAGCGCAGATCGACCCGTTCGTGCTCACGCAACAGCACGACAGCGCCGGCAACCCCCACCTGTTCGTGGGCGAGGAGCTGTTCGGCTGGACGGGTTGGGGGTTCGGCGGCCAACTGCCGGGACCGGTCGTCGGGGCCGAAACCGGCGACGAGGCGCACGTGGTGACGGTCGATCCGGCGCCCCTGCCCGGGTATGCTTTCCAGGTCAAGACCGAGGTCGAACCGGGTACCCTCACAAAGTTGCGATTCGGCAGCGCATACCGGTTCCGGGTCCGTGCCGCCGACCTCGCCGGCAACTCCATCGATCCGGGAGCATGCGACCCGGACCTGGGTGACCACCGAAGCGAAATACCACCGATACGAGCCGGTGCCGCCCCCGGTGATCGTGCCGCGCAAGCCGTACGGGTTGGGCGAGTCTCCCAACCAGCTGGTCGTGGATTCCGACGGGGACGGCAACCCGCTGGAGCCGCCGTCCGAGCGGCACCTCGCCCCGCCCAAGACCTCCCAGCGAATGGCCGAGCTGCACGGCGCCTTCGACGAAGCGTTCGGGCCGAACGCGAGCCAAGGCACGCGCGACCAGATGTTCGAACTGTCCAAAAGGGAGGAGGGCTCGTTCCTCGACCCGGCGCCGGGAGTCACCGTCATCAGCACCGACCCGCTCAACCCCATCCCGACACCGCTTCCCGTTCCGACGGGCGAGCCACTCGTGCCGGGCGAATACGTCATCCACGACACGCAAACACCCCAAACTCCGTATCTGCCTGACGTGGCATCCTCGGGGGCGGCGTTTGCCCGGCTGCCAGGTCTCGACGGTCCGCAAGTCGTGCCTGGAACAACTCCGGCGCGGCGTGGCCGGACCGGCAACCGGCCCGGTTGGTCCTGCGCCCCGGCAAGGGTGGTCGCTCAACGTGGTGGACCCGGTGAACCCGCTCCTGGACCGGCCGATCTTCACGAAGTCATGGAGGTCAAAGACCTCTTTCCGCCTCCCGGCGTTGCGCAGATTCCAGAACCTGCTTGAGCGCCTTGAGGTTTTTCTTCATTCCCTGCTTGAACAGTTGGCCGGCCAGCCCGCCAAGGTGGGCGGCCGGTCCCCTCAGCCCTTCGGCACTGATTTCACCGTCGAGGGTCAGCCTGGTCCCGGCGGGGATCCGCTCCAGGCGGTAACGGTATTCGAACGGTGTCGGGCCGCTGATGGACGCGAACGTGATTTCCTCGTCGGTGCGGTAACCGGTCACCTCGACTTCGTTTTCCGCCTGGCCGCCGGGCAACGATCGCAGCATCCGAAATCGCGTCGGGCTCGTGGCGGTCACGCTTTGCACCGCCTCGTACCACTGCGGCATGTGACGGGCGTCGGCGATATAGGCGAACACCGCCTCGGGTGGGCGCTCGATGTCCAGCGAAATCCGGAAAGCCACGGCATGATCGTAGCCTGGTCATGAAGGCGATGTGTGGGTGAACAGGCGGGTGAGCCGGCGCGCGGCCCGCTTGTCGCCCTCGACCACGATGGAGTCGTCCCACGGTTGCTCGCGCGAGAGGAGCCCGGTGAGCCGGGCGACGCTTGTCTCGATGACCGCGTCGGGCTCGGTGGCGGGCGCACGGGAGATGTCGATGCGCCGATCGGTGATCCGCATGGTGAACCGATCGTCGTCGAGCCGCAGCTCATAGACGGCACGCACATCGCCCGCGGCCTTCGGGTCGAACGTCAGGCGCAGCTGGAACGCGAGCGCGTCGGGGCTCAAGCCGGCCGTGATGCTCTCCGGCACCGAGATCGCGTTGGCCCACCCGGCAATGGCGAACAGCACCGGCTCCAACTCGCGGCCGCGCTTGGTCAGCTCGTAAACGCCGGTGCTCGCCAACGTGCGGCGGCGCACGATGCCGTCGCGCTCCAGCTCGCGAAGGCGTTGCGCCAGAACGTTTTGGCTCACGTCGTGCAGCCCGCGCCGCAGGTCGCTGAAGCGTTTGGGCCCGAGTAGCAGCTCGCGCACGACCAGCAGGGCCCAGCGCTCGCCCACGGCGTCGAGCCCGCGGGCGATGGCGCACGGGTCGTCGTAAGTCCGCTCACCGCGCATGCTTCCACTGTAGCACTGGCCGGTGCTACTTTAGCACCATGGAGAGTCGAGTGCTTTCGCGTGACGGCACGCCGATCGCATACCAGGTGCAAGGGAAGGGTCCGGCGGTCGTGCTGGTCGGCGGCGGCCTGGACGACGGGGCCGAAAACGTGCCGCTGGCCGCGGTACTGGCCGAGTGGTTCACCGTGCACAACTTCGCCCGGCGCGGGCGGGGCGATAGCGGCGACACGCAGCCATACGCGGTCGCCCGCGAAATCGAAGACCTGGCCGCGCTCATCGAACAGGCGGGAGGATCGGCGCACCTGTTCGGCGCCTCGTCGGGCGGTGCGCTCGCGTTGGAGGCCGCCGCGGCAGGCCTGCCCGTGGGGCGCGTCGCGGTCTACGAGGTGCCCTACAACGTGGAGGCGCAGGCGGTTGAGGCCTGGCGCGCCTACGTTTCCGGGCTCAATGCCGTGCTCGCCGACGGGCGTCGCGATGACGCCGTGGCGCTGTTCATGCGCCTGGCCGGTGCGTCCGATGAGGACATTGCCGAGGCGCGCAACGCGCCCTTCTGGCCCAGCCTGCGGGCGATCGCGCACACGTTGGCCTACGAAGCGGCCTGCCTCGGCGACGGGCCGCCTCCGGCCCACCGGTTCAGCCGCATCGCCCAGCCCGTGCTCGTGGCCACGGGCGAGCCGGGCGTCGACCCGCACACCCCCGGCCTGCCCGCCGACTTCTACGCCCGCGCAGCGGACGAGTTGATGACCATCCTGCCGCGTGCGCAACGCCTGACGCTCAAAGGCCAGGCGCACGTGGGCGATCCCGAGGTTCTCGGCGACGCCCTGCACGCCTTCTTCTCCGACTGAGACGCCGAAGGTGCCGGGAGCGCCCTACATCTGCGACGTCAAACGCGTGACGCATGACCTCCGACCAGTTGAAGGCGCTCCTGCTCGCAAACGCTAAGCCGGCTCGGGCGATGGCGGTGGCGGTGGTGCGACCGGTACGGCGGAGGTCCGCTCATTGGGCATGAGGATCCACAGGATCGGATAGATCAGGATCTGGCTGCCCGGGATGAGCAGAAGCACTAGAACGAAAAGCAGCCGGGCCGGCCAGGGGTCGATGCCGAAGCGGCGTCCCAGTCCTGCGACCACGCCCGCCAGCACCCTTCCCTCACGGGGGCGGACCAGCCCCTGCTGGTACAGGTTGTCGTGAATGCTATTCATTGCTCAAGGATGCGGTGGTTGCCGGGCCGGCCACATCAGGGACAGGACCCGGCCGGACCCTGAAAAATCGGCCTTAGGTGCTGGGCGGCCGGTCGCTGTGAGCGCGACGAAACTGGGCGAAGGCGCCGTCTGGTGTGGTGCGAGGCTGCCGGACCTCGCTGCGGTCGTGCGCGTAGCGGTGGCGGTGGTAGTCGGCTATTGCCGCCGTCACATCGCACGACGCGATTGGCGTGAACCTTCACGGCCGCGTCAGGGACTATCCAGGTGTGGAAAGAATCGGGCGGGACGCGCTGCTGGTGATCCAGGCGCAGCTCGGTGACCGGCGGTCGCTGGCCGAGCTGGTCGGGTATTGGCATGAGCCGGTCTGGCGCTACGTGCGGCGCATGCTCGACGCCCCCGGCGTGGCCGACGACGTCAGTCAGGAGGTGTGGGCCAGCGCGCTGAAGGCGTTGCCGGGTCTGCGCCAGCCCGAGCGGTTCGCACCGTGGCTGTTCACCATCGCGCGCCGGTCGGTCATGGACCGGGTGAAACAGAACTACCGCCCCGAGGACCTGCTGGAGTCGGATCGGCCGGTCGACGACCACGTCGCGGCCGTGCTCGACCGGGCGCAGGTGGCCGAGGCCCTGTCCGGCCTACCCGGACGCGAACGCGAAGTGTTGATCCTGTTTCACCTCCAGGACCTGGCTTTGGAGGAGTGTGCCCAGATTCTTGGAGTTCCCGTGGGGACGGTCAAGTCCCGGTTGTCCCGCGCGCGGCGCATGCTGCGCGACCACATGGCCGATAAGGGGTACTCATCATGATTGAACAACCTGGATACCCACCGGACCACATCCTGCGTGGGCTTTCCCTGCCGCGCCGGGTCGGCTATGCCGCGGCCGGCCTGGGCGGCCTGCTTGGTGCGGGGATGATCGGCATGCTGTGGGCCACCGAACCGGCGCCGTTGCCCGCCCGCACCCGGATTGCCTTCGCCGCCCTCATCGTGGTCGGCATGATGTGGGCCGGTTTCGCCGCGTGGGCGCTTGCCCGCCGGCCGCTGTTCGCCATCGATCGACTGGTCGCGGCCGCACTCGCGGTTGGCTTCAGCGTTCTGACCACGATCGGTGCCGTCGCGATTGCGCTCGCTCGGTCCAGCGCCGCGGGCGTGCTGGCAGCAGCAGGCCTCGGCCTGACACTGGTCGCCATCGCCGCCACCATGCTGATTCGCGCGCGCGCCTATCGTGCCGCCCTGCTCGCCCGCAAACGCGAGCTGCAAGAACCATCCGACACTACAGAGGGAGCCAACATGAGTACTCGCAAGGGACTGCCGATCGGCCCGCTCGCGCTGGCCATGCGCCACCGTGGAGGCACGCCCGGCCGCCGTATCGCCATCGCCGCCGTGATCGTCGGTCTGGCACTGGCCGCCGGTGTCGCGCTGCTACTGCGCTGAGCCACAGCGCCAATTCGCGGCGACAGCGCCCGCAACGGGCGCTGTCGCTAAAGGGCTTTCACGGCGGCGGCGAGCTTGCGCAGCGAGTCCTTGGCGTCGCCGAACAGCAGTGTGGTCTTCGGGTCATGCAGCAGCTCGTTTTCGATACCGGCGAACCCCGGCCGCATCGACCGTTTCAGGAACACCACCGCCTGGGCCTCATCGGCGGCAAGGATCGGCATGCCGTAAATCGGGGATCCGGATTCGGTGCGCGCCGCTGGGTTGACCACGTCGTTGGCGCCCACTACCAGGGCGACATCGGTGGTGCGGAACTCAGGATTGATCTCATCCATTTCTTTGAGCGCACGGTAGGGAATGTCGGCCTCGGCGAGCAGCACGTTCATGTGCCCCGGCATGCGCCCGGCGACCGGATGGATCGCGTAGAGCACCTCGACGCCCCGTTTCTGTAGCTCGTCGGCCAGATCGCGCAGGGCGTGCTGGGCCTGCGCGACCGCCAGACCGTAGCCGGGTGCGATGATCACCCGCCGCGCGAACCCGAGCTGGATGGCGATGTCTTCGGGCGCTGCGGAGCGCACCGGCCGGGCCGAGACGGTCGTCGCGCCCAGGGTGGACCCACCGGCGAACGCTCCAAACAGGATGTTGAGCAGCGGCCGCCCCATCGCCTTGGCCATCAACTGCGTCAGCAGTATCCCGGACGCCCCCACCAGCGTGCCCGCCACAATCAGCAGGCTGTTGCCCAGCACATAACCACCGGCCGCCACGGTGATACCGCTGAACGCGTTGAGCAGAGCGATCACGATCGGCACATCGGCGCCGCCTACCGGCAGCACGAACAACACTCCAATCACGACACTGGCTGCGGTCAACGCCAACGCCACCCAAAACGGGGCGCCGAAAGGGATCCATGCTCCGGTCACCAGCGCGGCCGCCAGCAGTCCGCTGAACAGCCAGCGCATCCCGGGGAAGATGAGCGGACGTCCGGTCAGCAGCTCCTGCAGCCTCGCGTAGGCGATCATCGAGCCGGAGAAGGCCACCGCCCCCACCAGGATGGTGAAGCCGGCCACCGCCAGTTGCCCGATCGGAGTCGCCTGTGTGGCGCCGCCCAGTTCCAGCAGTGCCACGATTGCGCCCGCGGCGCCGCCGAGTCCGTTGAAGATGGCGACCATTTGCGGCATGGCGGTCATCGCCACCTTCTGCGCGGCGAACACTCCGATCGCCGCGCCGACCCCGAGCGCGGCGAGGATGAGCCACAGATTGTCCGGGCGCTCCACCGCGAACACGACGGCCACGGCGATCAACGCACCGACAGCGCCGACGGCGTTGCCCAGGCGGGCACGCTTCGGTGAGGACAGCGCCTTGAGCGCGACGATGAAACAGACCGCGGCGATCAGGTAGGCCAGTCCCGCCAGCGCCGGGCTCATTTCGCGGCCTCTCGATCGGCGGCCGGAGCCTTGCGGGCCTTGAACATTTGCAGCATCCGGTCGGTGACCACAAACCCGCCCACGAGGTTGATCGTGGCAAGCACGACCGCGATCAGTGACAGGGTCACACTCAGCGCGGAGTCCGCGCGTGCGGCGACCACCACCGTGCCCACCAGGATGATCCCGCTGATCGCGTTGGAGCCGGACATCAGCGGCGTGTGCAGGGTGCTGGACACCTTGGCAATCACCTCGTACCCGGTGAATCCGGCCAGCACCAAAACCGTCAGCAATGCAACGGTGTCCATCCTCACGTCTCCCTTTCGAGCAGTTCCCGCGCCGGCGCGAACCGGACTTCACCCTTGTGCACGACACAGCAGCCAGACACGATCTCATCGCTCATGTCCGGTACCACATCACCCTCTACGGTCATCAACAGCAGCAGCGCGCTGACGTTGGCCGCGTAGAGCCGGCTGGCCTGCCCTGCCATCTGGCTCGGCACGTTGCGTCCGCCCACCACGACGGCCCCGCCGATGGACACCTCCGCGCCGGGCATCGCACCCTCGACGTTGCCGCCCTGCTCGGCAGCCAGATCCACCACCACCGAACCGGGCCGCATCGCCGCCACCATCTGCTTGGTCACCAGAAGCGGCGCCGAGCGCCCCGGCACCGCCGCCGTAGTGATCAGCGCGTCCGCGTCGGCCACGTGCGGGGCAAGCAATTCGCGCTGCAGCCCGGCGCGGTCCTCGGTCATCTCGCGGGCATACCCGGCCGCACCGTCCAATGCGGGCAGTTGCAAGTCGATGAATTCGGCGCCGACGCTGCGAACCTCCTCGGCCGCGGCAGCGCGCACGTCATAGGCCCTCACCACCGCACCCAGCCGCCGCGCCGTGGCGATGGCCTGCAGACCGGCCACACCTGCGCCGAGCACCAGCACCTTGGCCGGCGGGATCGTACCGGCGGCGGTCATGGACATGGGGAAGAAACGCCGCAGCCGCTCGGCGGCGATCAACGCGCAGCGGTACCCGGCGACCAGCGCCTGAGACGACAGCGCATCCATGCTCTGCGCCCGGGTGATCCGCGGGATCAGCTCCATCGCCAGCGCACTGCGGCCGCTGTCCCGTACCACTTCAAGCAGTTTCCGCTCCTGCGCAATCGGCAGAAAACTGATCACCAGCGCCGCCGGATCCAGACGAGCAACCTGTTCGGGCGACGGGGGCTGCACCCCGAGCAGCACATGCGCGCCATCGAGCGCCGTCGCCGATACCTCGGCCCCGGCGTCGCGGTAGGACTCATCGCCGAAGCCCGCCGCAGCGCCCGCGCCCGCTTCGATGCGGACGACCAAACCGGACTTGATCAACTTTCCGACGGCGTCGGGCGTGACAGCCACCCGCTTTTCCTGCGGCCGGGTCTCGCGAACTACGGCGACCTTCATGCCGCGAACGATAGCGGCTTGTCGATCACAGCGACAGAGTCGCCGCAGATTGGCCTGACCGCGATCGCCCGCTCCGCCGGCCTACGCATCACCGACCTGCGCATCACCCACCGGGCGGCATGATTGCACCCCTGAGGAACTACGACTTGCAAGCGGAAGTAATTACCGCGCAGGCGCTAACCCGCTCCCCGCCGCACGTACCCCTCCATCCCGTCGAGCAGCAGCCGCACCCCAAGCGCAAGCCCCTCGTATATCTCCGCACCCGGGTGGAAGCCGCCGGCTCCCGCCGCCGGGATGAGCCCGTGCAGCGTCGGGAAACGATCCGGGGTGGCCAGCCGCCGCAGCGCCTCGTTGGCCTCGGCGGCTGTGCCGTCCTCGCCGGTGGCCAGGTCGATCGAGATGGCGGCCTGGCCCCTGGTCGACGTGAGGATGTGCTGGGCGATCGCCATCAGCTCGGCGCCTTCGAGGCCGCCGCGGTGGAGCGCGTGCAGCAGGGCCTCGAACCACGCCATCTGATTCGGTCCGAGCGGTGGGTTCACCGTCGGCACCTTCAGGACCCACCGGTGCGCGTGATAGAGGCCCCACGTGGCGCGCACCCAGCGTTCGACCTCATCGCGCCAGCTTTCGCCGTCCTCGGGGATCGGCGGTGGCGGGGTGGCGGCGTCGATCATGAGCTCGATCAGCTGGTCCTTGCTCGGCACGTAGTTGTACAGCGACATCGTCGTGTAACCGAGCTCCTTGGCGACGCGTTGCATGGAGACCGCCCCGAGGCCCTCCGCGTCGGCGATCGCGAGCGCGGCCCGGGTGACGGCCGCGACGGACAGGCCCTGGCGCGGTCCGCGGGTGCCACGCGGCGTGCTCACTCCCCACAGGAGCTCGACGGTACGTGCCATGCCACCGGTGTCGCGGGGCATCGTTCTCCAATCGTCGCGCCGGGACCTCATCCTAAAACTCTGTATCAGATACGCTAGCGGATGTATGTCATACAGAGTTGCCGAGCGAACGGAACCCCTCATGACCAGCACCATCGACAGGGCAGCGTCCACTACGTCACCCCCGGCCGAGCCCCGCCCACGCTTCTGGCGCCGGCCGTGGATAGGCCCGCTGATGCTCCTGGCGACGGCCTTCCTCGCGTTGTCCGTGCCCCGCTATCTCACGTTTGACCCCGCGCAGACGAACGTGCCCGCGCCCGAGGGCTTCGCCGCGCACTACTGGCTGCTGGTGGGGCATGTCCTATGCGGCACGGTCGCCATGGTCACGGCGTGCTTTCAGATCTGGCCCACGTTTCGCGCCCGCCACCCGAAAGCGCACCGCGTCATGGGCCGGATCTACGTTCTCGCCGGGGTGCTCCCGGGTGGCGTGCTCGCCATCGTCGTCGGCGCGGTGAGCCCGTTCGGACCGGTCGTCCGGGCCGCCAACGTCACCCTCGGCATCCTGTGGCTCGCGACGACGATCGCGGGGTTCCGCATGGCGCGCCAGCGTCGATACGTCGAGCACCGGCGCTGGATGGTGCGCAGCTTCTGGCTGACGTTCGCGATCATCACGACGCGAGTGACCGGCGTGGTCGTCGGTTTCATCATGTACGGCGAGCAGATGGCCGAGCTCACCGGTCCGACCGACCCGCGCGCGCAGATGTTCGGCAGCATCGGCGTCTGGGTCGGCATGATGATCAACCTGGTGATCGCCGAGTGGTGGCTGGAGCGCGGCACGGCCTCGCAGCGCAGGGCCCGAAAGGAACGTCGGCTTCGCGCCGCCCAGAGATAACGCCTTGGCCGGAGGCCTCGTCCAGGCCGTGGCGCTGGAGAGTTCGTCAATCGGCAACGATGGTGCCCGGTGTGGTCCTATCACGACACGCCGGATCGGCAGCTGTCCCGGTCGATGGCGGCAATCTGCTGCCCAAACTGCTCTGCCGGCCGGGATATCTCGGCATCGTGCTGATCGCCACTCTGCTCACCTTTTTCTGACCTGGTCCGTGGCAGGCAGGTATTGGGCGAGGACCGCGCGATGAGTCTGGCGCGCCTCGGCATGGCGGCGGATGCCGGCTTCCGTGGCGCGCACGAATACGCCGCGCCGGTCCGCCTCGCATAGAGCGCGGTGAACGAGGCCGCTCTTTTCCAGGCGGGCGACCGCACGGGACAGTGCGCTCTGGCTCAGGTACATATCAGCGGCGAGATCTTGCATGCGGCGCTTCTCACAGTCGGCGTCGATGAGCCGATCCAAGGTCTCGAACTCGCTCAGAGAAAGGCCGTGCCCGTCCTGCAGGGCCCGCTCAAGCTGGCCGGCGACCTCGTTGTAGGAGGTCAAAAGGGTGCGCCAGCGGTCGATGAGGGCGGCCTGGGACGTCATGTCGCGCATCCTACCGGGCGCGGCCAGTAAATGCACGCGCATTACTTGCGTGAGTAACTAGTGCGTGGACATCTAATGCACATGCATATAGCCTTCCCGCGTGTCTCTCACCGAAGCCTCTACCGCGACGACAACCGCCACGACCACCACCATCTCGTCGACCCCGCCCGCCGAACAACGCTGGACGCCCCGGCTCTGGGGAGTGTTGGCGGTGCTGTGCACCGTGCTGTTCCTCGACGGCCTCGACGTCTCCATGGTTGGCGTAGCGCTGCCGTCCATCGGCGCCGACCTGAGCATGTCGACCACATCGCTACAGTGGATCATCAACGGCTACGTCCTGGGCTACGGCGGGCTGCTGCTGCTCGGTGGCCGCACCGCCGACCTGCTCGGCCGGCGACGGATCTTCCTGGTCGCACTCGCCGTCTTCGCGGTGGCCTCCCTCATCGGCGGCCTGGTCGACAACGGGACCCTGCTCATCGTCACCCGCTTCGTCAAGGGCCTGGCGGCCGCCTTCACCGCGCCCACCGCGATGTCCATCCTGACCACCACGTTCCACCAAGGCCCAGCCCGCAACCGGGCACTGTCGATCTTCACCGTGTTCGGCGCCAGCGGCTACTCCTCCGGCCTCATCCTCGGTGGCCTGCTCACCAGCCTCGGCTGGCGGTGGACGTTCCTCATCCCCGTGCCACTGGCACTGGCAGCCCTCGTGGCCGGAGCCGCGCTGATCCCCCGCGACCGGCGCGCCAGTGAGGGCGGACACGATGTGCTCGGCGCCATCACCCTGACCGGCGGAATGCTGCTGGCGGTGTACACCGTGGTGTCCGCGCCGGACCGCGGCTGGCTCCACCCGGTCACCGTCGGGTCGGTCGCGGCCGCCGCCGCGCTGCTGATTGCCTTCGTCATCATCGAGAACCGCATCGCGCACCCGCTCATCCGGCTCGGCATCCTGCGGGTGGGCTCGATCGTCCGGGCCAACCTGAGCGTGATCGCGCTTTTCGGCTCGTACCTCAGCTTCCAATTCATGATGACGCTGTACCTGCAGGAATCCCAGGGATGGCCGCCCCTGCGCGTGGCGCTCGGCCTGCTGCCCGCCGGGCTTCTGGTCGCGTTCAGCTCACCGGTCGTCGGCCGGCTCATCAACCGGTACGGGACACAGCGACTCATCAACACCGCCATGGCCTCGCTCGCACTCGGTTACGTATGGTTCCTGCTGACCGCCGGGACCGCACCGCACTACGTGGTCACCGTTCTGCCCACCATGCTGCTGCTCGGCGGGGGATTCGCGTTCGGCTTCAGCTCGATCATGGCCCAGGCAACCGAGGGCGTCGACGACTCCGAACAAGGGCTCGCCGCCGGCCTGGTACAGACCTCCGGCCAGGTCGGCGCGGCGCTCGTCCTCGCCGTGGTCACCGCATTGATCACGGTGTCCGGACCGGCCGCCCATACCGACTTCAGCCGGTACCACCCCGGAATCAACCTGGTCACCGGCGTCGCAGTGGCGGGGCTGCTGCTGAACCTCATCCCGTTGCTCACCCGCAAACGGACCCGGCAGCTCACCCAACCCGGCTGACCGCAACACCGCCGGCCGCCGGAGTCATGCGACTCCGGCGGCCGCCCGCAACGCTCCCATCAGGACGTAAGGGTGGCCATCAGGCGCGCCGGCTCCGCCCGCGACCCCACGCC
>NZ_QJUG01000138.1 GCF_003426775.1 Allorhizocola rhizosphaerae | reverse complement strand
AGCCGGCGCGGCGTGGAGACGGCCCGTGCGGAGGTGAAGCTGCCGAGCCCGGCGAGCGCGGCGCCGCCCGTGCCGGCCAACGCCAACCCGTCCGTGGAGGGGCTCGCGACCTACGCAACGTCCAACGACACGTTCTATCGCATCGACACGGCCCTGGTGATCCCTCAGGTCGACCCGGAAAGGTGGCGGCTTCGCATTCACGGGCGCGTCGCCAACCCGATCACGCTGACGTTCGACGATCTGCTGAAGCGGCCCATGGTCGAGCGCTGGGTCACGCTCGCGTGCGTGTCCAATGAGGTGGGTGGCGATCTCATCGGCAACGCCCGCTGGCTGGGCGTGCCGGTCGGCGAGCTGCTCCGGGAGGCCCGCCCCGAGCCGGGTGCCGACCAGGTGGTCAGCCGCTCGGTGGACGGCTGGACGTGCGGCACACCGACCTCCGTGCTCACCGACGGGCGTGATGCGCTGCTGGCCGTGGGCATGAACGGCGAGCCGCTGCCCATCGACCACGGCTTCCCGGTGCGGATGGTCGTGCCCGGCCTGTACGGCTATGTGAGCGCCTGCAAATGGATCACCGAGCTGGAGCTGACCTCCTTCGCCGACTTCGACGCTTACTGGATCAGGCGCGGCTGGGCGGAGCAGGCGCCGATCAAGACGCAGTCACGCATCGACGTCCCGCGCAACAACGCGAAGGTGAGCGCCGGCGACGTCGTTGTCGCCGGAGTGGCCTGGGCGCAGCACCGCGGGATCAGCGTGGTCGAGGTGCGCGTCGACGACGGGCCGTGGCAGCCCGCCGAGCTCGCCGGCACCGTCTCGCCGGACACGTGGCGGCAGTGGACGTTCCGCTGGGCGCAGGCGGCACCGGGCCGGCACACGCTCGCCGTGCGGGCGGCCGACGTCACCGGACAGGTGCAGTCCGGCGTCCCGCGCGATGTGGTCCCGGACGGGGCCGAGGGCTGGCACACGATCAGCGTGACGGTGCAGTGATCACTGCGCGGTGACCGTGGTGAGCCGGGCTTCCAGTCGGCGGATGTCGATCTCTCCGCTGGACGAGACGCTCCAGCCCTCGCGCAGCAGCCGCAGCCGCTCGTGCTCGGTGAACCCGCCCCACACGCCATAGGGTTCGCGCGTCGCGAGCGCATACGCCGCGCACTGCGCGCGCACCGGGCAGTGTTGGCAGACCTTCTTGGCTTCTCTTTCCCGGCGGCCGCGGGAGGCCCCGCGCTCGCCATCGGGGTGGAAGAACTGACCGCTGTCGCGATCTCTGCAGGCACCCCGATGCTGCCAGGCCCAAATGTCGGCAATCGGACCGGGAAGTCTATGAAAGTGAGCCACCTGACCTCCTTGGGGGATGGGAGGCTTGTTTTGCGCAACGTACGCACGTTACTCCGCGTACGTCCAGTTGTCGTCACCGAGTGGATGATCAGGTAGTACTAGCCCAAGTTTTCGTACACATTCCCCGAAAGTGCGTAATGATCTGGCTATCTCGTGGTCTTCTTCGCAGGAGAGAGGGGGATCACCCGTGCAGACCGTCCTCGTTTGCGTTCGGACCGCACAAAGCGCCGCGACCATAGCGGCGTGTGCCGAACGACTGGGTGTGGGCGCAGGAGTCCGCACCGCCACGAGCGCCGCTGAGGCCATCACTCAGCTGAGCGCGTTCGCGGCCAATATCGTCTTCGCCGACACGGCGTTGACCAAACCCGACACTGTCGGCTTCACCCGCCGGGTGCTTGCCGCGTCGCCGCAGACCCAGCTCGTGCTCTTCGGGCCGGAGGAGCCTGCCGTCGCGCAGGCCGCCATCCGGGCCGGCGCGCGCGGACTGATCGGCGGCTCCGACCCCGACCCGGCGAGCGCCGCAGCCAAGGCGCTTCTGTTGGTCGCGAGGTCACCCGCTCCGGCTCCCAGCGTGGCCACCACCGTCGCGGCCAACAAGGCGCCGTCGCGGCAGTCGACACAGTTGGCGGTGCATCAAAGCGCTGTGGTTCCGGCCCAGCGCGTCGATGTGCCCGCGCTGATGCCGACCAGGGTCAGCCTGGTGGGCCGGCCCACCCGTTCGGTCGCGCTGACCGAGCGTGAGTTACAAGTCCTGCGCGGTATGGCGGACGGGCGCAGCAACGCCGAGATCGGGCGGGAATTGTTCGTGTCCGAGGACACGGTCAAGACCCATGCGCGGCGGCTCTTCCGCAAGCTGGGCGCACGCGATCGGGCCCACGCCGTTGCCGCCGGGTTCCGTGCCGGCTTGGTGAGTTGATCGCCGCGGCCTGGTCGGTGCGAGCCAGGCCAAACGCGCACCGCCGCGGCGAATGGGTGCTCTGAGCAAGCGCAACGGCTCTGCACCAGGCCGCCACCTGGTGGCAGGGTCGCCGAGGACGCCCGCAGGCGCCGAATCCCCAGGGCGGATCACCCCATGGGAGCGCTACCGTCAGTCGTCTTCGACCATGTCGTCGATGGCGTCGGCATAACCCCTCGCGTACTCCCAGGTCACGTAGTGGTCTGGGTCTGGGTCGTACGCCGGTTCGTGCACCCGGGGCCGCCCGGAGTCCAGCAGGTGCTTGAGGTTGCCCCGCAGCAGGTCCCAATCGAAGTAGTGCGGCTCGCGGCAGTCCTCACAGTCGACAACCAGGCCGCGGACGCCCTTGGGCCCGAGCAGGACCTGGTAGACCTCGAGCTCGGAAAGGTCGGCGAGCAGGTCGGCGCGCTCCTGCGTGGAGAGCTCACCGTAGGCATCCCCGTCCAGATCGTCGAGGTCGGCGGTAGGGTCCGCAGGATCCCCCTTGAACGGGTCTATCGGCTCGTCGTGCACCCCTTCACGTTAGTACCCATCCGGGCCTTCTGATCCGGCACCTGGGTAGGATTCAGAAGATGGACAGCATCCCGCTCGGCTTAACCTTCGATGACGTGCTCCTGGTCCCGGCCGCGGCGGATCTCGTCCCCGGTCAGGTCACCACGGCCACCCGCCTGACCCGCAATCTCGGGCTCAACATCCCGGTCGTTTCGAGCGCGATGGACACCGTGACCGAGGCCCGCATGGCGATCGCGCTGGCGCGGCAGGGCGGCATCGGCACCCTCCATCGAAACCTTCCCATCGAGGAGCAGGCCGCGCAGGTCGATCTGGTCAAGCGCTCCGAGTCCGGCATGATCACCAACCCGGTGACCTGCTCGCCCGATGACACGCTGCGCGACGTCGACGCGCTCTGCGCGCGTTACCGCATCTCCGGCGTGCCGGTGGTCGGCCCCGACGGCACGCTCGTTGGCATCGTGACCAACCGCGACATGCGCTGGGTCACCGACATGTCGGTGAAGGTGCGCGACGTGATGACCGGCATGCCGCTGGTGACCGCGCCGGTGGGCGTGTCCAAAGAGGAGGCGCTCGATCTGCTGCGCCGGCACAAGGTGGAGAAGCTGCCCATTGTGGACGGTGTGGGCGTGCTCAAGGGCCTGATCACCGTCAAGGATTTCGCGAAGAGCGAAAAGTTCCCGCTCGCCGCCAAGGATGAGAAGGGCCGGCTGCTCGTGGCGGCCGCCGTGGGCGTGGGCGAAGACGGCTACAAGCGCGCGGGCGCGCTGGCCGAGGCGGGCTGCGACGTCATTATGGTCGACGTCGCGCACGGGCACAGCTCGGCGGTCATCGAGCTGGTCGCGCGGCTCAAGCGGGAGTTCACCGTCGAGGTGGTCGGCGGCAACGTGGTGACCTATGAGGGGGCCAAGGCCCTGGTCGACGCGGGCGCCGACGCGGTCAAGGTGGGCGTCGGGCCGGGTGCCATCTGCACCACGCGGGTGGTCGCGGGGGTGGGCATGCCGCAGATCACCGCGATCATGGAGGCGACCCGGGCGTGCCAGCCGGCCGGCGTGCCGGTGATCGCCGACGGCGGCATCCAGCACTCGGGCGACATCGCCAAGGCCATCGTGGCCGGCGCCGACACCGTGATGCTGGGCGGGCTGCTGGCCGGGTGCGACGAGTCCCCCGGTGATCTGATCTTCGCCAACGGCAAGCAGTTCAAGTCATACCGGGGGATGGGCTCGCTGGGCGCGATGACCTCCCGCGGTTCCTCCGCGCAGAGCTACTCCAAGGATCGCTACTTCCAGGGCGACGTGACCCAGACCGAGAAGCTGATCCCGGAGGGCATCGAGGGTCAGGTGCCCTATCGCGGTCAGCTGGCCAATGTCGTTTACCAACTCGTCGGCGGGCTGCGCCAGGGCATGTTCTACAGTGGCGCCGAGAGCATCGCGCAGCTTCAGAGCAGAGGCAAACTGGTGCGCATCACGGCGGCGGGGCTCAAGGAGAGCCACCCGCACGACATACAGATGACGGTCGAAGCACCCAATTATTCGTCGAGGTAAACGAGGTCTTTATGCGCGACATGGTGGAGATCGGGCAGGGCAAGTCGGCCCAACGCGGATATCACCTCGACGACATCGCGATCGTCCCGACCCGCCGCACGCGCGACGTCGACGACGTGTCCACGGCCTGGCAGCTGGATGCTTACAAGTTCGCCATCCCGTGTGTGGCCCACCCGTCCGACGCGACCATGAGTCCCGCGTCGGCGATCGCGCTGGGCCAGGCGGGCGGGCTGGGCGTGCTCAACGTCGAGGGCGTGTGGACGCGCTATGAAGACCCGGCCAAGCTGCTCGTGTCGCTCAAGGACAGCGAGCACCCGACCACCGCGCTGCAGGAGATCTACTCCGAGCCGATCAAGCCCGAGCTGATCGCCGAGCGGGTGCGGGAGATGCGCGCCGGCGGGCAGACCGTCGCCGTGCGGGTTTCGCCGCAGCACACGCTCAAACTCGCCCAGGTGATCCTCGACGCGGGCATCGACATCCTCGTCATCCAGGGCACGCTGGTCTCCGCCGAGCACGTGTCCACTGTGGAGGAGCCGCTCAACCTCAAGGAGTTCATCGCCGACCTCGACCTGCCGGTGATCGTGGGCGGCTGCACCAACTACCAGACGGCTCTGCATCTGATGCGGACCGGCGCCGCCGGCGTGATCGTAGGGATTGGCGCCGATTTCCTATCGAGCACGGATTCCGTGCTCGGGATCCGGGTGCCCATGGCGACCGCGATCGCCGACGCGGCCGCCGCGCGGCGGGACTATCTCGACGAGACGGGCGGGCGATACGTGCACCTGATCGCCGACGGCGACGTGCACACGTCGGGCGACATCGCCAGGGCCCTCGCGTGCGGCGCCGACGCGGTGATGCTGGGCATGCCGCTGACGATCGCCAAGGGCAGCCCCGCGGGCGGGCTGTGGTGGCACCCGTCGGCGAGCCACCCGAAGCTGCCGCGCGGGCACGTGGGCTCCATTGAGGACGCCGAGTCGGTGTCGCTGGAGACGCTGCTGTTTGGACCGTCCGATGACGCCTCAGGAAGTCTGAATCTGTTTGGCGGACTCAAGCGCGCGATGGCCAAATGCGGATATCGTGATCTCAAGGAGTTCCAGCGCGTTGGGCTGATGCTCGACAGGTGACGTTGGGCTGATGCTCGATAGGTGAGGTAGCGTTCGGCCGCATGGACAGAGTGCTTCGTTGGGTTGTCGTCGCCGTGGCGGCCGTGGCGGTCTCGTGCACGCCCGCGCCAACGAAACCGTTGTTCACCGAGCGGCAGATCCAGCCGAGCGCGGTCGACAACCCGGCCGGGATCGGCGACCCCTATTTCCCGAAGTACGGCAATTCGGGTTACGACGTCTCGCGGTACACGATAAAAATCAAATATGACCCGGCAACCAAGCGGCTCACCGGGCACACCAGCATCACGGCGGTCGCGACCGAGCAACTCACCCGGTTTCATCTGGACTTCCACGGTCTGCAGGTGGAGCAGGTGCGCGTCGGCTCCGCAGCCGCTCAGCACACGCGCGACGGCGACGAGCTGATCATTGTGCCGCCGGCCGCGATCGACGCGAAGAAGGAATTTCAGGTCGAGGTGTCGTACCAGGGGGTGCCCACGCCGTTCAGCAGCCCCGGCTTCGGCACGACGGGGTTCCTGTCCACCCGCGACGGGGCGTTCGTCATCGGCCAGCCCGAGTCGGCGACCACCTGGTTCCCGGTCAACGACCACCCGCGCGACAAGGCCACCTACCGCATCGAGGTGACCGTGCCCGAGGGCGCGGCCGGGGTCAGCAACGGCCTGCTGGAGGGCAAGTCCACCAAGGATGGCTGGACCACCTGGAACTGGGTGGTCAACTCGCCCATGGCGTCCTACCTGTCGACGCTAGCGATCGGCGACTACCGGATCGTCGAGGGCACGCACAACGGCAAGCCGGTGTTCACGGCGATCGCCAACAGCATCCCGTCCGGGCAGATCGACAAGGACATCGCGCGCACCGCCGAGATCGCCGATTTCCTCGCGTCGAAGTTCGGGGCCTACCCGTTCGACGCCTACGGCGGCATCGTCGTCGACGACGACCGGGTGCGCATCGCGCTGGAGACACAGACCCGGCCCATCTACTCGGACGTGTTCTGGACGCGGGGCACCAACACGACCGTGGTGGCGCACGAGATCGCGCATCAGTGGTTCGGTGACAGCGTGTCGGTCGACACGTGGGAGCACATCTGGCTCAATGAGGGCTTCGCCACGTACGCCCAGTGGATGTGGAACGAGCACAGCGGCGGCCCGAAGATCCAGGCCGAGTTCGACTCGCGTTACGCGGATCGCAACAATCGCATCTGGGAGGTTCCGCCGGGCAAGCCGGGCCGGGAAAACATGTTCTCCGCCAGCGTTTATCAGCGCGGGGGAATGACCCTGCACGCGCTGCGCAAGGAGATCGGCGACGAGGACTTCTTCAAGATCCTGCAGGTGTGGGCCGCCGAGCAGCGCGACGGCCTTGCCACGACGACGGAGTTCATCGAGCTCTCCGAGCGGGTGTCGGGCGAGCAGCTGGACGACCTGTTCGACGCGTGGCTGTTCGAGGTGGGCCGGCCCTAGACGAGCCCGACCGCCGCCGATGGAGATCGTCCAGTCGGCGACGGTCGGGTCGTGTTCAGCGACGAGGGTTGCTGTCCCGGCGAGCGGGCATCAGTGGATCATCGCTGGGGCCGGACGGTCAACGCTGTCGGCGTTTGGCTCGTCCGCCACGGCTGGTGCCTCGGGCTTCTTGCGAGGCAGGAACGCGATCGGGATAAAGGTCGCCAGCACCAGCGCGAAGCCGACCCAGAACGTGGTGGCGAACGAATCCGCCACGAAGTCCAGGCCACGCTGGATGACCGACGGCTCAAGGGGCAGCTGCGCGCCGTGCTGGACCGCGATCGCCGCGCCGGCCTCGGTGATCGGCTCGCCGGTGGCCGGGTCGTTCAGGCCCGGGATCGGGGCCGACTTGTTCAGCTGGGTGGTCAGGATGACCGACATGATCGCCGAGCCGATCGAGCCGCCGATCTGCTGGAGGATGTTGACCAGCGTGGAACCGCGGGCGGTGTCGTGGTGCGACAGCGTCCGCAGCGCCGAGGTCATCATGGGCATCATCGTGCCGCCCATGCCCAGACCCATCACGAACAGCGAACCGCACAGCAGCCAGTACGAGGTGTCGGCGTCGACCTGGGTGAACGCGAAGAATCCGACGGCGATGAGCGCCATCGCGAACGGCACGGTCCGGCCGACCGGGATCTTGTCGGCCAGCATGCCCGCGATCGGCATGGTCAGCATCGCGCCGATGCCCTGCGGGGCCATCAGCAGACCGGCGTTGAGCGTGGACTCGCCGCCCACCTGCAGGAAGTAGCTCGGGAACAGCAGGCCGGCGCCCATGAACGCGATGATGAACACGAACAGCGAGATCGATGCGACGCTCAGGTTGCGGTTGCGGAACAGCCGCAGGTCGACCAGTGGGTGCTTCGGCTTGAACGAGTACAGCACGAAGGCGATCACCAGCGCGCCGCCGAACAGCATCGGGACCCAGACCTTGGTGGCGGCGATCGTGCCCGTCTCGGGCAGCGACGAGACGCCGAAGAGGAACAGGGCCAGGCCGGGCGACAGCATCAGCATGCCAAGGAAGTCGAAGGACTCCGACGGCTCGGGGTTGTCCTTCGGGAGCGCGAGTTGCGCGTAAACGAGGGCGATCGCGCCGATCGGGACGTTGATCAGGAAGATCCAGTGCCAGCTCGCCACGTCGATGAGCCAGCCGCCGAGGATCGGCCCACCGATCGGGCCCAGCAGCATCGGGATGCCCAGCACGGCCATCAGCCGGCCGATGCGCTGCGGGCCCGCCGCGCGGGTCATGATCGTCATGCCGAGCGGCATGAGCATGCCACCGCCCAGGCCCTGCAGGACCCGGTAGGCGATGAGCTGGTTGATCGAGTCGGCGGTGGCGCACAGCGCCGAGCCGAGCGTGAACAGCAGCAGCGCCAGCATGTAGAGCCGCTTGGTGCCGAACCGGTCGGCGGCCCAGCCGCTGAGCGGGATCACCGTGGCCAGCGCGAGCGTGTAGCCCGTCATGGTCCAGGCGACCTGGGCGTAAGTGGCGTTGAACTCAGACTGAAATGTGGGTAACGCGACGCTGACGACCGTGACGTCGAGGATCGACATGATCGCGCCGAGTACCACCACTCCGGCAATCTTGAGAACGGCGCCGTCCAGTTTCTGGGGCGCCGCAGCTTGTGTGGTCACATGACTCTCCAGGGTTCGGGTGGCCGAAAGGGCGATGGGTCAGTCGTCTCGGTGCGCGAATCCGACGGTCATGTTGTCCCCCCGCTCGCCAGCTTTCCGAGCTTAGGATCACAGGTGGGGCCTGCCCGGTGGCGGTCGCCCCAGGTAGACGTGTGCTTGCACACACCACATGGAAACGGTGGGGCCGCAGGGATGGTGCGGCCCCACCGTCGGGGTGCATGTGACTGTCGTGATTAGAGGGTCAGGGTCCAGCTGTTGATGTATCCGGTGTCGGCCGAGGCGGCGTCTTGGACGCGCAGGCGCCACGTGCCGTTCGCGGCCTCGCTGGACAGGTTGACGGCGAAGGTCTGGTCCACGTTGTCGGCGCTTCCGCCCGAGCGGTTCAACAGGGTGTAGACCGTGCCATCGGGGGCAACGAGTGACACGACGAGATCACCGCGGTAGCTGTGCACGATGTGCACCTCGACCGTCGACGTGGCCGAGGCGTTGCGGTTGCAGCCCGAGATGACGATCGGACTCTCCACAGTGGACACGTCGGGAATGGTGACGTCGTTGGGGTTCGTGCCGCTGCATCCCGCTTGGGTAACCGTCCATACGAAGGATGCCGATCCGCCGCTGGCCGTGATGGTCGTGTTGTAGGTGCCGGCCGTCGTGGGCGTGCCCGTCACCTGGCCGGTGCCGGAGTTGATGGACAGGCCGGGCGGCAGGCCGGTCGCCGACCAGGTGTAGGGCGGGGTGCCGCCGGACGCGCTGTTGTTCAGCGTGACGGACGTGCCCACGGTGCTGGTCTGGTTGCCGGGGTTGGCGACCACCGGTGCCCCGGGTTGGCCGCAATACTGGTTCTGCTTGCCGATTGCGCGGTAGGGGCAGTCCGCGTACTCGGAAAGGATGAGCACGGCCGTCTTGTTGCGCGACGTCTCGGCCGCGAGGCGCTCATCCGGCACGTAGAAGCCGCCCGAAGCCGGGTACATCTCGAAGGTGTAGGTCCAGATCTGCTGGTTGCCCCACATCCAGTCGGTGATGTCCCCGTCCGTGATGTACAGATCGCTGCCCTGCATAGGCCGGTATCCGTTGGTGTTGGCCATCTCGATGCCGATGGTGCGGAACGTCGCCTCCTGGTCGGCGCTGAGTCCGGGGGCGGTGTTCGCTGTCGTGTACCCGTATGGCCACAGCACCAGTTCAGAATAATTGTGGAAGTCGATGTTCGCCTTGATCTGCTGCACACCGCCGATGCGCCGCGACAGCACGAAGTCGCGCACGACCGCCGTCTCGGGGGCTGAGAAGGCCGACGTGCCGCGGTAGGTGTCCGACGACGGGCTGCCTGACGAGCCGCCGCAGCAGCCCCAGTTGTACCCGAAGTTGCGGTTGAGGTCGGTGCCCACGGCGGTCGTGCCCGAGTTGGGCTGGCGGTTCTTGCGCCACGACCGGTAGGAGCCGGTGGCGATGTCGTACTCGCCGCCGTCCGGGTTCAGGTTGGGCAGGATCCAGATCTCGCGTGTGTCGACGGCGTTGCGCACGCGTGCGTCGGTCGCGTACTGCCCGGTGAACATGTTGAGCAGATACAGCGCCATCTCGACGGTGATGTGCTCGCGCGCGTGGAGGTGGGCGTTGAACAGCAGCTCGGGCTCGTTCTCGTCCGTGGCGACGTTGTCGGAGATCTTGATGGCGTAGATGGCCCGGCCCTGGTACGACTGCCCGATGGTGGAAACGCGCACCAGGCTGGGGTAGGCGGCCGCCACATTGTTGATCTCGGTGACCATCTCGGCGAAGTTGTGGTAGCCCGAGTCGGACGGGGGGAAGTCCTGGATGCTCACGTCTTGGGCCGAGGCGGGCGGAGGCAGCTGCTCGACGGTGAAGCCGAGCGCGCGGATCTGGCGTGCCTCCGTCTGTGTCGCGTGCACATATAGCTTGCCGTGCTCGAAGTAGTCCACGGCGGCCCCGGTCCGGGCGATCGCGTTGCGGTCGGCGAACGTCTTCGGCCCGGTGATCCGGTACTGCGACACCGGGTCGGTTGCGGTGTCCAATCCGGACGATCCGGTCGCCGGGGCGCCGAGCACAAATGCCGCGCCGATGGCGAGAGCGGACAGGAGTACGGCGACGTGTCGTCGCATGTATACCTCCCTATGGTTAGCGAGTCTTCAATACAGAAGCACGTCAATACGCGCATGTAAATATTGCCTCCTGGTTACCGGGCGGTAATAATGCGCCCATGAGGTATGACGTGGTCGTCATCGGCTCCGGGTTCGGCGGGAGTGTGGCCGCGCTGCGTCTGAGCGAGAAGGGCTACTCGGTCGCCGTGCTGGAGGCGGGCCGGCGCTTCGAGGATCGTGACTTCCCGAAGACGAGCTGGCGGCTGCGGAAGTTCTTGTGGGCACCCAAACTCGGGTGCTATGGCATCCAGCGGATCACGCTGCTGCGCGGCGACGAGAAGGGCGCGGGCGTGCTCGTGCTGTCGGGGGCGGGCGTGGGCGGCGGGTCGCTCGTTTACGCCAACACGTTGTACCGCCCGCTGCCCGCGTTCTACGAAGACCCGCAATGGCGCGACATCGCCGACTGGCGCATTGAACTCGCCCCGCACTACGACACGGCCGAACGCATGCTCGGCGTCGTCACGTACGACCGCATGACGGCCGCCGACGAGGCGATGAAGCGCGTCGCCGAGCGCATGGGCGTCGGGCACACGTTCCACAAGACGCCCGTGGGCGTGTTTCTGGGCCTGCCGGGCAAGCAGGTGCCCGACCCGTACTTCGGTGGCGAGGGCCCGCCGCGCAGCGGTTGCACCCATTGCGGGGGCTGCATGACCGGCTGCCGGCACAATGCCAAGAACACGCTCGTCAAGAACTACCTGTATCTGGCGGAGCGCAAGGGCGCCAAGGTGTTCGAGCGAACCGAAGTCGTATCGGTCCATCCGCACGGCGACGGCTACATCGTCAAGGCCAAGCGAGGCAAGGTGTTCGAGACCGACCAGGTGGTGTTCGCGGCCGGAGCGCTTGGCACGCAACGAATCCTTCACGCCATGAAGGCCGACGGCTCGCTGCCGCACGTGTCCGATCGCCTCGGCGCCTTGACGCGCACCAACTCCGAGTCGCTCCTGGGCGCGACTGTCCTACCCGGACAGGCCCGCACAAGAGGCGTCGACTTCACCGACGGCGTGGCGATTACGAGCTCGTTCCACCCAGACGAGCGCACGCACATCGAGCCGGTGCGGTATGGGCGGGGCTCCAACGCGATGGGCCTGCTTCAGGCCCCGGCGACCGAGGGCGGGCCGGGCCGGTTCGGGCGGTTCGTGAAGACCATGTTCACTTGGCCGTTCGCCTATTGGCGGGCGCTGTCGGTGCGCCGATGGTCGCAGCGCACCATCATCGCGCTCGTGATGCAGTCGCACGACAACTCGCTCACGGTGGGATATCGGCGCGGAAGGCTGCGGTCGCGGCTCGGGCACGGCGCGCCCAACCCGACCTGGATCCCGGAGGGCAACGAGGCCGTGCGGTTGCTGGCTGAGGAGGTCGGCGGACTGCCCGGAGGCACCATGCTTGAGATGTTCGATATCCCGATGACCGCGCACATTCTCGGTGGAGCGGTCATCGGCGGCTCCCCGCAGACCGGGGTCATCGATAAGTATCACCGCGTGTTCGGCCACAAGGGTTTACATGTCGTTGACGGGGCCGCGGTCAGCGCCAACCTGGGCGTGAACCCGTCGCTGACCATCGTGGCCCAGGCGGAGCGCGCGTTCTCGTTCTGGCCGGCCAAGGGCGATCGCGACCCCAGACCGGGGGAGGGGCATTAGCCTCATGGAATGCGCGTCCCCCTCATGATTGCCGCACTGGCCGCTCTGCTCGCGGCGTGCGACACGAGCCCGCCGCCCGCGGTCGTCGAGCCGACGGTGTCGGTGACCCCCGGCGTGCGGAGCCCGACCCCGTCGGCTTCGCCGACGGCGACGCCCAGACCGCGCTCGACCAACGTGCTGCTGCAGGGCAAGGGCACCTACTCGCAGACCGCCTCGGGCGGGACCGGCGTGCTCGGCAGGAGCGGCAAGCTCCACAAGTACTGCGTGCAGGTGGAGGACGGGATCGAGACGTTCACCGCGGACGAGTTCGCCGCCGTGGTCGACGTTGTCCTGGCCGACGAGCGCAGTTGGATCGCCGGAAAGAAATGGATGTTTCAGCGGGTACCGGACTGTGCCTCCGCGCAACTGAGGATCAAGCTGACCACGCCCAAAAACGTGGATCGATTTTGCGCGCCCACCAGGACGGTAGGGGAGTACTCGTGCCGCAACGGCGGCAACCTGTTCATCAATCTCAAGCGCTGGATGCTCGGTGTCGCGCATTACAACGGTGATCTGGACAACTACCGGACCATGGTGATCAACCACGAGACCGGGCACTATCTCGGCTTCGGACATGTCAATTGCACCCGGACGGGCGATCTCGCGCCCGTCATGCAGCAGCAGTCGATCTCCCTACGCGGGTGCCAGGCCAATCCCCATCCCTACCCGGACGGGGTCAACTACGTCGGCTGAAATATTCTTGGCGGATGACGATGCCTCGCCCGGTTCTGGTGGTTGACTTCGGAGCGCAGTACGCGCAGCTGATCGCGCGCCGGGTCCGCGAGGCGCGGGTCTACTCCGAGATCGTGCCGCATTCGATGTCCATCGATGAGATGCTCGCCCGCAATCCGGCGGCCATCATCCTTTCCGGCGGTCCATCGAGCGTGTACGAGGCGGGAGCACCGCAAGTCGACGCCAAGCTGTTCGACGCCGGTGTGCCCGTTTTCGGGATCTGCTACGGCTTCCAGGCAATGGCGCAGGCGTTGGGCGGCACCGTGGCGCACACCGGCTCGCGCGAATTCGGCGGCACGCCCGTTCTCTTGAGCGCGAGCGCCCTTTTCGGTGCGGGCGAGCAAAACGTCTGGATGTCGCACGGAGACTGCGTGACCGCCGCACCGGCCGGGTTCACCGTGACAGCATCGTCGGGCGGCGCCCCGGTGGCCGCGTTCGAAAACGTGGCGCAGGGCCTCGCGGGCGTCCAGTTCCACCCCGAGGTCAAGCACACGCCGGGCGGGCAGACCATGCTTGAGCGCTTCCTCTACGAGATCGCCAAGATCGAGCCTACCTGGACCATGGGCAACATCATCGACGACGCGGTCGAGGCCATCCGCTCGCAGGTGGGCTCAGGCGCGGTGGTCTGCGGGCTGTCGGGCGGCGTCGATTCGGCGGTCGCGGCCGCGCTCGTGCACCGCGCCGTCGGCGACCAGCTGACGTGCGTCTTCGTCGACCACGGCCTGCTGCGCGCGGGCGAGGCCGAGCAGGTCGAGCGCGACTACGTCGCCGCCACCGGGATCAAGCTCAAAGTCGTCGATGCCTCCGGCCGGTTCCTCTCCGCACTCGCGGGCGTCACCGACCCCGAGCAAAAACGCAAGATCATTGGGCGGGAGTTCATCCGCGCGTTCGAGGCGGCCGTGCCATCCGACACGCGGTTCCTGGTGCAGGGCACGCTTTATCCCGACGTGGTCGAGTCGGGCGGGGGCACCGGCACGGCCAACATCAAGAGCCACCACAACGTGGGCGGGCTGCCCGACGACATGCAGTTCCAACTGGTCGAGCCGCTGCGCACGCTGTTCAAGGACGAGGTGCGCGCGCTCGGGGTCGAGCTGGGCCTGCCCGAGGCGATGGTCTACCGGCACCCGTTCCCCGGGCCGGGACTCGCGATCCGCATCATCGGTGAGGTGACGGCTTCGCGCCTGGAGGTGCTGCGCGCGGCCGATCTGATCGCCCGCGAGGAGCTTACCGCGTCCGGATTGGACCGTGACGTGTGGCAGTTCCCGGTCGTGCTGCTCGCCGACGTGCGCTCGGTGGGCGTGCAGGGCGACGGGCGCACCTACGGCCACCCGATCGTGCTGCGCCCGGTGTCCAGTGAGGACGCCATGACCGCCGACTGGTCGCGTCTGCCATACGAGCTCATCGCGCGCATCTCGACCCGCATCACCAACGAGGTCCGCGACGTCAACCGAGTCGTCCTCGACGTCACCTCCAAACCCCCCGGCACCATCGAATGGGAGTAGCCCTCCCCTTTCCGGCTTCTTCACGTCCAACATGAACTTACGTCCATGTTGGACGGCGTGTCGTGTCGCAACTTCATGATCGATCGGGCGGGGCTGCGGCACCGCGGACCGGTGCTGTCGGCTCTGCCGCGCCGTTGAGCGCCGGGGCGGTGACAGATTGACCATGAAGTTATTGCCGCGACACACCGTCGAACATGGACTCAAGTTCATTGTCAACCGGAATGGATATTGCCCGATCACTCATTGGTCAGGGAGAATTGCTACCTGTGACCGCGATCGAGCCCATGGAGGCACTGCGGCGCATCGCGGCGTACGCAGTTGTGACCGACCCTGACCACAGGGTCCTTCTGGTCAGGGCCTCGGCCCTGTCCGGCACACCCGGCACATGGTCGTTGCCGGGTGGTGCGGTGGCGCATGGCGAGCATCCAAACGAGACGGTCGTGCGGGAGACCGCAGCCGAGACCGGGCTGAGCATCGCGGTGAGCGGGCTGGCTGACGTGGTTGCCGACATGCGAGCGTTGCCCCATCGGGGCGTGACCATCCATACGGATCGCGTTATCTACACGGCGCGGGTGCGCGGTGGTGCTCTGCGCGACCGGGTCGACCAGCCTACCGACCTCGCCCGGTGGGTGCCGGCCGACGAGCTGACGGACCTGCCGCTGCGCCGGTTCACCTCGCTCGCCCTCGGACTTCCTGCGGCTGACGAAGCGGTACCAGATGATGTCCCTGAATTTCCCTCCTTCCACGCCGCACCCGGCCCGGACGGCCTGCACCGGGCACAGCGGTTCGCCGCATACGCGGTGGCGACCGACCGGCAGCGGCGCGTGCTGCTCACCCGGGTCGCACCCAACTATCCCGGCGCCGGGCGCTGGCATCTGCCCGGCGGCGGCACCGATTACGGCGAGCAGCCGGGCGCCGCGCTGATCCGCGAACTGGTCGAGGAGACGGGCCAGAAGGGGCGCCTGGTCGAGCTGCTCGGGGTGGCAAGCCACCGCGATCCGGCCTCGCTGGGGCCCGAAGGTTACCCGATCGACTGGCACGGCGTGCGGGCGTTCTACCGGGTGCACGTGGACCGGGCGACCCGGCCACGCGTGTCCGACAGCGGCGGCTCGACGTCCGAGGCGCGCTGGGTGCGGCCGGAGGAGGTGGCGGCGCTCGGGCCGGAGGACGTCACCGAGGTCACGGCCGAGGCGATCCGGGCGGCCTTCCCGAGCTAGCGCTCGCCCGCGCGAGCGGCCGCTGGGCCGGGACGCCACCCGGTCGGAGGGCACCTTGCGCCTCTCGGCGGTCGTGGCGATTGCAGGCGGCTTTCCCGGGCTAGCGCTCGCGCACGCGGGCGGGTCGCGGCGATTGCGGGCGGCCTTCGCGCGCTGACGGAGGCTAGCCTTGCGGGCGTGGAAAAGCGCCGTCGCATTGGGGCATATGGCATCGCGCGGGACGATCAGGGCAGGATCCTGCTCGTCCGGTCGTCCGAGCTGTCCAACAATCCGGGCAAGTGGGTGCTGCCCGGCGGCGGCCTCGACCATGGCGAGGATCCCAATCTCGGTGTCGTGCGGGAGTTTCGCGAGGAGACCGGGCTTGACGTGCGCCCCGTCGGGCTGCGCGAGGTCAGCGCCGACCGGGTGGAGTTCCCGTGGCGTGGCGTCGTGCTGCACCACGATCGCATCATCTTCGATGTCGAGATCGTGGGCGGCTCGCTGATCGGCGAGAACAACGGGACCACCGACCTGCCCGCGTGGGTCTCCGAGGGCGAGCTGGCCATGCTCGACCTGAACCCGTTCGCAGCACGCGTGCTTGGCCTGCCCCACGCACATGAGCGCATCGAGCGGCCCGAGCGGGCCGACGAGGCGGGCGAGGTGGCATCCGACGGGCGGGCGCTGGCCGATGTCAAGCGCGTCACACGGTTCGGCGCCTACGGTGTCGTGACGGACCCGTCGGGGCGCGTCCTGCTCTCGCTGATCTCGGCTGGCTATCCGGGAGCGGGGGCGTGGCACCTGCCCGGCGGGGGCACGGATTGGGGCGAGCAACCGGCGGAGGGGCTGCTGCGCGAGATTTACGAGGAGTCCGAGCAGATCGGCGTGGTGAAGGGGCTGCGCCGGGTCGGGGCGCGGCACAACCCGGCGGCCATGGGCCCGGAGGGCGAGCCGCTCGATTGGTACACCGTTCGGGCAGTCTTCGATGTCTATGTGCCCGAACCTGGCGTGCCACGGGTCACCGAGGCGGCCGGGTCCACGGCCGACGCACGCTGGTTCGCCAGGGGTTCTTTGCCCGATCTCAACCTGACTGACCTAGCTCGTCATGAACTGCTTCACACAGATTGATGGCGGTCGTCAGGTAGACTAAGGGCAAATCTTGTGAAATCTGCTGGATGTCCGTTACTTGGGTATCGCCAAGGCATGTGTTCTTGTGCGATGGTGTAGCCGCGAGTGAACGACCGCCGTTCGGTCACGCATGACCGGCGGTTGTCTTCTCCCGCACCACAAGAGCCGGACGGTCCGCTGAGGCGGCGGAAAGGAACCGACCCGGCGATGGAGGGACGACACGTGCCGAGAGCCATTTGGCGTCGGCGTCGTACGACGGACAGCCCGCGACCCGCGGGCAGGCAATGGACCGGCCGGCTGCGCGCCGGCGGGACCAAGGCCCGGCGGATGCTGCTGGTCCCGGTGGGCCGGCTGCGCCGTAGGCCCCGTGCCGTCGACACGCTACCTGGCCTAGACGCTCGCGAAATCCACGCAATCGAGGCGGCCGCGGCTGCTCCCGAGGAGCACCCCGCCACCCCGAGCACCATCCCGCTGCTGCCGGGCGAGCGCACGCTCTCCCGCCGGGTCAAGTTCGGTCTCGTGCAGGCCTGCACACTGAGCAGCCTGCTGCTCGGCATGACCGCGATCTTCCTGGCCGTGACCGGCAGCGACCCGCGGCTGGGCGCGCTGTGCCTGCTCGCCTGCATCACGTTCGACGGGCTCGACGGGGCCCTCGCCCGCAAGTTTGGCGTGGCCAGCCCGTTCGGCGTGCAAATGGACTCGCTGGGCGATATGACCTCGTTCGGCATCGCCGCCCCGGTCGTGATCTATTCTGCGCTGGCCGGCAAGGTGGCGACGCCCGTGCTCATCGCCGCATGCGCGATGGTCGCCGCGTGCGCGGCGATCCGGCTCGCCCGGTTCAACGTGTCGCCCAAGGACGGCCGCTTCTTCTGCGGCGTGCCCACCACCATGGCCGCCACGGTGCTTGCGCTGAGCGTGCTGATCGGCCTCACCCTGCCGCCGAGCGTCATGGTCGTCGGCGTCGTGCTGCTGGCCATCGCGATGGTGTCAAGTTTTCCGTACGCGAAACTCGCCAAGGTCTTCAAGCTGCCGCCCTGGCTGCTGGCGATCCCGCTGCTGGGCGTGCTGGCCGACCTGCAGCTCACCTTCGGCCTGATCGTGCTGGCATACCTGGTCAGCGGCCCGGTCCTGTACCTGTTCGCGCGTGCGAAGCAACGCGCGAGCGGGATCGCCTGAGAATTCTTCGCGCGAGCGAAGCAACGCGCGAGCGGGATCGCCGCGATCCCGCTCCGGGCGCGGCAGCGCCGCATTTGCCTGATCCCACCTCGCTTCCCCAAACGGGCTGCCCACACGGCGGCCCGTTTTTCTTGGCTGCCCGTGTCGGAAGCGGCGAGGGTCCATTCGACCTGTAGGTGGAATAACTGACCTGTTGTCGCGGGTGTTCGTTGCCTGCCATCGATCCTGCCGCAGATGCAGCGGGCCGTGTTGACCTTGCGCCTGGTCGGAGGCCCGGCGACCGACGAGATCGCTCGGGCCTTCCTGGCGCCGAGCGTCACCATAGGGCCAGCGGATCTCGCGGTCCAAGCGCACGCTGGCCGAGGCGCAGGTGCCATTCGTGGTGCCCGATGCAGATGAGCTGCTGATGCGGTTGGGCCGGCACGCCGAGGCCGCCGAGGAGCTCGAACGGGCCGCCGAACTCGTACCCATCAGACACGAGCGCGCGATGCTGATGGAGCGGGCGGCGGCCGCTTCTGCTACGTGGCCGTTGCGAGCGTGAGCGCGAACCGGGATTCCCGATCGGTCCACCACTCGCTCACCGCAAACCCAGCCTGCTCCAGCTCCTCCTGCACTCCCTCCCGCCGGAACTTGGCCGAGATCTCCGTGCGCATCTGCTCGCCGCGCGCGAACGTGAGGTCGAGCCCGAGCGCCCGCACGCGCACGGCCATGTCGCGCGTCGCCCGCAGCCGCATCTCGATCCACTCGTTGACGTCGTCCCACACCGCGACATGGTCGAATTCGTCGACCGGGAAGTCGGCGTCGAGCTCCCGGTTGAGCACCCGCAGCACGTTGCGGTTGAACTCGGCGGTCACGCCGGCCGCGTCGTCGTAGGCGTCGATGAGCGTGGCTCGATCCTTCACCAGATCCGTGCCGAGCAGCAGCCACTCGCCATGGTGCAGCACTGCACGCAAGCGCGCGAAGAACTCGGCCCGCTCGGCGGGCATCAGGTTGCCGATGGTGCCCCCGAGGAAGGCGACCATGCGCCCGTCGCCCGCCGGAATCCCGTCCAGATGGGAGGTGAAGTCGCCGACGATGGCGTGCACGTCGATCCCCGGATATTCGTCGTCGATGGCGTGCGCGGCCTCCCGCAGCGCCGACTCGGACACGTCCAGCGGCACGAACCTCGCCAGCGTGCCATGCCCATGCAGCGCGTCGAGCAGCAGCCGCGTCTTTTCCGACGACCCGGACCCCAGCTCCACCAACGTTTTCGCGCCCGTTATCCGGGCGATCTCACTCGCCCGCTCGACCAGGATCGCCCGCTCGGCCCGGGTGGGGTAGTACTCCTCCAGCTCGGTGATGCGCTCGAAGAGTTTGCTGCCGGTCGCGTCGTAGAACCACTTGGGGGGCAACCATTTGGGGTCGGAGGTCAGCCCGTGCAGCGCGTCCGCGCGCAACTGCCGCGCCAGGTCGGCCTCGGTCAGACGAATGTCAGTTTTCACAGCTCCTCCATGGTGTATCCCGACCTGTCGGCCGTGAGCAGGCGCCGATCCGGGACCGCTTGCCAGCCCGGGTCGTCGTCGAGCGGTTCCGAAGCGATGACCACCCGGCCGGGCGTCCGCAGCACCGAAAGCGAATGGCCGGCCGTGGTCGCGTAACCCTCCCGGCCGTTGGTGAGCAGCAGATTGAGCCGTGACCCGGGCGCCGCCGCGGACACCTCGGCCACGACGGCCCGCAGGGCCTCGCCGGGCGTTGCCCCCGAGCTCAGCCGATGGCGCACCAGTCCCCACACCAGCGCGCTGTCGGTGAGCGCCTCCAGCGTGAGCAGATCCAGCACCGGCAATCCCTCGGCCGGCTTGACCACGCTGGCCGGCCAGCCCTCGACGCGCCCGTTGAGGCTGAACAGCCAGCCGTCCCCGGTGAACGGTGCGCACGCCGCCACGCCCAGCGGCATCCCGATGGTCGCCGAGCGCACGGCCGCGAGTACCGCCTCGGCGCTGGTCAAACGCGCCAGCTCCAGGAAGCTCGCATCACTCCACATCGGACGATCCGTGCGATAGCGCACCGCCCCGTCCGCACCGAACCAGCCGACCCCGAAACCGTCCACATTGATCGTCCCGCCGCCGCGCATGTCGCGCGGCGCATAGCTCTGGTGCAGCAGCGAGTGCGGCGGCTCGGTCACCAGCGAGGCCAGTGTGACCGCAGGCCCGAGATGCAACAGGTGACGGCACATCAGACCGCCTCCCCGGGCAGTGGATCGCGGGCGCATCTGAACCCGCTGAAGATCTGCCGCCGGATCGGGTAGTCCCAATTGCGGAACGTCCCGCGGCACGCCGCCGCGTCGGTGCCGAATGACCCGCCCCGCAGCACCTTGTATTCGGTACCAAAGAAAACCTCTGAATATTCTTTGTACGGAAACGCGCTGAACCCGGGATATCCGTGAAAGTCAGTCGATGTCCACTCCCACACGTCCCCGATCAGCTGGTGGACGCCAGCGGGCGTTGCCCCTGCCGGGTAGGCGCCGACGGGTGCGGGGGACAGGTGCCGCTGCCCGAGGTTGGCGTGCTGTGGCCCCGGATCCTCGTCGCCCCACGGATAGCGCCGCGATCGCCCGCTCGCCGGGTCGTGTCGCGCCGCCTTTTCCCACTCGGCCTCGGTCGGCAGGCGCTTGCCCGCCCAGCGGGCGAACGCGTCCGCCTCATACCAGCAGACGTGCACGACCGGCTCGTCGGGCACGATCGGCTCGCGCCGCCCGAACCGCACGTATGTCCCGTCGCCGAACCAGTGCATCGGCCCGGTGAGCCCGGCCTCCTGCCGGTGCGCCCAGCCCGCATCCGTCCACCAGCGACGGTCCTCGTAACCGCCGGCGTCGATGAACTCCCGGTATTGGGCGTTGGTGACCGGCGCACGGTCGATGAAGAACGCCGGCACGTGCACCTGATGTGCGGGCCGCTCATTGTCCAGCGCCCACGGCTCCAGCGATGTGCCCATGGTGAACGGCCCGCCCGCGATCAGCGCCGCGCCCGTCACCGACCCGGCGCTCGCGGGTGGCGGCGGCGCCGACAGCACCGGCTCGCCGCGCCGCAGCTGATGCGTCGCCAGCATGGTCTCGTCGTGCTGCTGCTCGTGCTGCACGATCATGCCGAAGGCGAAGCCCTGCTCCACTAGCGGCCGACCCTCCAGCGGGACCGAGTCGAGAAGATCCAAGACCTTTTCCCGGACGGTACCGATATAGGCCCGTGCCTCGGCCGGCCCCAGCAGCGGCAGGGTGGGCCGGTCGCTTCGCGGATGCTTGAACGCGTCGTAAAGCTGGTCGATGTCCTGCCGCACCGGCTCGCGCCCGCCAACGTCGCGGACCAGCCACAGCTCCTCCTGATTGCCCACGTGCGCCAGATCCCACACGAGCGGGGACATCAGCGCCGAGTGCTGGCGCACCAGGTCGTCGTCGTCCACCGCGTCGGTCAGCACCCGGCTGCGTGCCCGGGTGCGCTCCAGCTCGGCCGCGGCACGCGCCCGGATATCCGGATCGGTCATCTCAGTCCCTCCCTTGAGGACAGTCTCTTGGCGACGTCGGCTTTCATGTCGGCAGGCAGATCGGTGTCATCCAGCGCCACGCACGCGAGCTCGACCAGACGCGGGACCACGGAAGCGATCACCGGGTCGGCGAGCCCGTCCCGCGCGGCCTGCACCCAGCGCTGCCCGGCCGGCTCGGCCAGCTCGGTTGCGGCATCGACCGTCTCTTCCCGTGCGAACAGCGCGGTAATCATGGCCACCGGCAACACCCAGTCGCCGCCCGGCTGCGCGTCGATATAGCGCAGCTCCAGATAACCGCGGGGCCGCACCGGCGGAAACATCGTCGTCATGTGGTAGTCGAGGTCGTCGTACGTCGGCCGGGTCGGCAGCGCGCCCTCGATCCAACCGCCGAACGTCACCCCGGGCGGTGGATCCCACTCGCCCGAGTCCCGGCGCAGGCACAGCAGCGGCGTGTCGAGCACGCGTTTCGCCCACGCCCCAACCGGATCCCCATCCAACACGGGCGGCAGCGTGCGCACGGGATCGGTCTCATACCACGTGCGCATGCGCCCGCTGGCCCACCCATCGCGGGCCGAGTTGGCGAACAGCGCGATCATCGGCGGCCCCAGCGCATGGGCCGCCCGCCACCGGGCCGCAGCCCGCGCTCCGGTCCCGATGTCGAGGCAGACCTGCAGCCCAGCCGTGCCACACATCATGGCCCGGCCCCACGGCCCCACCCGGTCGAAGGCATGCTCCATCGCCGCATAGCGCTGGGTGTGGATCAGGCGCTCGGCGGGCCGGTGTGGATCATGGCCCTGGCCGCCCAGGCAGAGCCCGGACGAGGCGAGCAGTCGGGAAAGGACGGTGACGTCGGCCGCCGTGTCATCGATCAGGCCGGCCAGGGACGTCACTGGCGGGGAGGACAACTCCACCTGGCCACCGGGCTCCAGCGTCACCAGACTCCCGCCGGGCAGCGGGCGGTGCGCACTTGCCGGGTCCAGCGTGGGCGGGGCGTGCGGCCCGAGGGCGATCGCCAGCTCCCGCACGTCGAGTGGGCGGCACGGATCGGCCCGGTGATGGACCGTCCACTCAAGCTCCACACCCACGCGCTCGGGTGGACCGGTCTTGAAGCAGACTTTGCCTACATATCCCTCGGCCGCCGCCCGGTCGGCGATCGCCGAACCTGAATCAACTCCCATGTCTCCGACGCTAGCCCGGGGGTATGACAAAAAGCCGAACAGTGATCCTCGCAGCGGCTAACGTCGGACGCTTCGCGCCGACATCAGCCGCGCAAAAGCACGGCTTCGCCTGAACAGAGTTATAAGCGGGATCCTCGCAGCGGCTAACGTCGGACGCTTCGCGCCGACATCAGCCGCGCAAAAGCA
>NZ_QJUG01000137.1 GCF_003426775.1 Allorhizocola rhizosphaerae | reverse complement strand
GCCGCCGCGGCCTTCGTGTTGGGACCGTCGACCACCACGCCCGTGCGGGCGTCGACATCGGCGTCAACCTTAGAAAGCCCTTGGGCGAGCGTCGACGAACCTCCGGTCGTGGGCGGACGGCGCAGCACATAGCCCTGACCCTTGACGTTTTCGAACCCGAGCTTTTGCAGCGCGTCGCGCACCTGCTGGGCCGATTGGCCGGTGCCGTTCTTGATGATGTCCCAGATGTTCTTGTTGATGGCTTCCTTCAGCTGCGTGGGCGTGAGCTTGTTGGGATTCTTTATCTTGCCCATCGCCTGGTTGAAGATGTCGCGCATCTCGGTGATCTGGCCGAACCTGCGGTTCAGCAAGGCGTTCGGGTCGTTGGCCACCGACACCGTGCCGCCCTGGCCGGAAACTCGGGCGTCCGTGCCGAGATGCTTGGTCTGCCGGTTGGTCGGCGCGTCCAGGAATTGCCGGTTGTTGACGTCGGTGGCCCGGGCGCGCGCGTCGGTCTGCGAGATGCCCCGCTCCCCCACGGCGTTCGGCTCGTCGATGTCCATGGTGACCGGTTTCTTCTTCATGCCGGACTTGCCATGCGGCTGGAACGCGATCGCGTCATCACCGCCGCCACCGCCGGGCTGGCCGTTGGTGCCGGACGGATCCGACTTGCCGACGGGGTTGCCGCCCACATAGGCGTAGAGGTTGAGCCCGTCGGCGATGCCGATCGGGTCGCAGCTCATCCACCGACCCTGCCAGCAGGCGTAGTACCGAGCCCCGTGGTAGTAGAGCCCGCTCTCCTCGTCTCTTTCTTTTCCTGTGTACCGGTACCGCTTCGGCGTTTCCGTGTGACCGCGCACCGCTTGGTAGGTCGAACTGCCGTACGGCGCGTATTCCTCGTACGAGACGACCTGCGCCTGGTCGTCGAGCTCCAGGCAGGCCGAGCCGAGATGGTTGCCGAACTGGTAGCGGATCTGCCGCTGGGGTGCCGGGTCGTCGCCCGCCGCATCGAGCGTGCGCATCTCGACCAGTGCGATGCGCTGCTTGTCGTCCATCACGTGCAGGGTTTCGCGCTCCAGCTTCGCGGTGTCCGGCCCGATCGGGCCGCCGTGCTTGCGGAAGATTTCGAAGCCGCCGAGATAGATGCGCTCCTCGACCAGGCCCGGCGCCTTCTCCCACACCTTGCGGATGCGGCCGCCCGTGGAGTCGTAGACGTAGTGGGCCGTGCCGCCGCCGCCCAGGTCGACCCGGCGCAGCTGATCCCTGAAGTCCCAGTGCATCCCGCCCAGGTGCGGCAGGCTGGTCACGTTGCCGTGCGCGTCGTGCTGGTACGGCTCCACGACATCGGGCTGGAGCGTGGTGCGGCTGAGCCGGTTGTTCGTCGCCGACGGGTCAAGTTGGCTGGGCTCAAGGTAGTCGTAGGCGCGCGTCCACCCGGCATGGGCCGGATCGCTGCCGCGGTGCTGCATCCGCAGGAAGTTTCCGACCGCGTCGTAGACGTAACGCTCGATGTAGGTGCCCATGGCGTTGCCGTCGCCCGGATGTGCCAGCCTGATGCGGGCCGCGTCGTCGGGCGAGTGCGGGATGGGCGCGCCGCCCTGGCCGAGGTGTTCCCGGCCGTGGGCCTGGACGAGCCGATAGAGCGCGTCGTAGGTGTAGTCGGTGCTCGGTTCGACACGCCGGTTGTTGAAGAACACGGTCTGCTGCGCGTCGTCACGGATGCGGACGGCATTGCCCGCAGGATCGTAGGTGTAGTGCAGATCCTGGACGTGGTCGGCGCCGCGCTGCGTCTGCAACCGCGTGAGCCGGAACGTGAGCGGGTCGTAGGTGTAGGACGTGCCCGCTGCGTTGATGTAGTCGATCCGTACCCGCTGACCCTTCGCGTTGTAATCAACGTTGGCGACGCCGACCGGTGACGGTGGCTCGGCGGCCGGATCGAGCAGACTGTCCGGTTCGGACGGACGCTCCACCCACACGTCCAGCCGCTCCAACAGGCTCGCCTCGTTGAACACCGGCTGCAGGACGTGCCGCTTGGCACGGGGCAGGCTGCTGTGCGGCGCGATGACCTGCACCGGCCGGTTGAGCGCGTCATATCGGGTGACGCTCGCGAAGGTCTCGTTGTCGAGCTCTGGATCGTCGCTCCAGTCGGGCAGGGCCGTGTGGTCGCGCACCAGCCGGCGGATGCTGCACAGCGGGTTTCCCTTGAAGTCGTAGCCATCGTTGACGGCGACGCCCGCGGCGTCAAAGCGCCGGTGGACCCGGCCGCGCAGGTTCAGCGCCTCGGCTGCGGGCACGCCCTCGCCGTATTCGGTCCGGTCGAACACGATGTCGCGGCCGAGCGTGCGCGGGTCGGAGTCCACTGTGGACCCGCGCACGGTCTGCTCGACCGGCCGCCGCAGCGCGTCATAGGTCGTGGTGAACGTGTGCCCACGGCTGTCCCAGGCGCGGATGGCGTTGCCGTCGATGTCGCCGAGCATCCAGCGCGTGCCCGCCTCCATGCTGTCCTGGCGGATGCGGTTGCCCAACATGTCGTAGGCATAGCGCACCACGATTCGACCTGCGGCGTCGCCCACCTGAAGTTCATTGCCCTCGATGTCGAGCTCGACCCGCGTGACGAACGTGTCCTCCTGGCCGTCCAGGTCGTGGCCGGGGCACACGACCCGGTTGCGTGCCTCGGTCAGGAACGGGCGGCCGAGCACGTCGAAATGCGCGGTGCCGGGCGTGTCGGCGTGCGCCGCCGCGCGCTGGGCCGCCGTTTGCTCGTCAAGCCCGAGCGCGCCCCCGATCCGTTGCGCGTGCCATGTCTGCCACGAGTCCGGCTGCGCCTTGAAGTATTCGGCCACGAAACCGGCGATGTCCGGGTCGGTGCGGGGATCGGCCGTGCACGTGTCGTTGACGTCGTAGGTGGTCTGCCGCCACGGGTCGAAGACCACCTTCGCATAGGTGTGGTTCGGGTACAGCGTGGCGATGACGCGCTCGGCGGGGTCGTAGAACAGCACCGGGCTGACCCCGGCCGCCACGCCGAACTCGAACTGGTGCGTCGCGCTGAAGAACGGCTCGTATTCGCGGACCGGCTTGCCCTTGTTGTTGAGGATGGTCCAGCCGCTGCCCACCCAGCGCGGTTTCGCGTCCGGGCCGGGCTCGGCCTGCGCCTTCTTCTGGATCTCGCGACCGAAACCGTCCGAATAGGAGAATCCGAGCTGGACTCGCAGGCCATGCGGCGGCAATGGCGCATTGGCGTGGGTCTCGCGGGCGAGCGTCGCCGCGCAGGCTGGCTGACCCGTGCGGCGAAAGCGGTCGATGTCGTAGACGATGCGGGTGGTGGCATCGCCCAGCAGTGCGGTCGCGGCCGCGTGCGGGTCGGCGCCGTCGAAGAGATCGTCGAGCTGGGCCTGGGTGAGGTCGGTGGTGAAACCGTCCAATGTGTCGCCTTCGGCCGGAGCGGGGAGCGGCTTGCCCATGACCGCGCTGCCCGCGACCAGGCCCAGGATGTCGTAGGCGACCGCGGACTGGTTGCCGTTTTCGTCGCTGACCAGGCGCGGCTGCAGCACCCGGTAGTCGTTGGCATCGGCGGTCACGCGGTTGCCGAGCGGGTCGCGCGTTTCGAGCATCAGCAGGTCGTAAGCGTCGAGCGTGACGGTGGTGTCCTGGCCGAACGGATCGCGGAACCGGCGCGGCCGGAAGAAGTGCTGCCGCGCCTGCGCCAGCTCGGTGGCGGGGCCGTCGGCGGGGTTCGGGCTGTGGAAGGATTGTCCCGAGGCGACCCACCATTGATCATCGATTTTCCGGTACCCGCCGAGGTCTGCGAGGACCACGTCCGGAGCCGGCAGCAGATCGCCATAAACCTGCCCGAGCAGACCCGGGGTGAAGGCGAGCTCGTAGCTTTCGCCGGGCAGGGCGAGCGGTTCCAGATCGCCCAGCTGCAAGAGCCCGTTCAGGTCGTCGCGGCGGTAGAGCGTGCGCGTCCACTCGTAAGGGGCTTCCTCCGGGGCGGCGTCCAAGATGTCCTCGGCGCGGAACCGGCCCTCGGCTCCAGTGGGCGTGCGGCCGGTCAGCTCGAAGGTGCGCGACTCGCAGGGCAGCGGATTGCGGTGCGTATCCGGGGCCTCGATGGCGTTGGTGACCCGGCTCTGGGTGTAGGTGACCAGCGTCGTTGTCTGCTTTGCACGGTCGTCTTCGGACAGTTCGGCGAGGCCGGGATTGGGCACGGTGCTCACGTTGCCCTCGTCATCGACGACCTGGATCTGCGTGCGCCGCCCATAGCCGATTTCGGCGCTCTTGAGCACGTTGCCGAAATCGTCAACCTGAAGTGTCAGCGCGTGCTGCACGCGCGGGTCGGACGGATTGCGCTCGTAGTGATGGCTGATTGCCTCACGGGAATGGGCGAAGAAGACGGCATGCCGGTTGGGCCCCGACGGTTGCACCGTGCGGACGGCGAAGTTCTGTTCCATGACGGAGTACGGGTTGCCGGCGCGCGGGCTGGCATCGTCCGCGTAGACCTCTTGGCGCAGCATCGTTCCCTTGAGAGCGCGACGCGCCTCGCGCTCCTCCTGTGCGGTGAGGGTCGCGTTGTCATTGCCTGGTCCGATGTGGACACCGGTGTGGAACCACGTCTTGGTGTGCACTGGCGGCACGTGCGACGCGGCGTCGACGTTGTCCGCGGGCACGAGCGCCTCGAACTCGGCCGTATCCCACTGCTCCACCATGCCGAAGCCGCAGAACTCGCGCTCCTCGCCGTCGAAGCGACCGTCGTGATAGGAGTATCGCGTGACGAAGTGGTTGCGGCTGATGTGGTCGTAGGTCTCCACCCGCTCGACGACGTGCACCGGAAACGGCAGCCGCGTGAGCCACGGACGGCCGGCAAGCTTGTCCTGCAGGTAGAACTTCGTTGACGGCGCGTATTCGACCCGGGTTTGCGCGCCCAGGTTGTTGCTCGACCTGCTCAGCAGGTGGGGCTTGCGGCCCATCAGGTTGACGTAGCGCAGCTGCCGCCGCCCGTCGCCCGGCCACGGCGACGACCACACCAGGCACGTGGTGCCGTTGCCGAGCAGATCGGTGGGCACGATGCTCGCCGCGTCGTCGATGCGCGGAAAGGCGTTCAGGCCCACCGGTTGGCTCCAGCCGTTGCCCGACTGGTTGAAATACAGGCGAACGCCGTCGCGGTGCAGGTAGATGATGTCCGTGGTGCCGCTGCCGTCGATGTCGGCCAGGCGGATACGCTCGGGGTCGAACTGGTCGGGGTGGTCGAACCAGGGCGCGTCGTCCATTGTCACCTTGGCGCCGAACCGGCCGTGCCCGAGGTTGGGCCAGTAGCAGACCTCGCCATTGCGGATGCGGACGATGTCGGTGAGGCCGTCTCCCGAGAGATCGGCGAGATACATGGGCTGGGTGATGCGCGGTCCGATGACGCGCCGCGCCGCGCCGAAACCGTCCTCGCCCAGCGACTCGTGCCACACGAAGCCGTCGTCCTCGGCGATGAGCACGTCGGCTCGCCCGTCGCCGGACAGGTCGACGAACCGGTGGTCCGCCTCGTGGGTGAGCCGGGAGGCGAAGGGGCGCAGGGGCTTCCAGCCCTGGGCACCGTCGTGTTCGTACAGTCCGGGGGTCGGGCCGGCCATCATGACGATGTCGGGCAGCCCGTCACCGGCCAGGTCCATGAGCTCCGCCCCGCCGCCGAGCGCGACATTGGGCTTGAGCGCCACGGCCTCCAGCGGCGCGAAGCGAGCCGCCACCGGGTCGAGCGGGCTCAGGTTGGGCTTGTAGAACCACGCGTCGGCCTGCTCGGTCAGGACGCCCGGGATGCCTTCGCCGTGCAGGTCGGTCCACTGATAGGTGGTGCCGTCCAGCCCGATGGGCAGGTTGTCCAGGGTGCGCGGGTCGACCTCCTCCACCACGTCCTGCACGACCGGCTGCGTGTATTCGAACTCGACGGGCGGCAGCCCGCGCTGGTCGTAGCCGCCGCTGTCGTTGCGGCGATAGCCCAGCTGCGTGACGGCACGCAGAAACGTGTACACGGCGTCGTCTGTGTAGGTGAAGTCGGTCGAGCGCACCAGGCAGTCGCCCCCGACCCCTGCCTCGTCCGGGAAGTGGTGGAACATGAGCACGCGCCGGCACAGGCGCATGGTGCGCACCTCGAAGCCCGCGCGGTAGGACGAGAACGGATCCTTGCGCACGGGCCACACACCCGCGTCGTCTTCGCCGTAGTCGAACACGACCTCGAAATGCCAGGCCCCCTGCGGTGACTCGAACGCATCCGGAAAGTACGGCGTGCGGTTCCCGTAGCGGATGTGCTTGAGATACCGTTGCGCCGAACGGGATGCGTCCGTGCGGTGCTGTTCGTGCGCGGCGTCCTCGGGGACTCCGGCGGAGTCCTCGGGCTTGTAGCCGTAGACCATGACGTTGCCGCGGTCGTCGTGGCTCTGGCAGATCAGCCAGCTGAAGATGCGGCTCGGGTCCGCCGGGTCGGCGATGCGGCTCTCTGCGGTCCTGCCGAACCACGTGGTGAGATTGTCGCCGGAGATGGTTCGCCAGAACACATCCGCCGGGTCGGCGGTGTTCGCCCAGCGCTCGATCCGGGCGAACAGCCCCTCGATGCGCGGCCGGTAACGGGTGACGCGATAGGTCGCCTCGCCGACCGTGCGCAGGGGCGGCTCTTCGCGCACCCACTTGCCCGCCGGGCCCTGCACGAGCACGGGCACCAGGTCTTCGGCGCCCGAGAGCACGAACACATCCGACTCGGCCACGTCGTCGTAGCGCGGCAGCCCCTTGTCGGTCTTGCGCGCGATCGACGGCGTGGACAGGCTCCACCCGAACCCGAACGGCCCGTTGCCCGAGCCGGAGTCGTAGCTCAGCGACAGCTGCGGACCGAACCCCGCACGACCGGGACTCGTGGCCACCGGCACCGACATCGAGCCGGTGCCGGTCACCGGGCTGGCAGCAAACTTCTCCCCGATGCCGCGGATCGCCCCGCCCCCCTTGGGCAAGCTGGGCGACGATGCGCGGGAACCCTCACGGGCCGACGGCCGTGCTTTGTCCGTCCTCATTAGGCTCCCCGACAGTAACGCCCGCCATTGTCCGGGCGGCGGCCAGCTGCTGGGGTCCCAGCGTGCTTCATTGATCGTTAGGTGTCAGTGCTACTGACGGAAATGCGACTTGGCGATCATCAGCCCGACCGCCGACCGCCGCCCACATCGGCGCTTGCGCACGGGACCGCCACCGGTCGCCAACCATCGATGCAGCCCCTACGATGGGGGAGCCTTGAGCACGACTCGCTCCGGCGGAAGGCCATTGCGGGAGGACCGATCGGTGGGACAGCCACGACAACCGGACATCGTCGTCGAGGCAGCAGACGGCACGCGCCTGCGTTTCCCCCCGCAGCGGACGGTCGTGCTTGGCCGCAGCCGGCGTTCCGATGTGGTCGTCGATGACCCGAGGGTGCTCCCGGCCCACGCCGTCTTGATAAACACCAAGGCGGGATGGGTGCTGTATGACGAGAGTTCCCACGGCCTCTGGTGGGATGGCAATGTCACGTCTCAGGTGCCGGTGGTGGGCCTGACCACCGTGCGGCTCGCGGCGGCCGACGGCGGTCCGGCGGTCACCCTGTTTCCGGTGCGGCATCGCGGGGCGGGCAACGAGTCCACCATGGTCTCCGGCCCCGAGTCGCCTCCCGTCGCCGCGGAGCAGGTGTTGATCGCGCGCCATGCGCTCGACCAGCCGGTCTGGATCGGCCGGGAGGCGGACAACACGATCGTCATCGACGAGCTGATGGTCTCGCGCCACCATGCCCGGATCAGCCGGGTGATCGGGAAGGTGTTCCTGAGCGATGCCGGAAGCCGCCACGGCACGTTCCTCAATGGACAGCGCGTGCAGCGGGCGTTCCTCACGCCGGGCGACGAGTTCTCGATCGGCCGGCACACGTTCCGCTACGTCGACGATCAGCTGCTCGAATACGCCGATGCCCAGGACGACACCGATGCCGGTCCGAGCAAGCTGCTCGCCGAGAAGCTCAGCGTGGTGCGGGGCGACACCCGCGTGCTCGACAAGGTCAGCTTCAGCATCGATCCGGGGCAGCTCGTGGCCATCATCGGGCCGAGTGGCGCGGGCAAGTCCACCCTGCTCGCCGCGCTGAGCGGCATCCGGCCCGCGCAATATGGCAAGGTCCGCTACGAGGGCATCGACCTCTATCGAAACTATCAGAAGCTGCGCCGGCACATCGGTTACGTGCCGCAGGACGACGTGATCCACCGCCAGCTGAGCACGCGCCGCGCGCTGCGGTTCGCGTCCGCGTTGCGCAGCCCGCCCGAGACCACCGCCGAGGAGCGGGAAGACCGGATCAACGCCGTGCTGGAACAGGCCGGCCTCACCGAACACGCCGACAAGCCCATCTCGGTGCTCTCCGGTGGTCAGCGCAAGCGGTCCTCCGTGGCGCTGGAGCTGCTGACGGGTCCGGAGCTGCTGTGCCTGGACGAACCGGCCGCGGGCCTGGATCCCGCGTCGGACCGGGACCTCATGAACGCGTTGCGCGCCTTGGCATGCGACGACCGCACGGTGATCCTCACGACGCACAACTTCCTGCATCTCGACCTGTGCGACCGCGTGATGTTCCTGGCCCCGGGCGGCAGGGTGGTGTACTACGGGCCGCCTGCGGGTCTGCTGGCTCACTTCGAGGCGACCGGCTACTCGGACGCCTTCGACGAGGTTCGGCGCGATCCCGACTACTGGGTGCAGCAGTACCAACCGGATCCCCTGCCGCCCATGACGCCCGGCAGTCAACTCGACTCGATGGAAGACGCGCCACGCAGACCGTCCCGCCTGCGTCAGCTGTGGGTCCTGGCCACCCGCATGGTTGCGGTGGCCGCCGCCGACCGGATGTTCGCCGTGCTGACCGTGGGCGTGCCACTGGCGCTGGCCTTGATGGCGCATGCGGTGCCCGGCTCGGCCGGGCTCGCAGACCCGCACTCGGCGGACGGCCTCAACGAGGCGGCCCAGCTTTTGGTGGTCTTCGTGACGGGCGCGGCGTTCATGGGCATCACGGTCAGCGTCCGTGAGCTCGTCGCCGAACGGCCGATCTATGAGCGCGAATGGGCCATGGGCCTGTCCCCCAGCGCATATCTCGGCTCGAAGCTGCTTGTCGTGGGCGTGATCTGCCTGCTGCAGTCCGCGGTCTTCGTCGGGCTGGGTTTGGCCGGCCGCGCCGGGCCCCTGGACGCGCTGGTCCTGGGGCAACCCACCGTCGAGGTGATCCTGGCGATCGCGCTGACCGCCTTCGCCTCGGCCACGCTCGGCCTGATGGCAAGCGCGCTCGTGTCCAGCACCGAGCAGACGATGCCGGTGCTCGTCGGCACGGTCATGGCGCAGCTGGTGTTCTGCGGTGGCCTGTTCACCCTGGTGGGACGCCAAGGGCTGGAACAGATGTCATACCTCGCGCCCGCCCGCTGGGGCTACGCGGCCGTGGCGTCCATTGTGGACTTCCAGCGGATCACGCCGACCGCGCAGCCGGACACGCTGTGGGAGCACGAGCCGAGGTCGCTGTGGACCGCCGTCGTGATGCTCGGGGCGCTGTCGCTGGTCAGCGTGTTCGCCACCAGACTGGCGCTGGGCTGGCAGGAGCCCCGCCGCCGCAAACCCCGCCGGCCCCCTCCCCGTCGAATATGAACTTACGTCCATGTTCGACGGCGTGTCGCGGCATCAACTTCATGATCGAAGCGGAATATAGATACTCGTGGCAGTCAGAGACATCTATGTCAGTGGTGACGGCGACGATACGCGGGACGGGAGGACGTGGGAGACCCGCGTCCGGACGTTCACCCGGGCCAGGCAGCTCTCGGCGGCGGTCGCCGCGCCGGACCGGCCCTGTTTCGTGGTCGGGCAGTTCAACATGGCGCGGGCGGCTTCGTTCTCGCAACGGCTGGGCAAGGGAATCGGCGACTTCGACGTGCCGGACGGCTGGTCGATGCGGGCGCACAACCCCGACCTGCCGTGGCACTTCACCGATCTGGACGTGCTCAACCAGACGACCGATTTCGTTCAGGTGTACCGCAACGGCACCACCTACAACGCGGCGACAGCCAACTGTCCTCACGTGACGAACAACAACGGGGTCCCGTCCGGTCAAGCGACCGGGATCTGGGTGACCACTCGCGACGTCGCCGATCCGAGCAGGCCGATCGGCCGGATCGTGCGGGTGTGGCGGGGCGGAAACCCGCTCACCGTCGGCAGCGTGACCGCTGTCCCGTCGGCGTGGGACCCATACAACGAGCTGTGGGAGGCGCGCAGCTTCGCGACGCTGGGCCAGGACGGCACCCATGCCTGGACCCAGCTGACCCCGCCCGAGGTGTGGCCGGACCCCGACGTGACCGAGCCCGATCCGGCTCCGACCGGCGGGCGGCTGTTCGTGTTCTGTCCGAAGGGCAACCCGGCAACCGTGTGGGGCGGGGTCACCGTGCTGGCCCAGCTGTCGGCCGCGGCAGCGGTCGTTTTCGAGCTCGGATTCCTGACCATCCAGCAGTCCAACGGGTGGCACGTCGACGAGACGGTCAAGGTGATCGGCGGCGGCTTCGGCGCATTCAAGATCCGCGGTGGCTGCACGGACGGCCGGTTCGAGGCGCGGGCCGACGTGCTGAGCCCCTACCTGCCGGTGCTCGACCTGCGGGCACACTCCACCTTCGACACGTTCACGGCCATCGAGGTGTCGCCGCGCTGGGACATGCGCGTCACCGGCAAGCCGTACTACGAGATCGACGCCAAGCACAGCACCGGGCAGTCCGACGCGCTGCGCATCCACTCCAGCGCACGGGTCAACGGGTTGCTGGTGCGCGGGCGCACCAGCGCCGGCAACCAGCTGTGCTACATCCGCGACCCCGGACACAGCGCGGTCGGCCGGATCAATCCCGCAGCCGGAGTGGTACTGCAAAATCTTGTCGTAGAACGGGATTTCAGCGTCTATTGCGGCGGCATGCAGTATCAGCGGGCGTTCGGCATCAACGGCGACAGCGCCAGCGTGCGCAACTGCACGATCAGCGGCCGGGTCTACGGCCAGCGCACGCCGAGCCAAGTCACCGGCAACGTGCGGGTCATCGGCGCGGAGTTCCACTACGGACAGCAGATCATCCCCGCCGCCCCGGACAACACGCCCAACTATCCAAGCCGGTTCAACAACGAGGTGCGCAACTGGGCCAACGTGCATCCGGACGGCAAAAACCGGGACTGCTACGGACTCGTGGTGTCCATTGACGGTGCGATGGAGGTGCGCGACTGCGTCTTCAACGCCGTGCACGGACCGGCCCTGCGGGTCGGCGCTGGCACCGCACCCGGCACGGGAGACAGTTGCCTCGTCGAGAACTGCACGTTCATCGACAGCGCGGTGCCGGGCAGCCAGCACACCGCGGTGCTCATAGACGTGCGCAACAGCGCGCCCCCGGCCATCCGCATGCGCAACAACGTCGCGGTCGGCTACGGCCCCGGCGGCCAGTGGACGACCACCGGATTCAACCGCAACACGATTGCCCTGGAAGATCTCGCCTCGGCCGGGCCGCAGATCGCGGAGAACGTCGGCTGGGTGCGTCAAGCGTTCGCGATGTGTTACGGGTGAGCGGCATGTCTGAGATGTTGATTCCGCGCCGCACGGTGCTGGCCGCCGTGGGACTGGGCACGGCCGGTGCGCTCATCGGCGGATCGCCCGCGGAGGCGGCGGTGAAGCTCACGGTGCAAGAGGTGCAGATCCGTGTTGCCGGGTGGCACACGCATTTGCCGATCACCGGAGTTTTCGACAAACCAACCCATGATGCGGTACGGGGTTTCCAGCGCGCACATGGGTTGCCCCCGGACGGCGTGGTCGACGCGGCGACGCACGATCGGTTGATGGCGCTCGCGAAGCCGGACGGATCCACCATCAGTTTCGAGTGGGCCCAGTTCGCCTCGCCGGACGGAAGCGGCTTCGCCGGCGGCACAGCGGACGAGGCCACCGTGCGCGAGCGCACGCGGCGGTTGATGTACAAGCTGGAAGCGTTGCGCCACAAGCTCGACGGCCGCGTGGTCCACGTGACCAACGGCTTCCACAGCACCGCGCATCGGGCCCGGCTGCGCGGTGCGGGAGACAGCACGCACACCCACGGCGGTACGGCCGACATCACGGTCGCGGGCCTGACCACCCACGCGGTCCATAGCGTCGCCCAAACCTGCGGTTTCTCGGGTCTGGGCCCATGGACCCAGTCGTGGCTTCACTGCGACAGCGGCACTGAGCTCATTTCGCCGTAACGCTCAGGTAATGGCTGAGCCGGGAGGCGGCGTGGAGCATCGCGACGCCCTGCGCGGTCAGCCGTCGCTGCCAGTCATCCAGGGCGCGGGAGAGCGCCTGCGTGCCGCCCGCGGTGCGGACCTGCTGGACCACGGTGGCTATCTGGTCCAGCGGGTATCCCCCGCGCCGCAGCAGGTGCGCCAGCTCGGCGTCGCGGGTGTCGCTCGCGCGAAACACCCGGTAGCCGGTGGCCGGATCGCGTGCGGGGGCGACGATGCCGGCGCTTTCCCATTTGCGCAAGGTGGCCGGGGTGACCCGGAGCCGGCGCGCGAGTTCGCCGATGGTCCACACGCCTTCGCTGGAGCCCACGGCGCTGCCCGGCCCGGCAGGCAGGTCACCAATCGCCTCTCGCACCGCGTCGAGCGTGTCGCGGTCGCGCAGCATCTGGCCGTGACCGCGATCGATGACGATCAGCGCGTCGTCGAGCGCGTCGGTGAGCAGCGCGTGCATGACCTGGCCGGCGACCGGGTAGCCGTACGCCGCGACGAGCGCCAGATAGGCCCGCAGCGCGGCCGCATGAACCTCGGTGTAGACCCGGTAACCGCTGCGCGTGCGCTCAGCGGGCGGGATGAACCCGTCCCGCTCGTAATTGCGGACCGCCTGGGTCGACAGCCCGTGCTCGCGGGCCAGGTCGGATGGTCGCACGGTTTGAAACTTTAGCGCGAGGCCGTGCACGGTACCATCTGAAAGTCTCAACCGAAGTTTCAATGGTACGTTTGAGCCACATGAGCCAGCACATTCGAGACCTCATATCCGAGCCATGTGACCTTCTCGCCCTGGGCGAGCCGACCCACCAGGAGCCCGCCTTCGGCGCGGTCCGCAACGTTCTGTTCGCCCAGCTGGTCGAGCTCGGCTTCCGTTCGATCGCCCTTGAGACCGATCGCGTGGCCGCGTTCGCCGTCAACGACTACATATCGCACGGCACCGGAAGCCTCGACTCGGTGATGAACGAAGGCTTCTCCCACGACTTCGGGGCCTTGGAGGCCAATCGTCGGCTGGTCGCCTGGATGCGGGAGTACAACCAAACCCGGCCACCGCACGAGCGCCTGACCTTCCACGGGTTCGACGCCCCCACCGAAAACACCAGCGCACCAAGCCCGAGAAGGTATTTCGAGCACGCCCGCGACTATCTGCAGATCGACAACCTCGACATCGCGGGCATCGCCGGGGACGACCATCGCTGGGGCCGCGCCGAGGCGATCCTCGACTTCGCCATGTCGATGGGCGCGACGCCCGAAGCCGAGCGGCTGCGCGCGATCGGCGAGGACCTGCTCACGAGGCTCTACGCCCGCGCACCGGAACTGATCGCGAAGACCTCGCGCGACGAGTGGCTGCGGGCCAGGACGCACCTCGATGCCGGCCTTGGGCTGCTGCACTATCACTGGCAGGCGGCGCAGCCCCTCGGGCAGAGCGATCGGATCAGCCTCCTGCTGACCACCCGCGACACGTTGATGGCGCGCAATCTGCTCGACATCCGCGGTGCCGAGGCCCGTCGCGGCCCGACGATGCTCTTCGCGCACAACCTTCACCTGCAACGAAGCCGGAGCGCCTGGAGCCTGGGCGACAAGAGCGCCGCCTGGTCCGGCGCCGGCGCCATCGTCGACTCCCTGCGGTTCGAGCGCTACTTTTTCGTCGCGGCGAGCCTCGGGCGCAGTGCGGCCATCAAGCTCGGGGAGCCCGAGCCGGACACCTTCGAGGGTTTGCTGCAGCGCCGCATCACCGGCTGGGGCCTGATCCCGGCCGCCGAGGTGTCCTCGGCGCGCAAGCGCACGGACACCACGCCGCAGCAAGGCTATTTCCCGCTCGACCAGGCGACCGTCGACGGAGCCGATGCGATCCTGCACATCACCGGATGAGCCGTGGGGCGCCGATCATCGGCGCCCCACCAACTACGCGTCGGGTCAGCCGACCGCGCAACTCGCGCTTGGTGTGGTGTTGTTGCCGTTCTTGTAGAGCGTGATGCCGAAGTTGTTGCCGTTGCCGTTCGGGCGCGCCGTGAGCGTGCCGCTGGTGCCGCTGATCGACGCGTTCCAGCTGTTCTGCAGGCTCTGGCTGCCGTTGGTGCGAATGGTGACGACCCAGTTGTTGGTGCCGCTGACCGAGAAGTTCACGTTGAACCGGTCGCTCCACTCGTCGGCCCGGCTCACGCTGACCGAGCACCCGCCACCGGGCGGCTGCGACGTGGGAGGGGTGGTACCGCCAATGGTGATGTTGGAGTTCCCGCTGCTCTGGAATCCCTCGGTGGCCATGATCTGGTAGTAGTGATTGCCGAGGTTCATCCCCCGGCCGGCCCACGCGTCGAAGTGGTTGCCGGCGTTGATCGTGCCGCCCACCCGCTTCTGCTGCCGGACGCTCCAGTACTGGTAGAAGGTTCTGATGCCATCGATGGAGGGCGCGTTCACCCGCTGCGTCCGGTAGATGTCATAGGTACCACCGTCGCTGGTGACCGTGCCCATGAAACCTTGCCCGCCCGGGGGCCGGTAGGTGCCCCAGCTGTCGACGATGTAGTACTCGATGAGCGGGTTTCTGGTCCACCCGTAGAGGGTGAGGTACGCGTTGCCGGACGGGTTGAAGCTGCCTGAGTAGGACACGGTCCGGCGGGTGCCCGGATTCCAGCCCTTGCCGGCGACGAAGTTGTTGATGCTGCTCCATTGCGTGCTGTACTGACCTCCGTTGCCCATGGTCATGGAGGCGTTGCCACTGTCCTTCCAGAAGGAATAGAAGTAGCCGCTGTGGGTTCCTTCGGAATTCTGGGTCACGGTTTGGGCGTGGGCGGGACTGGAGAGGATCGCGATGGTTCCAGCCGTGGCCAGCGCAACAGCGCAGGCACCGCCGATGATGACCCTGAGGCGTCCGAGCCTGCGGCTACTCGAATAGCTGGGAGCGTCGTTCATACTTGCTTCCTCCTCGGGACGGCTGGCGGGAGGCCAGCGGCGCGGCACGACCCGCGCGAGGCTGTCGCTGGGCAGGCGACAGCCACCGCACGTTGGCTCCGCACCACGCGGTGGTGGTTCGCGGATCGCCCGTGCGACAACCGGTTGACGGGTCACGGGCGCATCGACGGAGATAGAACACCGTCGACGGCGACAGTATTGGCACTGCGCCGTCGACGCGTCAAGAACTTCCGGAAATATTGTGGAAAAACCACCGTCACGAAGGCATCCATGATGCAGGTGTCAAGCCTGTTCAACTGCCACACATAATCGAGCGGGATCCGAGGTTCATCAAGGACGACACGAGTCAGCGGGACTGAGATCTACCGAAACTTGCGGGGACCTTTCGGGTGACGATGGCCGGTGTCAGCGCCACGCCTGATGCGTGGTCACACCGCCCGCGTTGCACGTGTTCTGCACGAGCCGCGCGTGGGGCAACACACTGCCGTTCTGCACAGTCAGGCACTTCCAACTCCCGCGCCGCCGGTCTGGCGCCGCGCACTGAGGATCCTCACCACCACCCCTGACCCGGCGCTGAAGCGCGCCTGAAACGACCGGCGCAGGACACAAGGCCATCACAACATCGCCACAACCTGCGCCTGGTTCGGTATTGATATCCGGCAATTCAGCGGTCGGCGAGATGGAAGGAGCGGTGATGAAACCATTGCCGCACAGGTTGGTGGGCGCCACCTTATTGGCGGTTCTGCTGATCACGGGAGCACCCGCGGGCGTGGCACAAAGCGCGCCCGCGACAACGGAAAACCTGCAAGCCTGGCACATGAGGATCGCGAAGGTGCCGCAGCCGTCGGCGAAGGGATGCTTCACCGCCGGCTATCCCAGGCTGACGTGGCGGGAGACGGCGTGCGCGGCCCCGCCGACGACGCCGATGACGCCCCGGCCCCCGGGACCGACCCCACTGACCGTGGGCAACGGCAACCACATCGTGGCGCAGGCGCCGGCCGGGCTCATCTCCCAGGCGTACGGCACGTTCGAGAACGTCATGGGCGTGGCCAGCGTGAGCTCACCGCTCACGCCGATGGGACCGTCGGTGGCCAATGCCTATACGCTCCAGCTCAACACCAACTTCTTCAACACACCGGCCTGCGCCGGTGCGCTCAACCCGGCGCTCTGCCTGGGCTGGCAGCAGTTCGTGTTCGCCAACGACGGCACCAGCGGCCTGGTCTACATCGAGTACTGGCTTCTCATGTACGACGTGCCATGCCCCGGCGGCTGGAGCACGTTCATGATCGGTAGCAGCATCTACTGCCGTCAGGCCACCCCGGCGGCAATCGTTCCGGGCAACACGCCGATCACCAACATGCCGAGCTTCATGCTGTCCGGCGACGTCAGCGGCGCCAACGACATCGTCGTCTTCCAGAACGGCATGAACGTGTACACCACGTCGGGCACCAGCATCGTCGATGCCGGGCCGGGCTGGACCATGGCCGAGTTCAACGTGTTCGGCTATGGCAGCGGCACCACGGCGACCTTCAACGCGGGCGCGTCCACCCACGTCCGCACGAGGATCAACTACGGGGGCACGGCCGCGCCGAACTGCTTGGCCGTGGGCTTCACCTCGGAGACCAACAACCTCAACTTCGGTCTGCCCAAGCCGCCCGCCACTCCGCCCGGTCCGGCCATCATCTTCCTGGAGAACATGACCGGCGGTGCCGTGACCAACTGCGATTCGGCCGAGTCGGTCGGTGACACGCACCAGCACACGTTCGCCGGTCTGCTGTACGACTTCCAGGCCTCGGGCGACTTCGTGGAGGCACAGGTCGGCAGCTCGTTCGAGGTGCAGACCCGCAAGGTGTCCGGCGCCCCGATGTGGCCGAACGCCTCCGTCAACCGGTCGGTCGCCACCCGCATGGGCAACACCAGGGTGGCCCTGTGCGACGGGACGAAACTGGTGGTCGACGGGCAGCCCAGGAGCCTGGCCCCCGGCGGATCGCTGTGGCTACCGTCCGGGGTGGACATCCACCGCGTCGGCAGCAACGTGTACTACGTACGGGACCAATCCGGAAACAGCATCCGCGTCACCGCGAACACCAACTACGTCAACGTGAAGGTCGGCCTCGGCACCTGGCCGACGACGGTGCGCGGCCTGCTGGGCAATCCCAACAACGACCCGAACCGGCTTGAGGCCAGGGACGGCACCCAGTTCACCATCCCGATCTCGTTCAACGACCTCTACAACCGGTTCGGCGCGAGCTGGCGGGTCAACCCGTTCGCGTCGCTGTTCCTGCCGTGCAGCTCGGTCGCCTCAGGCAACCCGTCGGCGCCGTTCTACGCGGGCAACCTCGACCCGACGGTCCGTCAGCGGGCGGAGGCGGCCTGCCGCCAGGCCGGGGTCGCGCAGGTATGGCTCGACACGTGCACCCTGGACGCCGCCGTGATCGGTCCTGACGCCGCACGCGTGTTCGTCGGCATGGAGCCTCCGGTCGTCAACGGCAACCGTCCGCAAACCTGATAGGCAACCCCTTCCGGGGATGGTCGGCAGACGGCGGGCCATCCCCGGATCCGCTTGTGCGGCGGGGGTTCGTCGGTGAAGCCGTAGCTCATGCAGCCGACGATCTGCGGGCGCTCCTTCTCGCGCTTCGCCTTCTTACAGAGGCGGACGCCACCCTGTCCCCCGGCGAGTAGTTGGGCAGCACCATGTTGCCGGTAAAGTTGGTGTATCGCATCCGCCCGTCTTTGGGAAACTTGGCGTTGTGCCGTTTCAGATAATTCAGTACCTCGCCGGAGCCCTGCCCGAACTGCTCGGGCTCGTCGGCCAGGAACCACGCGACCGTCTCGTTGCCCACCGCGGCGTCGGCGTGGCCGTGGATCGCGGACATGCCGGCCGCACGGATCGCGGCGAGGCTCGGCTTCCCGTAGATTTCCAGGTAGGTGTTGATGCCGATTTCGCGGTCCACCTCGGTGTCGCGTTTGGTGTCGACCGTGGCACCCCACACCGCAGCTGGAAAAAACGCCGGGTCGGTCCAGCCGTTCGCCTTGGCGTGCGGAAACTTCTCCTAGTACGCGGGGCCGCCGTCCCACGGCACGAGCGGCAGGTCCAGCGACGGGGCCGGAGTCGGCGTGGGCGTCATGGCAACGGGGGCAGCACCGCTGGGCCGCGTGTCGGGTTGCCGTCGCGCCGGGTCGCCCCGGATGATGCCGACGACGATCGCCGTGGTCAACAACGCCAAGACCGCGCCAACCCCGCACACGATCACCAAACGCCTCACGCGACGCAGCATCCGCGCCACGCCTTCCGTGTGCCTGCCGTCCACCTTTCGCGCACCTGCCAGACGCGCACCGCGGCAAGTCCACCGCTTTGCGTGAATGAATCGGAGCGACACCGTCGAATTTTAAATTCATCTATGTGTCCGCCTAGGGTGATATCTGAGGTCAGCCGAGCTGAAGGAAGGAGTCGTGCCTCTGTGCGAGGCAGCTTCATTGGTTTCATTCATGAGCAGGTCGCCGATGGGGGCGGCGGTGCTGTTGCCGTGCACAGGCACTTGACATGGAGGGTCTCATGGTTACGTTGCAGGCCGTAGCCGACGCTGCCGGTGTTTCGACCACCACGGTCTCGCGGGTCGTCAACGAAATGCCGCGAGTCAGTCCGTACACCCGGCAGAAAGTGCTGCAACTGATTCACGAGATGGGATACCGTCCCGACCCGGCGGCCCGTGCGCTTGCCGCGCGGCGCCTGCGCGGGTCGGATTAATTGGCGGGGTGGCCCGGGCTTTCGCGATGCGGCGTCTGCCTCGGGCCCCTTTGACTTCTGCCAGGTATCCGTCGGCATCGTTTCGCCTCACCGCTCAGCGTTTCGACACCGTCATCCACCGGCGAATCCGGAAGGACGCCGCAACGTGTTCCATATCCGCACCGTTGATCGGTACCTGCGATAGCGAGATAGCGACTGTCGGGACTCCAATCCAGGGCAGTGATTCCGCCACGATGCCCGTCGGCTGACAGCGCGTTGAACAATGCTTTACTCCAGTGCCTCAGCATGGGCCCATGCGCTACATACTGACGGTCGTCAGCGTCGTCATCCTGTCGTTCTCGAGTGCGCCTGCGAGCGCTGCAACGCAACAGGAACAATCCTCTCGGATACTCAACGAGTTGGGCCATCGCTGCCTGGACGCCGCATGGGAAGGCATAGGGGGCAACGGCACACGGGTGCAGCTCTGGGACTGCTACGGCCCCGGACAGCTCAACCAGCAGTGGTACTTCAGGAATCCCGACCCCTCTGATCCCCTTGCGACTCAAATCGTGAACAAGGCGAGTGGCCGGTGCCTCGATGCCACCTATCAGTCGGGCGGTGTCAACGGCACTCCCCTACAGCTCTGGGATTGCTACGGTCCTGGGCAGCTGAACCAGATCTGGTACCTCGACTACGCCCATCCCTACGTCAACATGATCATCCGGAGCAAGATGTACCGCCGCGTCGCCGATGCGGCCTGGCAGTGGCAGGGCGCCAACGGCACGCCGGTACAGCTCTGGGACTTCTATGGCGTCGATCGAACCAACCAGCGCTGGGGCCTGCACTGACGTCGGCCGCTGAGCCACAAGGTTCAGCCGGCTACGCCCAGACCCGACCGAGTCCAAACTGGCGGCGCACGGCGACGCCGAGGTGACCACGCCGGCGTAGGGTTGCCCTGATCAGGTGGGCCGGGCATACAAGCCGCTGCTGAGGTACTTCAGGCCTGAGTCCACCAGCAGCGTGGCGACCGTGGCGCCGGGGCCCAGTCGCTGTCCGATCCGGATCGCTGCGGCCACGTTGCCTCCCGAGGAGGTGCCGGCGAACAGACCCTCCTCCCGGGCCAGACGACGGGCCATCGCCTCGGCGTCCACTGTGGACACCGGGATCACCTCGTCCACCAGATCGGGATCCCACATCGGCGGGGTGTAGCCGATGCCGATTCCCTCGATGCGGTGTGCGCCGGGCGGGCCGCCCGACAGCACGGCGGATTCCGCGGGCTCGACCGCGATGATCTTGACGTCCGGCCGATGACGCCGCAGCACCGAGCCCACCCCGCGCAGGGATGCCGTGGTGCCGATGGATTGCACGAACGCGTCGACCTGTCCGCCGGTCTGGGCCCAGATCTCCTCGCCCATCGGGTGGTAGCCCGTCATGCTGTCGGTGTTGTTCAGCTGGTCCGTCCAGTAGGTCGCCGGTTCCCGACCGATCGCCCGCGCAGTCTCGATCATGTCGCGGATGAGTTGTTTCGTGATGAGCCGCCCGGGGCTTGGCAGGACCGTGAGCTCGGCGCCGAACGCCGCCATCTGGATCAGCTTGTCCTCGCTGAACGCGTCGGAGGTCACGATCCGCAGCCGGTAGCCCCTGACGGCGGCGACCAGTGCCAGGGATGCGCCCGTGCTTCCGCCCGTGTATTCGACGATGGTGCCGCCAGGCCGCAGCCGTCCGTCGCGCTCGGCGGCGCCGACCATCGCCTGCGCCATGCGATCCTTCATGCTCCCGGTGGGATTCTCCCCCTCCACCTTCACGAACACCCTGGCGCAGCCGGGCGGCACGACCCGGCGCAGCTGGACAAGGGACGTATTTCCGATCGCGGTCAGCACACTCATGCCACGATGCTCGCCTCCCGCGACCGGGCTCGCTAGTTCAAAGTTTGAACCGGCCATGGGCCGTACCATGGCGGGGTGAACGGTGGATACGGTCAGTTCTGCGCGGTGGCACGGGCCCTGGACGTGCTCGGTGAGCGGTGGACGCTGCTGATCGCACGGGAACTCCTGCTCGGCGCGAGAACCTTCACCGACATCCGCCGGGGGCTGCCCCGGATTCCGCGCGCCACGCTCGCCGCACGCTTACGCGGCCTGTGCAGCGCCGGAGTCATCGAGGCCACCGATGGTGAATACCGGCTCAGCGAGGCGGGTGCGGCCCTGGCCCCGGTGATGCGGGAGCTTGCCCGGTGGGCCACCGACACGGGCAGCGCCGCGCTGTCCGACAGCGACCTCGACACCGCCGCGCTCACCTGGGACATGCAGCGCCGGGTCAACACCGCGGCCCTGCCGGAACGCACCGTCGTGCTGGCCATCGAGTTCGCCGACCGCACCCCCATGGACCGGCACTTCTGGCTTCACCTCGCACGCACCGGCGTGAACCTGTGCCGGGAAGACACGGGAGCACCGGTCGACATCTGGCTCACCACGCCCACGGAGCCCGCGACCCGCTGGTGGCTCGGCGAACTGTCCTGGGCGCAGCTCGTGCGCCGGCCGGGCGTGCATGTGCACGGCAACCGTGCGCTCATGCGCCAGATACCCGGCTGGTTCCTACGCTACGTGTTCACCCCGCAGGCACTGCGCTGAGCTGCGACGCATAACACTTCACAGCTGGCGGGTGGAGAGCGCGGATGTCGGCTCGGACCGGCCGCCGTTATGGGAGCAGGTCGGCGGCGAACACAACCTCTCTGCACGCGCACCCTCCTCGATACGCATCATCGTCGGTGAACTGGCCATCGTGACATGCGTATGATTGGCTGGACGGATGTGCACGCAGGAAGGCTCGCAGCAGCCAGCGATAGCCGACGGTGGCGGTCTCTCCCGCCGCATGGCCGTCTTCGGCGGCGCGTTCGCCGCTGTCACCGCTGCCCTGACCGGGGCAGCTCACGCGAGCGTCCGGGCAACCGCCCCGAGGGGCAGTCGCGGCCTGAGCGATCTCACCTATCCGTTGACGGCCACGTTCCCGGCGTTCGCCCCCGGCGAGGAGGCGGTGCGGCGCACGGTCGCCACCATTGAGGACAACGGATATTACGTGCAGGAGTGGCGCGTCATCGAGCACATTGGAACTCACGTCGACGCACCAGCGCACTTCATCAAGGGCGGCCGTTGCGCATCCGAACTGACGCCGTCCGAACTCGTCCTGGCAGCCGTCATCATCAACATCGCCGACCGCGCGAAGCGGGACCCGGATGCCGAGGTGACAGTCGAGGACCTGCGCTCCTATGAGCGCCGGCACGACCGCATCCCCCGCGACGCGGCCGTGCTTATGTATTCCGGTTGGGGGGCAAAGGTCGGTGACCCGAATGCCTACCGGGGCACGGATCCGTCGGGCACCCTGCATTTCCCGGGCTTCAGCCCCGAGGCTTGCGAATGGTTGCTGCGGCATCGCCGGATCCGCAGCCTCGGCGTGGACACGCTCAGCATCGACTCGGGGCGATCGGCGACGTTCGACACGCACCATGTGCTCCTGGGCGCGGACCGCTACGGGCTGGAGAATCTGGCCAACCTCGATCGCGTCCCGCCACACGGCGCCACGATCACCGTCGGGCTCATCCCTTACGAGGAGGGTTCCGGGGGCCAGGCGCGCATCTTCGCCTCCTGGTAGGGGACGAAATGAACGGCGACACCGGATCAGCGCCAGCCTAGCCGGCCGGGGGTAGGGTTTGGTGGCGAGGATGACGGCTTGGACGCGGTCGCGCGGGCCGAGCTTCATCCGGATTGGACAGTCCTCGGGCGATCGTGGCATGTCTTCGCCGCCGAAATCGGCGCGGTGTCTTTGCGCCACATGGGTGTTCCGACACGTCTCGCCTAGGCGACCAGCTTATCAAGCTCAATTACACCCGTTAGGGCGAAGGCTGATATGCCGGGTTTGGCTCGCAAGGCGCCGGGTAACCAGGCCGCCATGACCATCGCAGCGAAAAACTTAAACGCGTCGCTTTATCGTGCGACGTGTTGGGTTTCCTGGTGTCAACGTCGCCCGAATGCTGACCCTTTCTCGGCGCTCGAAAGCTGACCCCCTGCTTGATGGTTAGTTGTTATGGTTAACGATGGTCGTGGTGGTCGGCTGGCGGTACCTGCCGACCGAGGTCTCTGTTGCGGATGCGGTA
>NZ_QJUG01000136.1 GCF_003426775.1 Allorhizocola rhizosphaerae | reverse complement strand
GAGCAGCAGCGCGATCGCCCGCCCGCCCAGTCCGCCCTCGCTGGGCGCGTGGGTCCGCTTGGCCGCGCCCTTGGCCGCCGGGCGGCGCACGGCGGCGGGCCGGTTCCCGGAGCGGGCGGACCCGCCGCGGGAACCGGTCTGTCCGGGACGCCTCATACTGTCTGACGGTAGCGCGGGAAGGCGCTCGCACCCGCGTAACGTGCCGCGTCGGCGAGCTCTTCTTCGATGCGCAGCAGCTGGTTGTACTTGGCGACGCGGTCGGAGCGGGCCGGCGCGCCCGTCTTGATCTGGCCGCACCCGGTGGCGACGGCCAGGTCGGCGATGGTGGTGTCTTCGGTCTCGCCCGACCGGTGGCTCATCATGCACCGATATCCGTTGCGGTGGGCCAGGTCCACGGCGTCGAACGTCTCGGTGAGCGTGCCGATCTGATTTACCTTGACCAGTACGGCGTTGGCCGCGCCCTCGTCGATGCCGCGCCGGATGCGCTCGGGGTTGGTCACGAACAGGTCGTCGCCCACGATCTGCACCCGCGTGCCCATCGCCGTGGTGAGCGAGGTCCAGCCGGCCCAGTCGTCCTCGGCCAGCGGGTCTTCGATCGACACGATCGGGTAGGTCTCGGCGAGCTTGGTGTAGTAGGCCACCATCTCCTCGCGCGTCTTGGGCGTGCCCTCGAACAGGTAGGACCCGTCCTTGTAGAACTCGGTCGCGGCCACGTCGAGCGCGAGCACGATGTCGGACCCGAGCGTGTAGCCGGCCGCCTGCACGGCCTCGGCGATCAGGTCGAGCGCGGCGGCGTTGGCCGGCAGGCTCGGCGCGAACCCGCCCTCGTCGCCCAGCCCGGTGGACAGACCCTTCTTCTTGAGCACGGACTTGAGCGCGTGATAGACCTCGGCTCCCGAGCGCAGCGCGTCCCGGAAGGTCGGCGCGCCAATCGGGGCGATCATGAACTCTTGGATGTCCACATTGGAGTCGGCGTGCGCGCCGCCGTTGAGGATGTTCAACATCGGCACCGGCAGCACGTGCGCGTTGGGCCCGCCCAGGTAGCGGTAGAGCGGAAGTCCGGCACTGACGGCAGCGGCCTTCGCGACGGCAAGCGAGACGCCGAGGATCGCGTTTGCCCCGAGGTTGGACTTCGTCGGGGTACCGTCCAAATCAATCATGGTTTGATCGATGAATCGCTGCTCGCTGGCGTCAAAGCCGACGATCTTCTCCGCGATCTCCTCTTCGATGTTGGCGACCGCCTGCTCAACGCCCTTGCCGAGATAGCGGTCGGCGTCCCCGTCGCGCAGCTCGTGTGCTTCGAAAGCGCCGGTGGAGGCGCCGGAGGGAACCGCGGCACGGCCCACGGACTCGTCATCGAGCCCGATCTCCACCTCAACGGTCGGATTGCCCCGTGAGTCCAGAATTTCGCGTGCCGTTACAACAAAGATGGTCGCCATGCGGCCAGCCTATCGAGACCGGCCTTCAGGGCTGACGGAGGTCCACCACATTCGCGCCGTTGGGCGGGGCCAACTCGGCCGGGTCAGGCACCCTGAGCTCCAGCTTGACCAAGGCCTGATCGACGATCACCCCGTTGATCACGCCGCTGAAGCTGGCCAGCACGCCGTCGGCGGTCACGCACGCGGTGAAGTTGACCACCGGCGCATCGACCAGCCCATACACCTCAAGGCAGCTTGCCGGAAGCCCCGCGATGGTCGTGTCGTGCGGCTTGACGGTCGACTCGGGCTGCAGCGTGACCAAGCGCAGCAGGTCGGCCACCACCGGGCCGGTGACAAGACCCTTCTTCATGGGCTCGGGGTAGCCGCTGCCCGGCGGGCCCGGACTCGCCCCCGCCAGCGCCCGGACCTCGCAGCGCGGCGGCTTGGACACCAGGTCGCACGCGGTGCGCTCCTGTTCACCGACGATCAGGACGCCGCCCGGGTACCCATACGCCACCCGCGACGGGGATGCCTGTTGCGCGACCGTGGCCCGGTTGCCGCCCGCGAGCTGATAGTCGGCCCGATAGCGCAGCTGCGAACCGCGCTCCAGCTGCCGGGTCATGTCCCGGACCAGCCGGTCGGTGCCGACGGGCACGCCCGCGTCACCACAGCCTGTCGCAAGTGCGGCCACGCACAGCAACACCGCGAGCAGGGGTGAACGCATGCGAGAAAGCTTCTCACACGAGCAGGCTTCGCAAATGGGGTGGCGGGATGCGCGAGCCCTGGGCGAGCATGGCGTCGTGCCATGCCTTCAGGCTCACGTTGCCGGGCCGGGCCGCCGCGATCTCGCTGACCTCCGAGAAGCCCACGAAGTAGGTCGACAGCTGGGTCGACGACAGCAGCGCACGCCGCCACTTGCCGGCCGCCTCGCCCTCCTCCTGGAAGCCGCGGCCCATCATGAGCTGCATGGCGTCGGCCTGCGCCATGTCCTCGCAGTGCACGAGTTGGTCGAGGATCGCGTTGATGGACATGCGCAGCTGCATCTTGAGCTGCTGCGCTCGCACGGCCGGCCCGCCGAACCCGTGGTCGACCATGAGCTGCTCGGCGTAAACCGCCCAGCCCTCCACGAACGTGCCCGAGTAGCCAACGTTGCGGGTGCGGCTGCTGCCACGGTACCGGCGACCGTGCGCAAGCTGCAGGAAGTGCCCCGGCATGGCCTCGTGCACGGTCAGGTTGCGCACCATGTGGTTGTTGTATTCGCGGTAGAACGACCTCACACGCTCCGGCGTCCAGTCGGCCGGGGTGGGCGCGATGCAGTAAAACGTTGGCACGTCAGCGGTTTCGAGCGGGCCGGGCGGATCGCAATAGGCGACGGCCACGCCGCGCGCGAACTCCGGCATCTCCTGAATCACGCACGGATCGTCCACAAGCGACACCAGGTCGTGCTCCCGCACGAAGCGTGTCGTCTCGTCGAGGGTGGTCCTGGCGAGCTCGATGATCGTGTCGTTGGACGGGTGCGAGTCGGCCAGCCGGTCCAGCGCGCCGCGCACGTCGCCGCCATACATCTCGCGCAGCTGCTCGGTCGCCGAGTCGAGCGTCGCGTAGGCCCGCTTGAGCACCTCCGCCGCGGACAGCTCGGTCTCCAGCGTGTGCCACAGCTTGGCCTCCCACAGCCTGCGGCCCAGCCGTGGGTCCCGCCCTTCGTCAGTGATAGCACCGCACCACTGCGCAAACTCCGTCAAGGCTTGCGCCGCCCGGTCGGCCGGCGGCTGCACCCGTGAAGAAAGTGCCGGTGCCTCGGCCAGCATCCGCGGGATCTCGTCGCGGACCAGCGAGGCCGCGCCCGCGAACTGGGTCGCCGCCGTCTCCCGGTGGATGCGTGGGCAGTCGCGCAGCACTCCCCGGGCCACACTCAGCGAGTCGGGGATCTTCTCCAGCCGCCCGGCGAGCGATTCCAGCCGCTGCTCCACCGGAGCGAACGGGCGTGCGATGAGCGCGTGCAGCAGCATGCCCGGGTTGTGCCGCAAGGGGTCCCACTCGTGCGAGCGGACCTCGGTCAGCTCGAACCGGCGGCCCTCGACCATCGACATGAGGATGGCGTGGTCGACCTGCTCGGCGGGCGGCAGCGCGTCAACGTCCACCTGCGACAGTGCGTCGCTCGCCTCGCGCAGCATCGTGGTGTGCGCGATGACGCCATCGGGGGAATAGTCGGGCAGCTCGGCGTCGAACCGGTGATCACCGGCAGACAGCGCGGCGGCGGGGCTGGACTCCAGCAGAGCGTCGACGATGCGCTCCGCGAGCGGCACAAACTCCATCGTGACAACTTAGCCCGCGTAGCGCCGCAACGCTTCCCGCAACGACGCCTCCGCGTCAACGCCGGGCTCTTGGGCAACGAGCCGAAGGATGCGCCCGCCCAATGAGTCGTCTGGTGAGGGCTCCTTGCGAAGCTTTGACACGAGTTTGGTCGCGAGCACGAGCGCCGGAAGCGACCAGGTGATCTGCCCCGGCCCTTCCTCGCGCTTGATCCGCTCCCAGTTTTCGACCACCTCGGCCGCGTCCTTGACCGGCACGCCGCTGAACACGTGCGGGTTGCGCCGGATCATCTTGGCGACGAAGTCGCCCGCGACATCGTCGATGTTCCATCGCTCATCCGGCGGGAGCTCCTCGGCCAGGCGGGAGTGCAGCAGCACCTGCAGAAGCACGTCACCCATCTCGCCCCGCAGCGCCTCGTGATCGTCCGCGAGGATGGAGTCGTAGGCCTCGTATGCCTCCTCCAAGAGGTACCGCGCAAGGGTTTTATGGGTTTGTTCTCTCTTCCAGGGATCTTCCACCCGCAGCCGATCGGTGACCGCGACCGCGTCGAGCAGCCGGGCACCGGGCGGATCCCACGAGCCGTACATCAGCTCAAGCTCGGCCAGACCCGGCTCACGGGCCAGGCGCAGGCCCAGCTCGCGGGCGAGATGTTCGTCACCGCCCGGCCCGGCCAGCCACACCACGACCGGATTCGCCTTGCCCAGCAGGGTTTCGGCGGTCGGCTCAGGTTCGATCTCGATCGAGGCGCCGGAGGCGCGCAAGGCTGTGGTCAGGTCGCTGTCCGCCGCGGCCAGCACGGGATGCGCGCGCACCAGATCCCACGCCTGAGCGGTCAGCAGCCCGGCCGGAAGCCGGGGCGAGGTGACAAGCAGGATGATGCGGGCGGTCACTGTTGGGGTTGCTGCGGCTGTTGCGGCGCTATGGGCCGGTTTTGCACGGTGCGCACCACGTTGGCGGCCCCGAACGGCGGCGCATAGCGCGGGTTGACGACCACATCGGCCGCCTTCGCCTGCTCGTCGAGCGTGCGCGTCCACGACAGCTGGCGCTGCAGGTTTTGGTTGCCCTCGATCGACGCGCGCACGTCGTCGAACTTCACGTCGGGCGACAGCCGACCCTCGTCGACCTCACGCTCGTAGAGCGCGCGCATCTCGGCCTCGGAGGCCGGGCTCACCGGCATCGCCTCCAGGCACGCCTCGAACCGGCCCGCCATCGCCAGGAACGCGGGCGTCTGGGCCTGCGCGGGACGCGGCTGATAGGTGAAGCCCTTCGCCTTGGCAGCCCGGTCGCACAGCTGCTCGCCCAGCGCATATTCCACGACCACCTCGCGGGTGACCTTGCGGTCGGCCGGGGCGATGGCGTTATAGCCGTCCACGAGCTCGGTGACCTGCTGCTCCGTGATGACGGCGTCGCCGATGTAGATGGCGACATTGGGCGCGGAACGGCACGCCGTCAGGGCGAGCAGGGCCACGGCCGCGGCGGCTCCGGCGAAGAGACGAATGCGCACGAGCCCACCTTCTCACGTCCGGCGGATAGGGGGGATCTCAGGGTCGTCTCCACCGAACGTGGGACCACAAGATGAATGGTCGCACGGCAGAATGCGATCGTGACGACGATCGACGCCCTCCCGCGGACCCCCTCCGGCCTCATCCGGCTCGCCCGATCCGGGCCGTGGGATTCGGTACGCCCCGCCGTGGTCGTGGCCGTCTACCGGCTGTGGCTGGTCGCCTTCGCGCTGAAGATGCTGGGCTCGACGTGGGACATGTCGTGGCACTTCAAGTGGCTGCGCGACACCGCCGCGCCGCCGCACATCATCAACACGATCGGCACCGTGATCGTCGTCGCCCTGGTCATTTACCAGGCTCGATTCGACGTGGGCGTGGATGCCTGGGCCAAGCGCCTGATGGTCTTCGGCACCGGGATGTTCCTCATCGCCATCCCGATCGACGTGATCAACCATGAGATCAACGGCCTCGACATCACGGCCTGGAGCCCGAGCCACATCCTGCTCTATCTGGGGACGGCCTTCATGCTCCTGGGCTGTTTCAGAGGCTTCTGGAGCAGTACGGAGCCGAGCCGCACCCGCACGATCATCGGCGCGGTGCTGTGGGGCTTCTTCCTGGAGAACGTGCTGTTCCCCAGCCAGCACCAGGAATACGGCCAACTGTCGCTGGAGGCGTGGCTCGCGGGCAGCCCGACCGCCGAGCCGATGCTGCTCGAGTTCGCCGCCGGCCAGCTGGGCCGGCCCGTTGACGACATCGCGGTCCAGGGCTTCGCCCTGCCGGTGGACTCCTGGGTCTATCCGATGTGGATAGTCAGCGCGGCCATCCTGACGCTCGTCGCCGCGCGGCGCTTCGTCGGCGCCCGCTGGACCGCCACGGCCATCGCGGCGGGCTATATCGGGTACCGTCTGGTGGCCTGGATTCTTTTGACGGGCACGGGTTTCCCGCCCTCGCTCCCGCCGCTCATGCTCCTGGCCGGGGCCATCATGGTCGACCTGGCCTTCCTCGCGATCGCCAACGGCTACGCCCGCGCCATCGGCGGGGCTCTGCTGGCCACCGGCGCCACGGCCGCGGCCGCGTGGGTGCAGGATTACAGCATCGGCGCCCCGCCGATCGACTATGTGGCGTTCGCGTGGGGCGGCATCTTCCTGGCCGTCGCCTGGGCCGGCCTCTCCGTCGGCCAGCGCACCCCCGCGCTCACGAGCGCGCCCGCCACCGCACACCCCACACCGGCCCCCGAGGCCGCCGCCTGACCGGAGCCCGGTCAGGCGGGCGTGACAGCCGCGAGCAGGCGCAGGTCAGAGGGCTCCAACACGATGCCGAACAGCTCGCGGTAGGCCGCCCGGATCTCATCGTCGCCTGCCAGCTCGCGCTTGGTGGCGACGCCCTCGACCGTGCGGGTCAACGTCTTGCCGCTCAACGTGATCCGGCCGTCGGCCGTCAGCAGCGAGCAGACGGTCTTGCGGGTGAAGTGGGACAGCGGCGACGTGGTGTGCCACCAGCAGCCCGCGGTGAAGTCGCGCAGCTCGCGCGGGCGCAGGTCGAGCCGGTATTCGGGCACGCCGTCCTTGATGACATCGAGGTCGCCGTCGGGCGCCTGCACCACCTGGAACACGCCCGCCGGGTCCTTCTGCTCGTCGCCCGTGTCCAGCCGCAGCGGGTGGTGCGCGAAGCTGCCGAAGCCGACATCCACCAGCCACGGCCCGACCCGCAACGCGAGATGGTCGTAGGGGATCCCCAACCCCTCGGGCGTGATCACGCGGCCCTGCATCAGCTTCACATCGTGGCCAAGCTCGGCCAGCAGCCCGGCGAACGCCCCGTTGAGCTCGTAGCAGAACCCGCCCCGGCGCCGCTCGACGATCTTCGCCGCGAGCCTCACCGGGTCGAGCACGATCGGCTCGACCAGGTGAATGCTCAGATTTTCGAACGGCACCGACATCAGGTGGCGCAACTGCAGCTCCTGCAGCGACGAGTCGCGGCTCGCGCCGATGCGCTCCAGGTATGCGTCAGCTGGAAAAGTCACGCCACTCCAACTCCATCCTCACCTTGGCCTCCAGCTCAAGCAGGATGCGCTTGCGCTCAAGCCCACCACCGAACCCGACCAGCTTGCCGTCGGCACCGATGATCCGGTGGCACGGCACGATCAACGGCAGCGGGTTGCGGTTGCACGCCGTGCCGACCGCCTGCGCCCCGCCCGGCTCGCCCACCGCGCTCGCCACGGCCCCATAGCTGCGCGTCTCGCCGAACGGGATGAGCTTCATCTGCTCCCACACGGCCCGCTCGAACTCGCTGCCCCGCAGCACGTGCAGCGGCACGCTGAACGCCGTGAGCTCGCCCGCGAAATAGGCCCGCAGCTGATCACCCACTTCGTCGTCGGCCGGGCCCGCTCCCGGGCGAGGTCCAAAATGGACGGCGCAAACGCCGACATCGTCCACCGCGTAGGAAAGCTCCCCGATCGGAGTATCCAACTGCGCCCACCTCATGCCGCCCATCCTATTCCGCCCCTACGACAAAACGTCTTTGAGCAACTGGGCGCACCACTCCAGCAGTTGCTGATCGCGCATCGGCTCGCCGCCGACCCGGCGCGTCATCGGAGTGGGGACGGACACCTGGTTTGTCGCCGTTTTATAAACAGAGTCCGGATGGTACCGCTTGAGCCTCAGCTGCTTCGAGTCCGCGAGCACGATCGGCGAGAAACGAATGTGCTTGCCCTGCAACGAAATCTCCGTCAGCCCATACTCCCGCGCGAGCAGCCGCAGCTTGGCCACCGCCACGAGGTTGGCCACCTGGGCGGGCGGCTCGCCATAGCGGTCGCGCACCTCGTCGACGACCTCCTGCAGGGCCGCATCGGTGCGCGCCGACGCGAGCTTGCGATAGATCTCCAGCCGCAGCCGCTCGGAGTCTATGTACGACTCGGGCAGGTGCGCGTCGATCGGCAGGTCGATTTTGACCTCCACCGACTCCGCCGCCACATCGGTGGAACCCTTGAACGCTTGCACGGCCTCGCCCACCATACGCACATACAGGTCGAACCCGACGCCCTCGATATGCCCGGACTGCTCACCGCCCAACAGGTTTCCGGCCCCGCGAATCTCAAGGTCCTTCATCGCCACATACATGCCCGCGCCCAACTCCGTATGCTGGGCGATGGTCGCGAGCCGTTCGTGCGCGTGCTCGGTGAGCGGCTTGTCCGGCGGATACAGGAAGTACGCATACGCCCGCTCCCGCCCTCGCCCAACGCGGCCGCGGATCTGGTGCAACTGCGCCAACCCCAGCAGATCGGCGCGCTCCAGAATCAGCGTGTTGGCGTTCGGGATGTCCAAACCGGACTCGATGATGGTCGTGGCGACGAGGATGTCGAACTGCTTCTCCCAGAACCCGACCATCACCTTTTCGAGCGCCTCCTCGCCCATCTGCCCGTGCGCCACCGCCACCCGGGCATCGGGCACCAGCTCGCGCAGCCGCCGCGCCGCCCGCTCGATCGACTCGACCCGGTTGTGCAGATAGAACACCTGCCCGTCGCGCAGCAGCTCGCGATGGACGGCGGCCGCGACCTGCTTGTCGTCGTAGGCCCCGACATAGGTCAGCACCGGATGACGCTCCTCCGGCGGGGTGTTGATCTGCGACATCTCCCGGATGCCGGTGATCGACATCTCCAGCGTCCGCGGGATGGGCGTCGCCGACATGGTGAGCACGTCGACGTTGGCCCGCATCTCCTTCAGCTTTTCCTTGTGTTCGACGCCGAACCGCTGCTCCTCGTCGACGATCACCAGGCCCAGCCGGTTGAACCGGGTCGACTGCTGCAGCAGCCGGTGTGTGCCGATGATGATGTCGGCCCGCCCATCCCCCGCCATGTCCAGGGTCTCCTGCGCCTCCTTGGGCGTGGCGAACCGGGAAAGCTGCCGCAGCACGATCGGGAACTGGGCCATTCGCTCGGAGAACGTGCTGAAGTGCTGCTGCGCGAGCAGCGTGGTGGGCACGAGGACGGCCACCTGTTTGCCGCCCTGCACCGCCTTGAACGCGGCCCGTACCGCAATCTCGGTTTTTCCATAGCCCACGTCGCCGCAGATGAGCCGGTCCATCGGCACCGGCTTCTCCATGTCGTCCTTGACCTCGTCGATCGCGGACAGCTGGTCGGGCGTCTCCTGATAGGGGAACGCGTCCTCCAGCTCGCGCTGCCACGGCGTGTCCGGGTCGAAGGCGTGGCCGGGGGCCGCCTGCCGGGCCGCGTAAAGCTGGATGAGCTGCGCGGCGATCTCGCGCACCGCCTTGCGGGCGCGCGCCTTGGCCTTCTGCCACTCGGAGCCGCCCATCTTGTGCAGGGTCGGCTGCTCCCCGCCGACATATCGCGACAGTTGGTCAAGCGAATCCGTTGGCACGAAAAGCCGGTCACCGGGGTGGCCCCGCTTGGACGGCGCGTATTCGATCACGAGATATTCGCGGTCGGCCCCGTTCACCTTGCGCTGCACCAGTTCTACATACTTGCCGATGCCGTGCTGCTCGTGCACCACGAAGTCACCGGCGCGCAGCTCAAGCGGGTCGATCGTGTTGCGCCGCCGCGTGGGCATCCTGCCCAGCTCGCGGCTTGCCGCGCGCCCGCCAGAGATGTCGGCCCCGGTGAGCACGACCAGGTTGGCCGCCTCCCACACCAGACCGTGGGCCAGTGGACCGGTCAGGATCGACACTCCATCTTGGATGGACGTGGTCAGCGCGGCTCCGACCCCCGCGTCGCGCAACACCTCCTGCGCGCGCTGCGCCGGGCCGTGGCCCTCGAACACGAGCGCCACCCGCCGGCGGCGCCCGAGCCAGCCCTGCACGTCGTCCACCAGCGACGCCGTCTGGCCGTGGTAGAGCGGGGCCTGCGCCGCGCCCAGCGCCACCACCGTGGCGGTGTCCGGTGCGACATCGACCTCCGGCGCATCGAGCCAGGGCTCCGCCGCATCGTCTGCTTTGGACTCCACGAGCCCGAACGGACCCGTTGTCCACCAAGGCATGTTGAGTGTGGCCGCGTGCGCCCGCACCTGCGCGAGCGTCTTGAACGCCGCCGCGCCAAGGTCGATGGGTGCCTTGCCACCCACCGCGGCTGCGGCCCATGACGCCTCAAGGAATTCTTCGGAGGTACGGACGAGGTCGTGCGCCCTGGTCCGAATCCGCTCGGGATCGGCAAGCAAGACCACGGTCTGCCGGGGCAGGCAGTCCAGCAGCAGTTCGACGCTGTCGCGCCCGTGGTGCAACGCCGGGCCGAGCGACTCCATGCCCTCGACCGGAATGCCGTCGGCCAGCTTGGTGAGCATCTCCGCGATCGCGGGGTGCTGCTCGGCCAGCTCGGCCGCCCGCTGCCGCACGTCCGGGGTGAGCAGGAGCTCCCGGCACGGCGGGGCCCACAGCCGGTCGACCTTTTCGATGGTGCGCTGATCGGCGACCGCGAACGTGCGGATCTCCTCGATGTCGTCGCCCCAGAACTCGACCCGCGACGGGTGCTCGTCGGTGGGCGGGAAGATGTCCAGGATCCCGCCCCGGACCGCGAACTCGCCCCGCTTGGTCACCAGGTCGACCCGGGCGTAGGCCAGGTCGGCGAGCGTGCGCACGGTCCGGTCCAGCGACGCCGACGCGCCCGCGCGCAACTCCACCGGTTCGAGCTCGCCCAGCCCCTTGAGCTGCGGCTGCAACACGCTGCGCACCGGGGCGACGATCGCCCGGAGCTCCTGCCCACCCGGGTGGGCCAGCCGGCGCAGCACGGCCAGGCGCCGGCCCACCGTGTCGGAGCGCGGCGACAGGCGCTCGTGCGGCAGCGTCTCCCACGCGGGATAGACGGCGATCTGCTCGGGATCGAGGAACGCGCTCAGCGCGTCGGCCAGATCCTCGGCCTCGCGGCTGGTCGCCGTGACCACGAGCACGGGCCGCTGCCGCGCCACCGTGGCCGCGATGAACGGCCGTGCCGCCACCGGGGCCGTGACGTCCACCTCGGCATAATTGAGCTGCCCAAGGCGCTGCAGCGCGGGGTCGGCGAGGGCCGCATCGAGCAGGCCGGTCAGCATGTCGGCACTCCTAGCGAGGAAGGGTCAGGGAAAGAGCGAGGGCAACACGAATGACCCGTTCCGGGACGGAGACGGGGTGTCGCCCCAAGCATATAACCCTTACCTCGCGAGCCCTTAGACCCATTTCGAAGGGGTCGAAAGCCATGCCCGACCGTGCCGCGCGTCACGGCCGGACACCCGGCGGTCCTAGCAGCAGCCAGGCTCGCAGCATGTCGGATCAGTGCAGCAGTCACGCATCGCCAATCACCTCCCTCCCCAATGCACGAACGTCACGGGCACCACGAGCCGGGCTCCGGGTCGGGACACCGCCCGTCCGGCAGCGCGGCCACCATCGCGGCGAGATCCCTGCGAAGCTGCGCCAAACGGGCCATCTCCGCGTCGATCTCGTCCATGCGCCGGCGCAGCATGGTCTCTGCCGGCTCGCACGGGCACACCCCCGTGTCGCGCACCGCCAGCAGGTCACGCACCTCGCGCAGGCGCAACCCGAGCCGCTGGGCGCCCTGGATGAACCGCAGCCGCTCGACGGCCGCCGGGTCATACATCCGGTAACCGGCGCGGCTGCGCGAGGGCGGCGGCAGCAACCCCGCCTTCTCGTAGTACCGGACGGTGTCCGGGCCCACCCCGGCCGCAGCCGCCAGGTCGGCCACCTTCATCGTGCTTGTGCCCATGCCCTCGACGGTAAACCTTGGAGCGCACTCCAAAGTCAAGCGCTTGTCGCCCGCTCGGAAGTGGTTCAGTGTGTAAGGGTGATGTACCAGGTGGTGGCGACCGCGACCATGGTGTTCCACTTCGCCTTCCTGGCCTATGTGGTCACCGGCGGGTTCCTGGCCTGGCGCTGGCCGTGGGCGATCTGGCCGCACCTGCTGCTGGCCGGCTGGGGCTTTTCCACCGTGGCGTTCGGGTTCGACTGCCCGCTCACCCACGTCGAGGACTGGGCCCGCCGGCGGGCGGGCGAGCAGGGCCTGGCCACGGGCTTCATCGACACCTACCTGGAGGGCGTGATCTACCCGCAGCGCTACGCGGGTCTGATGCAGCTGCTCGCCGGCGGCGCGGTCGCCGTCTCCTGGATCGGCTTCGCGTTCCGCAGATTCCGGCGCCCCCGCCACGCCTGATCGGTGAGTGCGCAATTTCTCGCATTCGCCGGCCAGGGCACATTCGTAGATCTGTCGCGGGTCCGACACCGGGCGCCGGCCATTATCTTCGAGCGATTCTATTCCCGCTCAGTAACAATTGACGCATACGATTGCGTCGCCTGCAGACCGGGACCTAGGCTCTGCATCGCGTCGAATGCATTCGCGGAGGACTGATCGGTGCCGGGCATACCCAGGAAGGATCATGCGGCGGAGCTGCGCGACCAGATAATTTCGGCAATGGTCGAGCTGCCTTTTATCGCCGCCGTTTATGATCGCCGACTATTGATCAGACTAATCCGGCTGGAGATCGTCGATTTTCCGGACATCCGGGAGAGTCAGGAAACTCGGCTCCATGTGGTCGAAATCGTGCTGGCGTGTCTGCGCCATCCGGGCGGTCTGCGCGCGCTACGCAACGCCCTGCGGACGATGGATCCCGATGCGGCGTCTTCCCGGCGGGTGCGGCACCTCATCGAGAGTGCGAACCTGCTCGCGCTGCTGCCGGAGGAGGCCATCGCCGAAGCAAAGGGAATGCTCGCCAAGGTCGCACCAATGGAGACTCCGGCCTGGCGCACCACATTTCGCACGCTCGACCGCAGCAATCGGACGACGAAGACGATCAGCCGCCTGTCGCTGGTCGATGCCTTTGACATCCTTTGCCACCGGCCCGGAGATCCGGTGCCTCCGGGACTGGCGTTCATCGATGAGCTATCGAGGCAAGTCGATGGCGTGGCGAGCGGCGAGCTGAAGCGCTGGGCCGAGATCCAGGCCAAACACCTGGGCGTGATGGACGAACTCTTGGGCGTGAGACCCGCCATCCCGACATCTGGTAATGGCCAAACGAGCGACTCCGCGAATGGTAATTTACCCACAGATAACGCACAAAATACTCAATCATCGAGTGACTTCACAACCGAACAAACCTCATCGTCTGAAGCCGACGAGGGCGACGACGCACTTGTAGGAGATCGCATGCCTCCCGTCGAAACGGCGACGCCCGCCAAGGAAAAGCTGCCGCTGGTTTGGGGAAATGTGCCGCCGAGGAACCCCAATTTCACCGGGCGCGAGGCATTGCTGCAGTATTTGCATACGAAATTGCAAATGGAGCGGGAAGCCGCGGTATTGCCGCGGGCACTTCACGGAATGGGTGGCGTCGGAAAATCGCAAATCGCCATTGAATATGTCCATCGACACCGCTCCGATTACGATTTGATCTGGTGGATTCCGGCCGACCGAAAAGTCGATATCCTGGCGTCCCTCGCCGACTTGGCGTTTCGGCTCAAGCTGGATATGACAAGACAGGCGAACAATGCCGTTCCGGTTCTGCTCGACGCCTTGAACACGGGTCAGATTCCCTATGAAAACTGGCTCCTGATTTTTGACAATGCCGAAGACGTCGCCGAGGCACGGGCCTATTTTCCGTCCGGCGGCAACGGGACCATTCTGGTCACCTCGCGGAATCTGGAGTGGGCGCTCACCGCCGAGGAGTCCATTGAGGTAGACGTATTCACTCCGGAGGAGAGCAGAAAGTTCCTGCTGAACCGATCACCGGACCTCAGCCCGCAGGACGCCGATCGGCTCGGCGAGGAGCTGGGCTATCTGCCACTGGCCGTCGAGCAGGCGGCCTCGTGGCACGCCGTCACCGGCATGCCGGTCACCGAATATCTTGAGCTGCTGCAGGCCAAGCGGATCGAGCTGCTCTCGCAGACCCCGTCCGCCCAGGATCAGGGTTCGGTGGCCGCGGCGTGGAACGTGTCGCTCGATCGGCTGGAGCAGAAAAATCCGGCCGCGCTCCAGCTGCTGCAGGTGTGTTCGTTCTTCGCCCCCTCGGATATTTCGCGAGACCTGTTCGTCGCGGCGCCGGTGCGCATCACTGCCGAACTCGATACGCTGCTCGGCGATTCGATCCAGCTGGCTCGGGCGATCCGCGACATACAGAGCTACGCCCTGGCCCGGCTCAACCACCAGGACTCGACCCTGCAGATCCACCGGCTGATCCAAGCGGTCCTGATGTCGCGGCTGGACGACAGCCAGCGCGAGCTCATGCGGTTCGGCGCGCACGCGCTGCTGGTCAACGCCGACCCCAAGCACCCGCATCTGCCCGAGCAGTGGAGCCGCTATCAGATGCTGCACAAGCATTTCGAGGCATCACGGGTGACGGATTCGGCCGATCCCCTGATCCACGGCCTGACCATGCACATGGTCGAGTTCCTCTTCTACTGGGGAGCGCACGCGGAGTGCCGCGACATCGCCACCCGGGTGCATGCCACGTGGACCGAGAAGCTCGGCTTCGAACACCCACAAAATCTCAAGCTGGCGACCTGGCTGGGATACATCTGCTGGGTGCTCGGCGATTTCGCCCGTGCCAGGCAGGTCAACCGACAGGCCTTTGAGGCATACGATCGCACCTTCGGGCCCGACGACGAGGGCACGCTCAACGCCAGCCGCATGGTGTGCACGGACCTTCGTGCCGCCGGCCGGTTCCAGGAGGCCAAGGAGCGCAATGAATCGATCTACAAGCGATCGCGCACCCTGTTCGGACCGGACGATCCCGCCACCCTGCACGCGGCGCACGACCTCGGGGTGAGCCTGCGGCTGACCGGCGAGTTCGCGAGGGCCATCGAGCTGGATGACGAGACAGCGCGGCGGCGCACCGAGGTGCTGGGCAGAAACCACACCGAGACCCTGCGCACGCTCAACGGTCTGGCCGTCGACCGCCGCGAGGCGGGGCATTTCGTCGAGGCGCACCGGCTGCAGGAACAGATCTACAAGCGCCATCTCGAAATCATGGGCGCGGACAAGCCGATGTCGCTGCACGCGGCCAGAAACCTCGCGGTTGCCCGGCGCAAGTCGGGCGACCACGGCGGGGCCAAGGAACTCTCCGAGGTCACGGTGGAAAAGTTCCGCCGGCGCTATGGGACCGACTACCCCGAGACCATGGCCGCCGAGCTCAACTACGCGGTGGATCTCAGGCAGGTCGGCCAGCTCGACGACGCCCGTGAGCTGGGCGGCAGGCTCGTGGAGCGATACCGGCGGGCGCTTGGCGCCCAGCATGCGCACACCCTGTCCGCCCAAACCAATCTCGCCATCGTCTATCGGCTGCAGGGCGATCCCGAGCAGGCCCATGCCCTCAACAAGCAGGTCTACGAGACCCTCACCGAGACGCTGGGCGCCGATCACCCCGTGACGCTCACCTGCGCCATCAACCTGGCCAGCGATCTTTACACGCTCGGGGAAGCCCAGGCGGCCTATGAACTCGACAGTGAAACTCTCGAACGTTCCCAGCGGGTGCTGGGGGCCGAGCATCCTTCCGTGCTGGCATGCAGCGCCAATCTGGCTTTGGACCTGCGTCGGCTGGGGCGGACGGCAGAGGCGGAGAAGATTCAGGGCAACACCATGGCGCTGTTCCGCAAGGTGCTCGGAGACAAACACCCCGCGACTCTGAACGCGTTGCAGAGCATCAGGGCCGACTGCGACGTCGACCCGATGCCGCTGTAGCACCGTGCTGCTCACACCATTGGGCGATGGCGAGCGGATCACACTTCACGCGCAGCCGGCGAAGCCTGCGGTAGACGCCGCTCGCCAGCTCCGGTCGGCGCAGCAGGCAGCGCCACGGAAGGTGGCGCCCGCCTGCGATGCAGGCCAAGGCCAGACCCGCCCAGGCGTCGCCGTCATCCGCGTTGTCGCGCAGCCTTGCGCGGTAAGCGGTCAGTGCCTCGGTGACCTCCCCGCCAACCAGGTCGAGATCCGCGTCGCGCGCCGACTTCGCCTGCAGCGCAAGGAATCGCTCCGGCGCGCTGGCATGGATCCGGTAGAGGGTCACCCTGCGATGCGACCACGGAATCGCGGAGAAGGCCCACGGTCTGTCGTCGGGCACGGCGCGATTGGCACCCATCCAGCTGTCCGCCATTTCACGTACCACATCGGGATCCGGACGCAGATTGCGCACGCGCCAACCGATCCGGTGATCAGTGGTCGCGTACCAGGAGCCGTGAAGCGCGGTGCGGGAAACCCTTTCGGCCATCCACGGCTGTAGCCGTGCGTTCATGCCGTTGACAAAACGCTCGCCCAGTTCCGTCAAGCGCCGCGATTTCATCAATGCATATAAGCCGATCCACGTCTGGCGGCGGGCAAAGGCATAGTCGAATTGGTCGGCCGGATCCTTCCCACATTCGAGGCGGCTCCGCCAGAAAGCGGTGATGCCGAGGAACGCATAGACTCCTTGCAGCAGGCCGCCGAGTGGCCTCGGGTCATCCCGCCAAGGCGCGTAATGGCGACTCTCGTCGTCGCCCTCCACAAAGTCACCCAGATGAAGCAGGCCGCCCAATTTTGAATGCTGAAACTCGTGCACGAGCGTTTCGGCAAGCGACACCGCGGTGGGCGGGCGGGTCAGGAGCGCGGCGCCGAATCCGTCCCCGGTGGAGGCGCTGCGGGTCGAGCCGTCGCGGCTTTCCGGAAGCGGGGCCAGCGAGCGCAGACCCACGCTCATCGCCGCGGCCGTTTCACCGGCGCACGAATTGAGAATGTGCCACGCCCCATCGAGCAACTCGCGCCATCCGGTGACCGCGGTGTCCGACAGCCGCTGCGGTGGCACCGGATCGGCCAGATCCCGGAACGGGTCGACGTCGTCGAGATAGACGCTCAGTGTCCGGCCCACGGCGCTGACGTCGAGCCGGCGCAGGCTCCACCAGCAGTCGGAGTCCTGCGTGAGATCGTGCGGCAGGATCAACTCCTGCCGACCCACCCGCAGCGATGTCACGCCGTGCGTGGTCACCGCGGTCGCCACGGCGGGGCCGTTCAGCCCCGCAAACCTGGCCAGCCCGAGTGTGGGCAGGATGACCCCGCCTTCACGCACGGGCAACAGGGTCTGGGCGGCCTGTCCACTTCGGACCGCGGCGGCGAAGGTCGCGCAGTGGATCTGGCCGACCTCAAGCCACATGGGCGTCGGGCGGACCCGGTTCTTCACGGCCCGGATCGCGTGCGACAGCCAAACCCCAAGCTGGGGATGCATCAGCACGTCGCGCAGCACGGCAGCGGATTGCGGCAGCGCTTGCAGCCGTTCGAGTTCGCGCCATGCCGCCGTGGCCGGCGGCAGCGGGCCAAGCAGCTCGGGATGGGCCGAAGCCAGGTCCAGCAACACCTTGACCAGCAGGAGCCGGCGGCTGTATTCGCTGGCCAGCAGCCGTGCGATGGCTTCCGGACCCCCGCCGCCGCGGGCTATCTCGTCGAAGTCGGTTTCAGGAAACACGTGGTAGGCGGCCGGATTTACCGGGCCGGCCGGTCCCACACCGATGTCTTCCTGCCGCGACTGACCGCCGACACGCACCCTCAGTCCACCCGTCCGGGCGGCCCACTGCCGATGTTGGCGCGATGCCGCTCGATCTGATGCAGCAGGTGCCGGGTGCTCAACTCCAGGACTGCCTCGTCGCAGTGGCGCAGCGTCGCGATGTGGACGTTGGTGAGGTCGATCAGAACGGTTTTGATGACGCCTGGTGGGTGATCCATCGTGACGTGTTCCCATCGGTTCTGAAGGCGAGGCAGCCACCCGGCCCTGGCCTCCATCGCATCCGGGGGCATCTATAACTGTAGATAATATACATCGACCGACGACAGGACTTTTCACTCCTCGGTATCCTGAACGGCAGCATCGTCAGCGGATGGGACAGCGTCGCCGTGAGACCTTTGGACGTCACGATCGGGATTGTCACCGCACTGCCGATCGAGTCGGCCGCCGCCCGGCTGGTCATCGACGACCTTGCCGACTGCGCCGCGATTCCCGGTGATCCCAATGTGTACAAGACGGGGGCGCTGCCGAGCCTCGACAAGGGCCGCCCCCACCGGGTCGTCCTCGCGTTGCAGACCGAAGACGGCACTCGCAACGCCGCGGCGATGTGTTCGTCGCTGGCCCGGTCGTTCCCGCAATTGAAGGTCATCGTGATGTGTGGGATCGCCGGCGGAATCCCTGCGCCACATGACCCGCGCAAACATGTGCGGCTCGGCGATGTGGTCGTGGCGACCGGTGGAATCGTCGACTATAACCATGTCCGGTTGATCGACGGCGTGCGGCACCTGCGACGGGCGACCGAGGGCATGTCCAGGCGCCTGCTCGCAGCCGACCATGAGCTTGAAATCCGCGAGCATCTCGACAACCCGGAGTGGGTGGAGGCAGCGCAGGCTCTGCGTGCGGTGCCCGCACGCTTCGCCCGCCCGGCGGAGTCGACCGATGTGCTGACGCGGGCCGGGGTTCGCATCCCACATCCCGATCGGCAGCTCTCAGGGCACCGACCTGGCATTCCACGGGTGCATCGCGGGCCGATCGGCAGTGCCGATGTGCTTGTGCGCGACGAGGCCGCGCGCGATCTGCTGGCCGCCGAGCACGGCATTCTGGCGGTGGAGATGGAGGGTTCGGGCATCGCGGTTGGAGCGGGCCTGCATGATGTGCCCTGGTTTGTGGTTCGTGGCATGGTCGACTACTGCGCCAATGCCACGAAGAACGACGTCTGGCACGCCTATTCCGCGTGGGTCGCCGCGGCCTACACCCGGGCGCTGCTCGGGCAGTGCCATTCCTTCGCCGCGGGGGCGACCCGCACGGCACCGCGCGGGGTGCCCGGCGGTGAGCACCTCAGAGCGCTCATCGACGCGCTCAGCAGCGTGCGGGTGTTGCGCGACGACGCCCAGCGCCGGGCGGTCCTGGCGGTCCTGCCGCACGAAATCGTGGTACCGGATAACGCACATGGGCGGCTTCACATCATCTCGCTGGTCCACGCGTGCGCCGACCACGACGGCGGCCGGGAAGCCTTGCTCGATGCGCTTGAGCTCATCCTCGGGCCCGGGTCACGAGACTTCCAGCGGGTGCGGGAGGCCTTCGACGCCCACTGGTGAGGATCAGCCGGTGTTGCGCATGCCGGCGGCGATCCCGTTGACGGTCGTGAGCAGCGAGCGCTCCAGGGTCGGGTCGGTGGACAGCACGCGCCGGCCGCCGGGCGCGGTGGCCATCGAGCGGCCCGCCAGGCCGGCGTCGCGATACTGGCGCAGCAGAGCGACCTGCAGGTGGTGCAGCGGCTCCAGGTAGGTGTCGCGCACGGCCAGGGTGCGCTTGAGCACCGGCTGGTTGTCCAGCGGCGCCGATTCTCCGGTCACCGCAAGGACTTCCGCGAGCGTGGTGTGGTATTCCGACTCGATGCTGGTGAAAATGGGCCGGAGTTGGGGTGGCACCAACGAGTTCACATACCCGCGCGCGATGTTCAGGTCGGTCTTCGCGAGCATCATCTCCACATTGGACACGAACGTCTTGAAGAAGTGCCATTCGGCATACATCTCGCGCAGGGTCTCGCTGTGCCCCGCCTCGCGCAAAGCACGCAATCCCGTGCCCACGCCGAACCAGCCGGGCACGATCTGGCGCGACTGCGTCCACCCGAAAACCCATGGGATGGCACGCAATCCGCCCAGTCCCGCACCCGAGTCGGGCCGCTTGGCCGGCCGCGACCCGATGTTCAGCGATCCCAGCAGTTCGGTGGGCGTGGAGGCCCAGAAATACTCGGGCAGATTCGGGTCGTCCACAAGCGACCGATAGGCCGTGTAGGCCGCGCTGGACATGACATTCATGGCGGCGTCCCACTGGGCCAGCTGCTCGGGCGTCTGCCGCGGCGTCTTGTGCAGCAGCGTCGCCTGAAGCACCGCGGCCACCGTGAGTTCGAGGTTTTCCCGGGCCAGGGCCGGAAGCGTGTATTTGTCGGAAATCACCTCGCCCTGCTCGGTCACCTTGATGGCGCCGTCGAGCGTGCCGTAGGGCTGGGCGAGGATCGCCTCGTGGGTGGGCCCGCCACCGCGCCCGACCGTCCCCCCGCGGCCATGGAACAGTCGCAATTGGACACCGTGCCGCGCGGCCACATCCCGCAACGCGCGCTGCGCCCGGTGGATCGCCCACTGGCTGGTCGTGATGCCCGCTTCCTTGTTGGAGTCGGAGTATCCCAGCATGACCTCCTGCACGTCGCCGCGTGCCCGCACGATGGCCCGGTAGGGCTCCAGCGACAGCAGCTCGTCGAGAATCTCGCCGCCCGCGTCGAGCTCGGCGACGGTCTCCAGCAGGGGCACGAACCCGATCGCGGCCCGCGGCGCGTGCGGGTCGACCAGGCCCGCCTCGCGGGCCAGGACAACCGCCGCGAGCACGTCGTCGATCCCGCGCGTCATGGACACGATGTACGACTCGATCACGTCGGGCCCGAACCGCTCGTGCGCCGTGCGGATCGTCGAGAACACGTCGAACGTCTTGCGTGCCGTATCCGTCAACGGGGCGTCCATGCTCGCCAGCGGGCGCCGCCCGGACAGCTCGCGGGTCAGCAGCTCGGTACGCTCCTCCCGGTTGAGGCCCGCGTAACCGGACACCTCCCCCACCCGCGCGTAAAGCTGGGCCAGCACGTCGTGGTGCGCGTCGGCGTGCTCCCGAACGTCCAATGTGGCCAGATGCAGGCCGAACGCTGTGACCGCCCGGATCACCGACGCGAGCCGCCCGGTCGCGGTCAGCTGGCCGGAGTTGCGGGCCAGCGAGGCGCGCATCAGCTCCAGGTCGGCCAGCAGCTCGGACGAGCCAAGGTAGTCGCGGCCCGGCTCGTGCGGCGTCCCGTTGGCCAGCCGTGCCCGCGTGTTGTCGAGCTTGGCCTTGATGCAGCGGGCCTTGAGGCGATAGGGCTCCTCCGCGTTGACCCGCCGGAAGCGCGGGGCCACCTCGGGCAGCGCGTCCAGATCCTTGGCCAGGCTCGCGGACAGGTCGAGCGACACCCCGCGCAGCCTGCGTGACACCGACATCTCGTTGATCATGTCGTCGAGGGCCTGCTCGACCGCGCGGATGCCGTGCTCGTGCTGGAGCAACAGCACGTCGCGCGTCACGGCGGGGGTCACATAGGGGTTGCCGTCACGGTCACCGCCGATCCAGCTGCCGAACGTCAGCGGGCGTGCCGTCGGCGCGGTCTCGACACCGAGCCGGCGCAGCGTGTCGGCCAGGTCGTCGAGCACGCGCGGGGCGGCGTCCTCGTATAGGTCGCTGAGATAGTAGACCGCGTTGCGGGCCTCGTCGGTCGGGTCGGGCCGGTCCAGCCGCAGCTCGTCGGTCTGCCACAGCAGGTCGAGCAGCTCCGACAGGCGATCGTCGGAGTGGACCCGCTCACCGAACAGGCGCTCCGCGGCGTGCTCGTGGTCGAGCGCGTCGGCGATGGTGCGCAGCTTCGTCAGGATCGACCGGCGGGCCGCCTCGGTCGGATGCGCCGTGAACACGGGCCGGATCGCCAGGCGCCGCAACGCCGCCGCGAGGTCCTTGGCCGGTACCCCTTTATCGGAAATGCGCTGACCGGCCTGATCCAGCCAGCCGCCCTGCTGGGCCCGGCGGCGTCTCAGCTCGCGCGCCCGATGGACCTGCTCGGTGATGTTGGCCAGGTGGAAGTAGGTCGAGAAGGCCCGAGCGAGCAGGGTGGCGGTCGAGACATCGAGGGCGGAGAGTTTGGCCGCGGCGCCGTCGGCGTCGTGCCGCACCAACGCGCGCACCTCTTCGACCAGATCGAGCAGGCCCTTACCCTCCTGCCGGACCAGCGTCTGCCCCAGCAGCGTGCCCAGCCTGCGGATATCGGCGCGTAGGGCGGTGTCGGCCTCGTGCTCGACCGGCGTAACGTCACTCATCCCGCGCGTTCCTTTCCTCTTCGCATAGAAAAGGACGCCGGTGTCCTGGAGGAATCGTATCCAGCAGACCTCGGTATTTGCTCTCCGGGCCGGTACTGACAGACTTGTCCCCTGTGAACGAACGGAGCGAGCGCGTGATCAGTGAGGAGGCCTTGCGGGGTGCGCCCACGTGGACACCCAGCCCGATCGAGCTTGCCGATCTCCACCTGCTCCTTGCCGGGGCATACGAGCCGCTCACGGGCTTTTTGGGCCCGTCCGACCTGCAGTCGGTGCGGCGCTCGGCCCGGCTGGCCGATGGGCGGCACTGGCCCGTTCCGGTGACCCTCGAGGTGCCGGCCGGGATGCTCGACGGCCTCGATCTTAATGAGCCGGCTGTGCTGCTGCTCACAGATCAAGAGGGAGCGCCGGTCGCCGGGGTCGACATCACCGAGGCGTGGGAGACCCGCCCCGGTTGGTCCGGTGTCGCCGGTCGGGTTCACCGGCATGGCGACGGCGGCCACACGCCGTTCACCGGATTTCGCCTGGACACCGCCACCGTGCGCGGCCTGCTGACCGAGCAGCGCGTGCTGGGCGTGTTCGCCGACCGGCCGCTGCATCGGCCCCAGCTGGCCCAGATCGTTCACGCTTCGCGCCAGTTGAAAGCCCAAGTTCTGATTTTGGTACCTTACGGGGCCCCGGTCACCCCGCGCGACGGCCTCACCCCCGAGGCGCTCATGCGCTGTGTGCTCGCCGCCCGCGACCGGCTGCCCGACCCGATCGTGGTCGCGGTGCCGCTCGCCGAGCGCGGCAACGAGCTTTCCGACGCGATGCTGCGCGCCAAGGTGGCCGCGGCCTACGGGGTCACGCATCTGCTGTCGACGGCCGGCACGGTCACGGGCGCCGGGCTGCGCGTGCTGGTGCCGCGCGAGCTTTCCTACGACAGCCGCGACGGGCAGTGGCGCGACCGCGACGACGTGCCCGAGCGGTTCGAGCGGCGCGCGCTGCACCCGCGCGAGATCGCCGACCTGCTCGACGACGGGCTGGCGCTGCCCGAGTGGCACACGCCCCCGGCCGTGGCGCGCGAGCTGGCCCGCG
>NZ_QJUG01000135.1 GCF_003426775.1 Allorhizocola rhizosphaerae | reverse complement strand
GACCCGCCCACGCCGGGCCGCGCGCATCGCGCCCGCCGCGAGCGCGAGCCCGGCCGCCGCTCCGACCGGCCCGATCGAGCAGAGCCCCCACACGACACCGAACACCGCCGGCACCACCGCCCGCGCCGCGAGCAACCGGCGTGCCGTCAATCCGAGCAGGCGCGGCAGGGCGTCGATGTCGTGGTCGCGGCGCACGTTGGTCGTGGTGAGCCCGACCGCCGACAGTCCACACAGGACCCACACGGCGCCCATGAGTGCCCCCGAGCCGAACATCTCCCCGATCAGCGCGGGCATGGCCGCCAGTCCCGCGGCCATGAGCAGCCGGCCCGGTGACCGGCGCAGTGCCAGTATGTCTTGCGAGACAATGGCCTTCCATCCGGTACCGGCCAGGCGCCCACCCCGCCCCGCCGTGAGCTGTTCGGCGGCCCGCGCCGCCAGGCCCGGATCGACCGTGACAAACCCAGCCACGATCACCTGTGCGTACGCCGATCCGGCCGCGATCCGTGCGAGGCGCATCCGATCCAGTGTGGACAGTGCGAACGCGACTGTCACAAGCGCCACGACACCGACCACCACAACGTTGGCCTCTGCAGCGAGCGCGGCCACCGAAAGTGCGTAGGGCCATCGCCGGCCCACATGGGTTTGCAGCAACACGAGCGCCGCCGCCGCGAACACTCCCCCGCCCGCACCCGCCCCGAGCATGCCCACCGCCGAAGGCACATCAGGAGCCCGCGCATGCACGACCAGCACGCCGTTGACCGACCCGACCAACCCGCCCGCCGCGCACACCCAAATCGCGCCGGGCCGCAGCAGTTTGCCCCGATCAAGTGGGCTCGGCAGGATCCACGCGACGGTCGCCGGAGCCGCGGTCACCGGGCCCAACCGATTCGCGACGCCGAGCCACGCGAGACTCCAAAGTAGACACAGCGCCCACGCCGCCCACACCGGCGCCGCAGAGCCCGCCGCGTGATGCGTCGCGATCCGGTCGCCCGCGAACACCACGCCCGCGATCAGCATGGCAGCAGCCACGACCCCCGACAGCACGATGAGGTAGACGCGTGTCATGCCGCGAAGTCGCTCGCCGAGACCTGCTGGGCGCCAATGGCTGCGGCGAGATCGTCGTCGTGCGTGACGATGACGACCGCGCCGCCGCGCTCTGCATACCGCCGCAGCAGCCCGGCAACGCTCTCCCGCCCCGACCGGTCCAGATGCCGCTCGGGCTCGTCGAGCAGCAGCAGCGCACTCGGCCGGGCCAACGTCATGGCCACCGCCAGCCGTTGCAGCTCACCGGTGGACAGCCTGCCGGGCAGCGCCCCACCCACATGCCCGATCCCCAGCTCGGCCAACAGCTGCGCGGGCTCGAACCAACCCTCGGACACGGGCCGGTTGGCCCGCACGATGAGGTCGACGTGTTCGGCGGCAGTCAGCGCCTGATACCACGAACCGCTGTCGAGCAGACTGCTCACCATCCGCCGGAAACGCGGGTCGCGGTCGTCGGCGGGCACGTCGTTGACCCGGATCTCGCCGTGCAACGGCTCGGCCACACCCGCGATGCAGCGCAACAGCGTGGACTTGCCCACACCGTTGGCGCCGCGGATGGCGGCCGTCTCACCGGACGCGAGCTTGAGCGAGACATGGGCGAGGATGGCGCGGCCCCGATGGCCGACGGCCACATCCATCAGGTCGAGCGTCATCCTCGCATCACGCGGTCATTCTAGTGTGCCGGCGAACTCCCTGAGATCGGCCACCAGCAGCTCGGGCCGCTCCAGCGCCGGGAAGTGCCCGCCGCTGACGTGGTCGCGCCAGAAGCGCAGATCGGTGTAGCGGCGCTGCGCCCACGCGCGCGGCGTCGACGCGTCCTTGGGGAAGCTCGACACCCCGGTCGGCACGGACACCGGCAGATAGGGCACCTTGCGGTAACTCTCCCAATATATGCGCGACGCCGACGCGCCCGCCGACGCGAACCAGTGCAGGCTCACGATGTCGAGCATGCGGTCACGCGGAATCGCCTTCTCCACATCGTCGCCATCGTGGTCGGACCACGACCAGAACTTCTCCACCACCCAGGCCAGCAGGCCCGCGGGCGAGTCGGTCAGCCCGTACCCGATCGACTGCGGCTTGGTGGACATGATCGCGGCGTAGCCGGAGTCGGTCTGCCACATGCGGTACACCTCGGCCAGGCGGGCCTGCTCCCGCTCGCTGAGGGCTGCGTCCGCGTCCGTGGGCTTGTCGGCCATGGGCAGCGTGATGTGGATGCCGCGCACGCGACCGGGCAGCGCCGCACCCATCGCACCCGCGAGATACGAACCCCAGTCCGGGCCGTGCACCACATAGGAGTCGTAACCGAGCATGCCCATCAGCCGGTCCCACGCCCGCACGGCGCGATCGATGCCCCAGCCCGTCGTCGTGGGCTTGTCGCTGAGCCCAAACCCCGGCAGCGACGGGAGCACCACGTGGAAAGCCGGATCACCGAGAGTCAGCGCCTGGAGGATGTCGAGCATCTCGAACACCGTGCCGGGCCAGCCGTGCCCGATCAGCAGCGGGATCGCGTCGGCACGCGCGGACCGCAGATGTACGAAGTGGACGTCCAATCCCTCCAGTGGCGTTCGGAATTGGGGCAGCGTATTGAACCGTGCCTCCGTCCCGCGCCAGTCATACTGGTCCCGCCAATACGCGCACAACTCCTGGCAGTAGTCCAGCGGCACACCCTGCCCCCACCCGGGCTCGGTCGACGCCTCGGGCCAGCGCGTGCGCGCCAAACGCCCTCGCAGGTCGAGCACGTCGTCCTCGGGCACGTGCAGGCGAAACTCCTTCATCGCCCGTCCCCCAGCAGGAACGCGCTGTAGAACTTCACCGCCGCCGTCTCGAAACGCAGCGCCACATGGCTCGTCGCGCACGTCGTGTCGCGCCAGAAGCGTTGCAGCGATTGCGATTCACTGAAGCCGGTCGTGCCGCACGCCCGGATCAGCGCGCCGACCGCCTCGTTGAGCAGCTCGCCCGCCAGCGCCGCGTCGCGCTCGCTGCGTGCCAACAGCTCGTCGCTGAACACTCCCGCGTCAGCCACGACCGCGTTCCGCTCGACCAGCAACCGGGCCGCATCGATCTGTGCCGACGCGCGCACCAGCAGCGTGTCCACATCGGAGTGGTGCGGCTTGGCGCGCAGCGCGGCGACCGCGGCGTTCAACGCGCCGGTGCCCGCTCCCAGCGCGGGCGGGATGAACGCGAGGTTGCCCACGGCCCGGATGGGCGCGGTGTGGCAGCCCGCCTGCGAGTAGGGGTTGCGGCCCGACGCCATCTGTCCAAACGCGAACACCATGTGCGACGGGACAAACGTGTCCACTTCGATGGTGTGGCTCGTGGTCGCGCGCAGCCCGACCGAATCCCACGTCGGGAGAATCGTGCAAGCCTTGCGGGGTACCGCAAAGAATTTGGCTTGAGCGCGGTCGCCCGCCGGTCCGCAGATCAGTGCCCAGTCGGCAAAATCTATTCCGCTGCAGTACCCCCAGCGCCCCTTCACATGGAAGCCGCCCTGCACCTCTTCGGCCGCCCCGGCCGGGACGAGCGCGGCGACGATGACGCTGTCCGGCCCGCCGCCCCAGATCTCGGCCTGCCCCTGCTCGGGCAGGAACGCGCCGAACCGGCCCGCGTAGGCGCTCAGCGACGCGAACCACGCGGCGTTGGCGCACTCCTCGCCGATGCTCGCGATGGCCTGGGTCACCTCGCCGAACGACGCCTCCGCGCCGCCCCAGCGGCTGGGCACGAAATGACGGGCGAAGCCCGCCTCCTTCAGCGCCGCCACGACCTCCGGCGCGAGCTGCCTTTCCCGATCGGCCTGCGCCGCATGCTCGGCGACGAGCGGGCGGATCTTCTCCGCGGCTTGGATGAGCCCTGTGTCGGTGGTCACCGCTGGCACCTCCTGATCCTCGTTACGTCCCAGTGAGGATGTCGCGGGAACCTTGAACCTGGCTCCACCACGGCTTGACCCCGCCACCTGACGCTCGCGAGGTGACGTCTCTCTTCGATCCGATCACCGTCGGCAAGCATGAGCTTGCCAATCGCATCGTCATGGCCCCGATGACACGGGCCAGGGCCGGGGTGGGGGGCACCGCGACCCGGCTGATGGCGCGCTACTACACCCAGCGCGCGTCGGCCGGCCTCATCGTCACCGAAGCGATCCATCCCTGTGCCGTGGGACAGGGCTATTTGGACACTCCCGGGCTGCACACGCCCGCACAGGTCCAATCCTGGCGTCAGGTCACCGATTCGGTGCACGCGGCGGGCGGGCGTATCTTCGCGCAGCTGCAGCACGCGGGCCGGGTCAGCCATCCGGACCTGTTGCCGCCGGGCATGTTTCCGGTCGCGCCGTCGGCGATCCGGGCGCAGGTGCAATCGTTCACCCGCGCTGGCCGGGTGGACTGTCCAATCCCTACCGAGTTGACACTCTCGGACATCGCCAAGACGATACGCGAATTCGCCGATGCCGCAGTCGCCGCCGTTGACGCCGGCTTCGACGGCGTGGAGCTCCAGTGCGCCAACGGGTTTCTGCTCGCGCAGTTTCTCAATGCGGCGGCCAACCAGCGCACCGACCACTATGGCGGGCGGCTGCGCCACCGGATGCGGTTTCCGGTGGAGGTCGTCGAGGCGGTCGCCGACGCGATCGGGCCGGAGCGGGCCGGACTGAAGGTATCGCCCGGAAACCCCTACAACGGCATGGATCCGAGCGAAGACGCGACCGACATCCCCGCGCTCGTGGACGCGCTGCCGTTGGATCTGGCCTATCTGCACGTGGCCGAGAAGGGCGACCGGTGGCTGACCCATGTGCTGCGGGACACCTGGCCCGGCGTGATGGTGGTCAATCCGGGCCGGACCGATGCCTTGCGGGCGCAAGAGGCCCTCGATTGCGGCGTGGCCGACCTCGTCTCGTTCGGCGCGCTGTTTGTGTCCAATCCGGACCTTCCGGCGCGGCTGCGCGCGGGCGGCCCCTACAACGCTGTCGTCGCGTCCGACTTCTACGGCGGCGGTGAGCGCGGCTACACCGACTATCAGACGCTGGCGTAAAGAACGGGGAGGGGCGCGCCCTCCCCGTTCCTGGTCACCACTTCAGGTGGATCAGCCTCTGCTCGTCGACGAACTGCTGCGCGAGATCGGCCAGACTGCCCACAAGCGACGGCCCGGACGCGCCCGGCGCGATGTCGGGCCGCGGCATGCCCGGCGTGCGCACATCGTCCGGGGGCAGGACGCCCTCGACGAGATAGCGCGTCACGTGCTCGTCGACCACCGCGTTGCGGCCCATGCAGTAGATCTCGTGGTGGCCCTCGTCCTCGATGGTGATCAGGCGGTGGTCCAGCTTGCGCGCCATCGCCACGCCGCCCTCGTAGCGCAGCACCGAGTTCGCCGTCGAGTGCACCACGATGCCCTGCGGATAGCCGTCACGGAAAACGTCATCCGGCGTGAGGGGCGGCTCGGGTGGGTCAAAGGTCCGATAGATGCCGACCCATGGCTGCACACGCACGATGCCGTACCCGTAAGGATATTTCTCCCGGAACTCCCGCATCTCCTGGTAGTAGAACTCCAGATCGGTCGGCCACTCGTCCTCGAGCGTGACCGCGTCGGTGACCCCGGAACGCAGCGTCGGGTGGACGGCCCGCCATTGAAAAACCAATGATGCCAGTACGCCGACCGCCTTCGCCGCGTCGGCCGAGTTCGCCTCGCTCGTGGGCCAGTGCAGCTCGCGCACGGTGTCGGCGAGCAACGCCCACAGCCCGCGATAGGTGGCGCCCGAGCCCATCGCCCCGTCAAACGGGGTGCGCCCCACGCCGGCCACGGGCTCACGCGCCAGCCGGTCGGCGACCTGCTCCACGACATCGATGACCTGCTGCTGGGTCACGCCGAGCCCGAACCGGGCGTCGCGTTCGGACACCCACTCCGCCCACTGCTCGACGTTTTCCCGGTATGCGATCGATTGCGCCTTCCACTGGTCACGCCAGTTCCAGTACGGATTGCGCGAGCAGTCGAGCACGCACCGGTCCATGCGCGCGGGGAACATGCTGCCGTAGAGCGCACCCACGTGGGACCCGTCCGCGTGCCCGATGTAATTGATTTTCTCCGCGCCCACGACCGCCCGCAGGACATCGATGTCCCGCACGGTGTTGCGCGTGTTGATGAACGGGCGCAGCCCGTCGTCGGCCGCGAGGCACCCCTGCTCGCGCAGATACATGTCCTCGGCGATCGCCTGGAACATCTCGTCCGGTGGGCGGGAGTCGAACCCGGCCCGCGACGGCGTGATCTCCGCGTAGAGCTTCGTCGAGCCGTCCAGCCCGCGCGGGTCCAGCCCCACCAGGTCGTACACCTCGTTGAGCGCGGTTGCCTTGTACCGCAACGGCATGCGTCGGCCCAGCCCGCCCTCGCCGCCCGGCCCGCCGTTGAGCGCGATCAGGATGCCGCGTTTGCGCTTCGGGTCGGTGGCCTTGATCCGGCCGATGGCGATGGTGAGACGGCGGCCGCCCGGATTGCTGTAGTCCATCGGCACCTCGATGGACGCGAACTCAAGCGCCGGGTCGATGCCGCTGGCCTCCCACCGTGGCTCCTGTCTATAGAAATCGTTCAGTTCTGACATGTGTCCTCCGAATCAGCAACCGGACGCGGACCTGCTGGCCCATGGCGAGGGGTGGCCACCGGGAAGGCCAGCAGATCCAACCGCAACCGGGGGAGGAGCGGCTGCCCGCCTCCGCCGACCGGACGGGTCGCATCCGACGGTTGAGCGCAAGCCGAATGCTGATCCGCGCCCCTGGACCGCCACTCGAGTCATACCTGGCGCCCGGCAAGGGCCTTCCCCGTAACACCCCGCCCCGCTACGCCGGCGAAGCCCCAAAGCCGTACTTGAGCGCGGAACGACCACCGATCGAGCCCACCTTCCCAACCTTGGTCGAGCTCTCATTCCGGTTGATCATGAACTCAGGTCCATGTTCGACGGTGTGTCGTTGCATGAAGTTCATGGTCAATGTCTCGGAGGTATGGTGCCGTGCCCGAAGCCGACAGCTTCCCGTTCCAGGGTTCGACCTATCTGGGCCCAGATCCGCGCTTCGCGCAATGGCGCGCGTCGCAGCCGGTCGTGCGCGTCGCGACCCGCTCCGGCGGGCACGCCTGGCTGGTCACCCGATATGAGGATGTGCGCGCGGCGGCGGCCGATCCCCGCCTGAGCCGAGAGGCGGCCTACGCGCCTGGCGCCGCACAGTTCGACGGCCTGTTCCAACCGCCGCCGGGCATGGTCGCCTCGCTGGACCCACCCGCGCACACCCGCCTGCGCCGCGTGGCCGATCAGGCCTTCTCCCCCGCGCGTATCGAGGCAATGCGCCCTCGCATCAGGCAGACCGCCGACGATCTGCTCGACGACTGGGCCGGCAAGACACCTCCCATCGATCTGATGGCACAGTTCGCCAGTCCGCTCGCGCTGACCGTCATCTGCGAGCTGCTCGGCGCGCCGCTCGACGACCGCGAGCGGTTCCACGGCTGGGTCCGGCAGCTCGCGGTCGTCGACGGCGGCCAGGAGGCGGCCGCCCAGGCGCAGGCACAGCTCGGCGAATACATCGCGGGCCTGGTCGCGGCCAAGCGCCAGCGGCCGGGCGACGACGTGCTGTCGGCACTGGCGGGCGCGGGACACGCCGGCGACCGGCTGACCGACCAGGAGCTCGTCGTCTTTGGATGGACGCTGCTGGGCGCGGGCTTCGACTCGACGGCCGGGCAGATCGGCCTGTCGGTGCTCGCCCTGCTGGCCCACTACCCGCAGCAGTGGAAGCGCCTGCACGCACACTCGGAGGAGATACCGTCCACAGTGGAGGAGCTCCTGCGCGGCGTGAACATCCACCGCAGCGACACCTCCGGGCTGCCTCGCATCGCCATGGCGGACATCGAGATCGGTGGGCAGGTCATCCCCGCCGGCGACGCGGTGTTTCTCGCGTTCACCTCCGCCAACCACGACGAGACGGTCTTCGCCGACCCTCGCCGCCTGGACTTCGCCCGCGACGCGCCCAACCTGGCCTTCGGACACGGGATCCATCACTGCCTCGGCGCACCGCTGGCGCGTATCGAGCTCTGCGTCGCCCTTGAGCGGTTGACTCAGCGCTTCCCCGGCCTGTGCCTGGCGGTCGCCGAGCCGCAACTGCGCTGGCGCGTCGGGGATGTCAACCACACCCTCCTGGAGCTCCCAGTCGCCTGGCCGGCTCCCCTGTCCACCGCAACGAAGGAGTGACGCATGACTTCTGAGACCCTTCCCACCACCAGCACGGAGGTGTGCTTCGCCGGATACCCCAAGGATGTGGTCAGGCCGGAGCACTTCACCGTCCGGCAGACGCTGGTCGATGAGCCGGGCCCGGGTCAGGTCCTGGTGCGCAACGATTTCATGACGCTCGCCGCGGCCTATCGCGACCAGATGACGCCCGCGACCAACATCCCGATTCCGGTTTTCCAGCTGGGGCAGCCGATGTGGGGCCGCACGGTCGGCACCGTCGTCCGGTCCAACAGCCCCAACCTGGCCGTGGGCGATCTCGTGGAGCACTTCCACGGCTGGCGCGAGTACGCGGTGGGCAGTGCGGCCGAGTTCCACAAGCGTGACCGCGCGCTGCTTCCCGGCGCGGAGTACTACCTCACCCAGGGCCCGACGGCGTGGCGCGGAATGGTCGAGATGGCCAACGTTGGCGATGGCGATGTCGTGTTCGTCTCCGGCGCCACGAGCGGCGTGGGATCCCTGGCGGGCCAGATCGCCAAGCTGCTGGGCGCCAAACGCGTCATCGGCAGCACCGGCTCCAAGTCCAAGGCGGAATACCTGTTGCGGGAGTGCGGATTCGATGCCGTGTTCGACTACCACGACGGCCCGGTGGTCGACCGGCTGCGCGAGCTCGCGCCCGACGGGATCAATGTGTTCTTCGACAACGTGGGTGGCGAGCAGTTCGAGGCGGCCGTGGCCGCCGCCGCCCCGTTCGCCCGCTTCGCGCTGTGCGGCTCGCTTTCCGGGCAGTTGGAGACCGGAGGCAGCGGCGGACATCCCCGGCTGGACCTGATGACCGCCATCCCGAAGCAGCTGATTTTGCGTCCCTTCGCGACCTATCACACTCCCGAGCAGATCGACGGTTGGAACAAGCAGTTCAGCATCTGGCTGCGGGACGGGCGGATCGCCTTCCCGCACACGATCGTGCCGGGGGGCGTGGCGGATCTGCCCGCCAATTTCCTCGCGTTGCTGGAGCGCAGGTTCACCGGCAACGTCATCGCCAAACTGTCCTGACACTTTCAGGCCGGATTCATCGCCGCAGCTCGACCCGCAATCCAGGTCGACATGCGTTGATGAATCCGGCCATTGCTTGCCGAGAGGAAGGTGGATATGACCGCACAACCCTTTGCTGGACAACACATCGTGGTGACCGGCGGCGGTACGGGTATCGGGCGCGCCGCCGCGCTCGCATTCGCCGACGGCGGCGCCGAACGGGTCGTCATCACGGGCCGCCGGCTCGACCGCCTCGAACAGGTGGCCGCGCAGCATCGGACCATCACGCCGGTGGTCGCCGATGTGAGCACCGGGGCCGGGGCCGACGCCGTCGCCGCCGCGGTCGCGCAGGGCGGCGTCGACGTCCTCGTGCACAACGCCGGCATTCACCGCCGGGCACCCGTCGAGAGCATTGACGCCGCGTCGGCCCGGGAAGTGTTTGCCACCAATGTGATCGGGCCGGTGATTCTGACGGTACGGCTTATGCCGCTCATCCGTTCCCCCGGCGGCAACATCGTGTTCGTGTCCAGCGTGGCCGGGCACAATCCGGTGCCGACGGAGTCGGTCTACGGCGCGAGCAAGGCGGCCGTCGACAGCCTCACCAAGACGTGGGCGGCGGAGCTCGCGCCGAAGGGCATCCGCGTCAACGCCGTGGCGCCCAGCCTGGTGCGCACAGAGGTCTTCGAGACCAACGGCATGACACCCGAGCAGGTGGACATGCTCTTCCAGCACGCCGCCAAGCAACTGCCGCTGGGGCGCACCGGCGAGCCCGAGGACGTCACGCTGTGGATCACGCGGCTGGCCGAACCGTCCAGCTCCTGGGTGACCGGTCAAGTGATCGTGATGGACGGTGGCTGGGATCTTGCGTGACTCCACCGTTTATCAAGTGGATCTCTACTCAGCGCTGATAGTCCTTTATCGCAAACCGTAACACTCATCGCATGTAGCAATATCCGCACGCAGAGGAGCAAAACATGACCTCGACCGAAGTCCGACCGACCAGGTCAAGAAAGAAAGCGGCACCACCGGCCGAAGCCCCGAGCGAGGCCAAGGTTGCCAAGGCCGATGGCGGCGACGCTTCGGCGCCCGATCCCCGGCGGTGGGCCGCACTGGTGATCATGCTTGCCTCCGTGTTCATGGACATGCTTGACGCCAGCATCGTCAACGTCGCCATCCCGACCATCCAGCGCGACATCGGCGCGAGCTACGGCGCGATCCAGTGGATCACGGCAGGGTACGTCCTGGCGTTCGCGCTCCTGCTGATCACCGGTGGGCGGCTCGGCGACATCTACGGCCGTCGCCGCATGTTCCAGCTGGGGGTCGTCGGGTTCACGCTTGCCTCGCTGGTGTGCGGTATCGCGGCCGACCCGGGCACGCTCATCGTCGCTCGACTCGTGCAGGGCGCCTTCGCGGGCCTCATGGTGCCGCAGGTGATCTCGATCATCCACGTGGCCTTCGCCAACGAGGAGAAGGGCAAGGCGTTCGCCCTCCACGGCATGATCGGTGGCGTCGCCGCCACCATCGCACCGCTCATCGGCGGTGTCATCGTGGCCGCGAACATCTTCGGCTGGGACTGGCGACCGATCTTCCTGATCAACGTGCCGATCGGCCTCATCGGCTTCCTGCTGGGCATGAAGTTCATCCCGGAGTCGAAGGCGCCCAGCGCCGTGCGTCTGGACATCCCCGGTGTCATCATCGCCTCGGCCGCGATGCTGCTCCTGCTCTACCCCTTGACCTTCGGGCGTGAGCTGGGCTGGCCCGCGTGGACATACGCGGCGATGGTCTTCGCAGCCGTCGTGCTCACGTGGTTTGTCGCCTACGAGCGCTACAAGCAGAACAAGGACGGATCGTCGCTGATCGCCCTCGACCTGTTCAAGGCGCGCAGTTTCACCTCGGCACAGATCCTGCAGCTGGCGTTCTACACCTTCACGGGCATGTTCTTCCTTGCCCTGTATCTGTTCATGCAGCTGGGTCTGGGCTGGTCGCCACTGCGGGCGGGCCTGACCGTGCTGGCGTTCTGCATCGGCGCGTTCATCACCGCGACGGCCTCGGTTGTCGCACTGGTGCCGAAGTTCGGCCGGACCGTCCTGCAGTTCGGGGCCCTGGTCGTGGCGATCGGCCTGGCCGTGTTCCTCTGGACCAACGGCACGAAGGGCTGGGAGACCACGAGCTGGAGCCTGGTTCCGGCGCTGTTCCTGATCGGACTCGGCTTCGGCGCCACCGCCACGCCGATCCCGATCTTCGGCCTGGCCGACGTGCCGTTCAAGGACGCCGGCTCGGCTTCCGGGCTCATCACCACCATGCAGCAGCTCGGTTTCGCCGTCGGTATCGCGATCGTGTCGCTGTCGTTCTTCACGCCGCTGGCCCCGTCTGCGGTCAAGAGCGTCGACCAGCTCACCCCGCAACTGCGGCAAGAGCTTGTCGCCGTTGGTGTTCCCAGCGGCCGGATCGACGCGCTGACCGCCTCGTTCCGCGACTGCACCATCGAGCGGTTCAGCGCCACCTCCCCCACCGAGTCCGCCTCGGGTTGCGTGGAGGCCGCGGCCCGGCAGGACCCGCAGGCCGGTGAGGTTCTCACCAAGTTCGCTCAGCGAGCGGGCGCGCAGACCTTCTCCGGTTCGCTGCAGGTCGCGCTGTATACGGCGCTCGGCCTGATGGTCGTGATTTTCCTTCTGGTGGGTGGACTGCCCAAGCGAGCACAGGGCGCGGGGCCGGCCTGACCCGCCCGCGGGGTCGCGGTTGACCATGAAGTTAATGCCACGACACGCCGTCGAACATGGACTTGAGTTCATGATCGATGGGAAGGTGGGCCACGGCAAGAGATAACGCCTCCGCATTGCGGAGGCGTTATCTCTTGGGCGATTAGCGGGTCAGGGCCGGCTCGCGTTCCGGTGCGGCCGGCGTGGCCACCCGCGAGCGGCGCGTCAGCGCGTGGTCCAGCGCGAGGCGTCCTGGGCCGAGCGCGGCGATCAGCAGGAACGACCAGCAGAACAGGGCCGCGAGCTCGCCGCCGTTTTGCATGGGGAGCAGGCCGAGCGGCTGGTGCACCACGAAATATGCGTAGGCCATCGAGCCCGAGCAGATGAGCGCTGAGACGCGGGTGCCCAGGCCGAGCACCACCAGCAGCCCGCCAACCAGCTGGATGACACCGGCCCACCAAGCGGGCCAGGTGCCCACCGGCGCCGGCTGGCCGGAGCCCATCACCCCTCCGAAGAGGCCGAAAATCGTTGCCGCGCCGTGCAGTCCGAACAAGACACCCACAACGACACGGAACAGCGTGCCGACCAGTTCGGTGGATCGGTTGAGGGTCATATCGAGTCCTCCTAACGTTGAATTCCACGGACGATCGCCGATGACTAGAAACATGCGGATCGCGGCTCGACAAGCGCCGGACCCCCGGCAGACACGGCACGGCAACGACGGCGCACCCGCCCCGACGCGCGGGCAGGCGGGCGCAAAGGACACGCGGCCTCCCGACGGGCGAGCGAGCGCAAGAGGCCACGCGACCTCCCGACGGGCAGGCGAGCGCAAGAGGCCACGCGACCTCCCGACGGGCAGGCGAGCGCAAGAGGCCACGCGACCTCCCGCCTGCCGCGGCAGGCGGGAGGCCAAGGGAGACGCCCGCCGCCACGGATCACAAGGGTGCGCCGCCGTGAGATTCAGCCCTTGAGGCGGACTCCTTCGGTGGTCACCAGCACGGGGCCGAACCAGGCGGAGCCGTCGAGCGGCGCGATGTAGGCGGTCGCCGTCGTGCTGAACCAGCCCGGACCGACCTTGCCGAGGTGCACCGCGTTGGTCGTGCCGATGGTGTTGCCGTTCTCGTCGGGGTGCGGATGGGTGATCCAGAAGGTGAACGTGCCGCGGCCATCGACCCGCCAAATGCCCTCGCCCGGGATGGGATCCGGACCCGCCGGATTCGTGACGGTGTCCAGCTTGTTGTCGGCGAGGAAGGTGAAGACAGCGTTTTCCCGCAACGGCGGATCCTGGACGTAGACGGTGACGCGCACGCTCCACTGACCGACCAGGGCCGCGTCTTTGGCCGCGCCGGAGGCGGTGGCCGCTCCCGGGCCGGAGATCACGAGTAACAGGAATGCGGTCAGCAGACCGAGAAAGCGTAAGGCGGCGCGGTGTGGCACCGCTCGTGTCGCCGTCGAACCGTTCATCGTCTTGGCCTCCATGGGTTCGAGCCCGCGCTCCCACGGGCCGGTGGGCCATGAGTTTGACCGCGTGTTCTCGAGCCTCGGTACGCCTGGGCTCAAGCGGCGGCCGCTACGGTCGGGCCCCGATTTCCACCCGCCTGATGAACCTGTAGACACTCCACAAAGGAGAGTGCCATGGCGGAACAACAACTGATCATGTCCGGCAAGACGGTGGTGGTTACGGGTGGCACCACCGGGATCGGCAGGGCCACGGCGGTCGGGCTGGCCAAGCTCGGCGCACGCGTCGGCATCACCGGCCGCGACCTGACGCGCACCCAGGTGGCGGCCGCACACATCCGCGCGGAGTCCGGCAACGAGGCCGTCGACGCGTTCGCCGCCGATCTGTCGTCGCAGTCGGGTGTGCGGCGGCTCGCAAGCGGGCTTCTCGACCGGTACCCCCAAATCAATGTTTTGATTAACAATGCCGGCGGCCACTGGGCGAACCGGCACATCACCGAGGACGGGCTGGAGCGCACCTTCGCCGTCAACCACGAGCTGACCGGTCTGGCGTCACCCGCCGGTCGTGTTGACCATGAAGTCATGGACGCGACACACCGTCGAACATGGACGTAAGTTCATGTTCGACCGGAGAGGTGGCACCAGTGTCAAGCGATCCAATCTCCAGTAACGATTCCTAGCCTGCCGGTGGAATCAGCGCCTGAAACCGGAGGTGTCGCCTTGTCCACACCACAAGATTTGGATGTGTACCCCTTTCCCGGATCGTCGATTCGCGGACCCGATCCGCGCTTCGCCAGGCTGCGTGAGCAACAGCCGGTGGTTCGGGTCCACACCGAGGGTGGCGTGGACGCCTGGCTGGTGACCCGCTACGAAGACTGCCGCGCGCTGTCCGCCGATCCCCGGCTGAGCCGGGCGGCGGCGTGCGGCGAGGGTGCCCCGCGGGTCGGTGGCACCATGCACACCACTCCCGAGATGATCATCTCGCTGGATCACCCGGAGCACTCGCGCCTGCGCAAGCTGGTCGCCGGGGCCTTCACCCTGCGCCGCGTCGAGCAGATGCGCCCGCAAATCAAGGGCGTCGTCGACGAGATGCTCGACGAGATGCAGGGCAAGGGCGCGCCGATCGACCTCGTGGCACAGCTCTGCCTGCCGCTGCCGCTGGTCGTGATCGGTGATCTGCTCGGCGTGCCCGGGGCCGAGCTCCAGGTATTCGAGAAGTGGGCGCGGGCCTTCGCGACGGTCGACGAGCGCGCGGGCGGCGAGGACTCCCTTGCCGCGATGGGCAAGCTGGCCGAGTACATCGTCGGGCTCATCGCCGAGAAGCGCGCCAAGCCGGGCAACGACATGCTCTCGGAACTCATCGCCGCCCGCGACAACGACGACAAACTCAGCGAGCCGGAGCTGGTCACGTTTGGCTTCACGCTGATCGGTGCGGGTTTCGACACCACCGCGTGCCAGCTGGCCAACTCCATCCTGGCAATGATCGAGCATCACCGTCCACAGTGGAACGCGCTGGTCGAGAACCCCGACCGGATTCCCGCCGCCGTCGAGGAGATGCTGCGCCACATCAACCTCTTCGCCACCGACACCACCGGATTCCCGCGCGTGGCCATCGCCGACATCGACGTCGCGGGCGTGACCATCCGCGCTGGCGACGCCGTGCTGCTGGCCCTGTCGTCGGCCAACCGGGACGAGAGGGTGTTCCCCAACGCCGACACCTTCGACCACGCCCGGGATCCCAACCCGCACCTGTCGTTTGGGCATGGCCTGCACTACTGCCTGGGCAAGCACCTGGCCCGGCTGGAGATGGAGCTGGTGTTCGAGGGACTGATCGCCCGCTTCCCGGGGCTGCGGCTCGCCGTGCCGGAGGACGAACTTCCTTGGTACCAGGGGGAAATCAACCACATGCTGAAGGCGCTGCCGGTCACGTGGTGAGTCCAGACGGGACGCTTGCTAGGCGTCCCGTCTGACCGCGGTGATCCGGATGGCGACCGTGCGCAGCAGCGAGCCGTGCGTGTCGTAGACGGAAGACTCGCCGCGGCTGGTGAACGCGTCGCCATCAACCGTGCCGGCCTGCCTGATGATGACGTGACCCGCGAAGCCGCCCTGGTCGTCGAGCATGGGTTCCCTTATGTGGTAAGTGAAACCGGTGCGCCGGCGGGTCCACGCGCCCGCGCCGTGGCCGCCAGCGACGATGAAGACCGAGCCGTCCGGGCAGAACCGCAGTCCAATCTCGACCGTCCCGGACGGCCGTGCGACCCGCGCCAGCCACGGCCCGGTTAGGGCGGACACCGTCGAAGTGGCCATCCTGTGACTGTGCCCGCAGCGCCTCGACGCCGGGTCGAACCGAGCCGTCGCGCCGCGGCAACGAGACACCACGCCGGTCCGGCTCCTGAGGTCCGAGGTGCCGGGCTTGCCATCTCGCCCTCAGCTGGTGCGCACGCGAGCTGCCCCGCGGCGATCACCTGGCCTGCGGCCGAGCCCAGCGCGGCAGTGGTGGCGTTGCAGACGTTTGTCACCTCGATCCAGCATCGCGATCGTGGTCGATTGGAGCCGGGCTGCACCACGTCTTGAGGCAACCATGTCAAGGTACCGCAGACGTCTCACGACACGGAGGGGGACGCACATGTACGACGTTATCGTCGTGGGCGCACGAGTGGCCGGTGCCTCAACGGCTCTGCTGTTCGCACGCAACGGCTATCGCGTCTTGCTCGTCGATCGGGCACACTTTCCCAGCGACAAACTGTCCACATTGTACATCCATCAGCCGGGCGTGGCCCGGCTCGCGCAGTGGGGTGTGCTCGATGCCGTCAAGGCCACCGGGTGCCCCGCCCTCGATCGGGCCATCTACGAGGTTGCCGACATCCGGCTGGACGGCTGCTCCATCGCGGTGTTCGGCGAACGTGCGGCGTGGGCTCCGCGCCGGTACCTGCTGGACAAGATTCTCATCGACGCGGCGGTGGCAGCCGGAGTGGAGTTCCGGGAGGGCTGCTCGGTGGCCGGCCCGATTTTCGACGGCGACCGGGTGGCCGGGGTCGAGTTCCGGTCGGCCTACGGCGGCAGCACCCGTGAGCGGGCGACCCTCACGGTCGGGGCCGACGGCATGCGCTCGCCGATCGCCAAAGGAGTCGGCGCCGGATACATCCATCAGGATCCCCTGCACACCTGCACCTATTACACCTACTGGACCGGTGTCCCGGCGCACTTCGAGCTGTATGAGGCGCCGGACAGGTGGATCGGGGTGGTGCCGACCAACGACGACACCACACTGATCACCGGTTACTGGCCGCAGGACATGTTCGACCGGGTGCGTGCCGACCCGCTGGCGCACTACCTGGAAAACATCCGGACCACGGCGCCGCAGCTACACGAACGCATTACGGCGGGCGGTGGCCAACGGGTGGAGCGGCTGTACGGTACCGGCGATCAACAGAACTTCTTCCGGCAGGCGTCCGGCCCCGGCTGGGCGCTGGTCGGCGACGCCGCACACCACAAGGATTCCATCACCGCCAAGGGCATCAACGACGCCCTGTTCCAAGCGGAACTGTTGACCCAGACGGTCGGCCGGTCGCTGCACGATCCGGCCGAGCTGGCCGAGAGACTGGCGCGGTATGCCATGCGCATGCGCGACGAGCTCATCGAGGGCTATCGCAACACGCTGGGCATCGCCCGGCTGGAGATCACCCCTGAGCGGCTGCAGCTGCTGCGGGCGATCTCCACCTCGCCCCGGCTCGTCAAGCGCTACTTCTCGACGGTGTCCAACGCCATCTCGGTCGAGGAGCTCTATGACGACGAGCTTCATGCGGCCCTCGACTCGCTTTCGCCAATTGGAGGTACCCGATGATCTCGCACAGGATCGAGGAGACCACGCTGTGCGGCCTGTTCGCCGAGGTGCTCGGCGTGCCCGAGATCGACCCGAACGACAGCTTCTTCGACCTGGGCGGGCACTCCCTCTCAGTGTCCAAATTGGTGCGTCTCATGCGGACCAGGCAGGAAATCGACATCACGATGCGCGTGGTCTACGACAATCCCACCCCGGCATCGCTCGCCAAGCACATCAACGCCGCCGAGACCGTCGGCGCCAAGGGGTGACACATGCGTTGGGACAACCTATACGTCGCCGGGGTGGGCGTGCACCTGCCCGAGCGGGTCGAGACCGCTGAACAGGCCATCGCCATGGGGCGCTACACCCCCGAAAAGCTGGCGATGAACGGTTTCCGTGCGGTCCGCGTGGCCCCGGCCGACCAGACCGGGCCCATGCTCGCGGCGGCCGCGGGACGCCAGGCGGTCGCCCGCTCCGGGGTGAGCCCGGACCGGATCGGCCTGCTCGTGCACACGTACCAAAACCACCAGGGGCTCGACTTCTGGCCGCCGGCGAGCTTCGTGCAGCGCGAGACCATCGGCGGCTCCGCCCCGGCGGTCGAGATGGGACAGCTGTGCAACGGGTTCATGATGGCGATCGAGATGGCTGGCTGCTATCTGCGCGCGGAGGCGGGTGGCGGTTCGGCTGCGCTCATCACCGGGGGTGACGTGTGGCGCCTGCCTTACATCGATCGGTGGGAGACGCACCCGCAGAACGTCTACGGCGACGGCGGGGGCGCGATGGTGCTGTCGACCAGTGGCGGGTTCGCCCGGGTCCGGGCCACGGTCTCGTTCAGCGATTCCAGCCTGGAGCCGGTGTCCCGGCTGGGCCGGCCGTGGAGCGACGCACCGTTCGCCAATGGGAAGCCGGCTCAGTTCCGGGAGGCGCTGGAAGGCGTCGACATGGACGAGACGGTGGAGAAAATCAGCACGGGGGTGCGGCACTCCATGGAGTCGGTGCTGCGCGAGGCGGAGGTCGAGCTGTCCGACATGCGGTTCGTGTTGCATGGGCAGGTTCCGGACTCGATCGCGGAATTCGGGCTGTACCAGCTTCTCGGCATCGATCGCCGGTCGACCGCGTTCGACTGGGGCCAGGACTACGGTCTGGTGAGCACGGTCAACATGGTTCTCGGGTTCAATCACCTCATCGCCGAGCGGGAGCCCAAGCCGGGCGATCTCGTGTTGTTCCTGGGATCGGCGGCCGGATATTCGTGGACCTCGCTTGTGCTGGAGTTCCTTGACGTTCCGGATTGGGCATAGGTTGATCAGCCCCGGTCGGTTGGCCGGGGCTGATTGGTGTTCAGACGTAGAACGATTTGGCCGACCAGTCCGGGTCGGGCAGGGCCTTGCGGTTCACCTTGCCGTTGGTCGTGATGGGGAGCTCGGCCGTCTCGGCGAAGCCGGCCGGGACCATGTATTCCGGGAGCCGGTCGCGCAGATGGGCGCGCAGCGAACGCTTGTCCAGGGTGTCGCCGGCGCGCACGACCCAGGCCACCAGGCGGCGGTCGCCGTTGTGCTCGCGCAGCGCGACCGCGGCGCTGCGCACGTGTGGGTGCTCGGCCAGCACGCTTTCGATCTCGCCTGGTTCGATTCGGAAGCCGCGCAGCTTGAACTGGTCGTCGATGCGGCCGTGGAACTCGATGACCCCGTCGGGGCGCTTCAAGGCACGGTCACCGCTGCGATACCAGCGACCGCCGCCCGCCCAATCGGTGGTGACAAAACATTTCTCGGTCAATTCCGGGCGGCGCCAGTACCCGCGGGCGACGCCGGCACCGCCGATCCACAGCTCGCCCGGCGTGCCGTCCGGGACGCGGCGGCCCGATTCGTCGACGATCTCGACGGCGCAGTTCACGAGCGGGCGCCCGATCGGTACCGTCGCAGGAATCTCTTCACCAGGCTCGAACCGGTGATACGTGGCGAAGACGGTGGCCTCGGTCGGCCCGTAACCGTTGACGATGAGCAGGTCTGGAAGCGCCTGCCGCAGCACGCGCAGGTGCGACGCCGAGAGGGCGTCACCCCCCGCCATCACGGTACGAAGGCCCGCGAACGCCTTCACATCGGCCTCGATCTGCCGGTGGAATAGGGCCGCAGTGAGCCAGAGGAACGTGATGTCGTTGTCCCGCAACAGCGCACCCAGCTCCTCCGGCTCCCATTGGTGGCTTGGAAGCACCAGCGTCGCGCCGTTGAGCAGCGCGCCGTAGATTTCGAACGTCGCGACGTCGAAGGACACCGCTGCGGTTTGCAGGACGCGGTCGTCTGGTCCAAATCGGACCGAATGCGGGGCCGTGGCGAGATTCACTATGCTGCGGTGCTCGACCATGGCACCCTTGGGTTTGCCGGTCGAGCCCGACGTGTAGATGATGTATGCCACCGCGTCCGGTGCGACGTCACCCAGGTGCGGAGCCGCAGCGCCGCCGTCCGCAAGCCCGCCATACTCGTCCGAAAGGACCAGCCGCGGCTGCGCATCCTCCAGGATCTCCAGATAGCGGCGCTCCGGCTCGGCCCTGTCGAGCGGCACATAGGCCGCGCCCGCCTTCAGGATGCCGAGGAACGCCGCGATGAGCCGGGGCGACCGTCCATATCGGACCATCACCCGGTCGCCCGGTTGCACTCCCGCCTCGCTGCGCAGGTGATGCGCCAGCGCCGTGGACCACGCATCGAGCTCAGCGTAGGTAACCTGATCCCCACCCGGAACCGAAAGCGCCACGGCATTGGGCGTCTTGGCCACCTGCTGTGCGAAAAGCGCCACCACCGAATCAGTTGCCATATGGAACAGGGTCGTGTCCGGTGCTCAACGCAGGGTGGAACAGTGCTGGTACGTGTATAGCCGGCCGGCGTCTCGTCGCGCAGGAAATTCCGGGAAATCCGGCAGCCTGTCTTGTTACGGTGCCCGAATGCGTTCTCAGCCAGCCTTGCTACCGCGCTCGACACCGACGGCTTCGGGGGTCTCGTCCCGTTCGATCGCCGCGTTGCTGGACCGGCTCGAAGCACAATCCGCCGAGCTCCACTCCATCATGGTGGTGCGCAACGGTCACGTCGTGGCCGAAGGCTGGTGGGCGCCGTACTCGGCCGAGCGCCCGCATCTGCTCTATTCGCTGACCAAATCGTTCACCTCGGTCGCGGTGGGGCTCGCGATCGCCGACGGCCTGCTCTCGCTGGACGATCGGGTGGTCGACGTGTTGCCCGAGCACGTTCCGGCCGACATCTCGGCGCAGGGACGCCGCATCACCGTGCACCACCTGCTGTCCATGACGGCCGGGCACAGCACGGACAGCCTTGACGAGGCCTGGCAACTGGAACCGGGCGATCTGGTGAAGGGCTTTCTGCGCGTGCCGTTTCCCGAGCCCGAGGGGACGCGACACACCTATGACAACGCGACCACCTTCATCCTGGCCCGCATGGTGGAACGGGTCACGGGCCGCGGCCTGCCGGAACTGCTCGACGACCGCCTCTTCAAGCCGATGGGCATCGACCACGCCGAATGGGACCGGGTGGCCGGCGGCGCGGCCTTCGGATTCCACGGGCTGCACCTCACGACCGAGGCCGTCGCCGCCTTCGGCGAACTGCTGCTGCGCGGAGGCCTCTGGCGCGACCGGCAGCTCGTCCCACGCGAATGGGTGGAGCTCGCGACCAGACGGCACATCGACAGCCTGCCGTTCGAGGATGGCTCGGACGACGCCGACTTCAGCCGCGGTTACGGCTACCAGTTCTGGATGTCGCGCCACGGGTACCACGGTCACGGTGCCTTCGGCCAGCAGTGCGTGGTGGTCCCGTCGCACGATCTCGTGGTGGCCGTGACCGCCCAGGGGGAGGCTCAGGATGTGCTCGACGCGATATGGGAGTGCCTGCTGCCCGGTCTGGATGAGGCGGGAAGCACCCATGACGACCAGATCCTCGCCGATCGGCTGCGGCGCCTGTCACTCGCGCCGGTGCCGGGTTCGGCCGACCCCTCCCGCTGCGCCACGGCGAGGATCGACGCCTCCGCCGAGGATTCGGCCCTGCCCGGCGCGACCACGGTGACCGTCGAGCCGGTGGACGGCGGATGGCACCTGCAGCTCGGGCAGTCCATCAAGGTAGCCGTCGGCCACGGCGAATGGCGGGAAAGCTCGCCGCTCGGCCGCCCGGTCGTCGCCGCCGGCGCCTGGCAGGGCGACACGTTCGTCGCCGACCTCTACGTCATCACCACCCCGCACCGAGTCCGGCTGGTGCTCGACGCCGGCGCGGGGACAGCGGCGGCGACGTGGAGCACCGTGCCCTTGACCGGCCCCCGCCTGGAGTTGCATCTGCGGTCGCCGCTGATGACCCGGCCCGACGTCGCCTAAGTGTGCTTGTCCGCTAAGCTCGCGATTGCATTACCCGAAGGGTGGGATTTGCGTTCCCGCCCTTCGGATCAGGGCTTGGCCTGCCTGCCTGTGTGGGCTTCGCACCTTCGGAGCCTCGCGACCAGTTGCGGACGGACCTTCCGGCAGGACGCTACCAGTAGCTGAATTCGATGTTTGTCTGGCGGCCGTAGCACGAAAAGAGTGTCACCTCCCCGCCATTGGTCTGGACCGCCCCGTGCTGGTGCACGCAGTGGAGGTGAGAGTAGTCGAGCGAGGTGTAGATCTGAAAGCCGTCTGGTGCTGGAAGTTCGTAGACCCTGAAGAACTGATTGGCATTGGTTGCGCCGCACGTCCACTGTTGGATCACCGTGCCGTTGGCCACAACGCCGCCGCGAACATCCAGGCACTTGCCACTCTTCTTGTTGCTCATGCGAAAGCTCGTGCCATCGACATCCCAGTGCAGGTACCACAGCTGATCGTCGATTTCCGCGCACGTCCATTGGATCATCTGTGTGCCGTTGGCCGTTGAGCCGGCCGGGTTGGCCAGGCACTTGCGCGAGTGTTTGAATTGGAAGTGGTATGGCCCGGTGACGGCCAATGCCCGCTGCTGCGGCGTCAACGACAGGTCGGGGATCCTTGCGGGCACGAACGGTTCCGCAGCGGCGTTGGCCACACCGGTGCTCAACGGCCCTACCATCAGCGCCAGGCTCAGCACCACGAGCCCACGCAGCATTGTCCTCATTGGACCTTTCAAGGCAGGTTCTCCTTCCGTTGTGGGTGTGATCCACACTAGAGGCGGCGCTCACACGTTGATCATCAATTGATCACAGATTCCGTACATCCCAACGGAGGAGCGCAAGAAGGGGCAGGAACTGCGCCCCGGGCGACCGGGCGCCGGAGAAGAAGTGATCAGCCCGGGCCGTCTTGGCGGCAAGCAGCGCGTAGCGCAGGCTTGGCTGCCTGTGCGGCCAGCATGTCGATGCCCCCACGAAGATAGTCGTAGCAGGTGGCCTTGGAGATGGCGTTGTCTGCGGCCAGCTGGCGTGCGGGGTGGCGTCGCACTACCGGGGGCCAGCGAGCTGACCGAGCTGCGCCGTGGCACACCAATGGGGACATCCCGCCACGGCGCACCCACCCGGGTGCGCCACCGGATCCCGTCGATCAGCTGCCGTTTCGTCCATGTCGGCGGGCGGCCAGTCTTGTTCGCCTTGGGCAGCAACGCTTCCAACACCGCCCACTGGGTGTCGGTCAAGTCATGGCGCCCCGCCACCGTTAAGGTGTCCACGAGGTCTCCGGTCGGTATCAGGTTCTTCTTGGTCGTTGAACCATCTGCCGGAGACCTCACCCAATATCGATCTCCGACACGCCGCGTAACCTGTCACGCCAGGTCACACACCGCGGCCAAGTTTGACACAGGCCTAGTAGTACTTTGTTAAGTTCAGGTGTGTCGTTGCGTGACTTTGACCCGGGTTCTGGCTGAGATTGTGGTGTGAGGACTGGTGAACTGGAGCGGGTAGCGCCCCGGCTGGTGGATTTCACTGCTCGGATGTTGGACGGTGTG
>NZ_QJUG01000134.1 GCF_003426775.1 Allorhizocola rhizosphaerae | reverse complement strand
CCCGTAGACCGCGGTGGCACCCGCCGCAGCACCGCCGTAGACGCCGCCCGCGGGGCGGGGAGCCGCACCGGCGGGGCCACGCGGGCCGCCGGGACGGCCGCGCACGGGCTCGTCGTCCTCGTCGTCCTCTTCGTCTTCGTCTTCATCGTTGTTGCGCCGCACCAGCAGAAGCACGATCGCCCCGATGCCCAGCGCCACGAGCAGGCCACCCACGATGATCATGATCCAGGTCATGGTGTCGAGGCCGCCGCTGTCCGCCGCGGGCTTCGTGTCCACCGCGCCCGCCGCGGTTGTGGTCGAGGAGGGCTCGCCGGTCGGCGGGGCCGTGTTGGTCGGCGGCGCCGTAGTCGCTGCGGTCGGGTTTTCCATGCCGAGGTTTATCGTCTTGTTCTCGTTCGCGCCGACCCGGACCGTCTTCGGCCCGCCCGTGAGCACGAACGGGTCCTTGGTGACAGTGAAGATCAGATCACCCGGCGCGATCTTGAGCGCCTTGCCGTCGAACTGGTAAACGCCCGTGCTGCCGGTCTTGACGTCGAAGTTCTTGCCGGTCGGATCCTGCACGGTCACCACCGCGCCGGAGATCGGCTTGCCGTCGACGTTGTTCTCCACCTCGCCGCGCAGCAGACCCACGGTCTGCTGCTCCTGCTGCCCCTGATTGACCGTCAGCGGGACGGTGCCGATCTGTCCACCGCTGTGCACCACCCTGACCGTGACCTGGCCAGCGGCGTTGCCCTTGATTTTCGCCGTGATCTCGTCGCTCACCCCCGCCGTGAGGTCCACCGTGCCGGGGCTGCAGTTGCTCGCACAGCTCGCGGCACCGCTGCTGACCTGGATGGTGACGCCTTCGACCTGGGGTGTCGCCGGGTTGGAGTCCTTGATCCTGAACTTGAAGGTGGACTCCTGACCCACGTTGATCGTGTTTGGGGTCAGGTTCGCGCCCTGCAATGACAGCGCCGCCCAAGCTGGTGAGGTGACACCGACCAGAGCGCCGAGCGATACAGCTGCGACCACGCTTACGCGCGCGATCCACGGTCGTCGCTGGGTAGCCACGTCCACCAACCACCTTCCAAGCATTTCGGATCTTCCTCGGCTGGGGTTAGGGCAGGGGATACCGAGGAAAATACGCCCACGCAACTATGCCCTGCGATGTGGCCTCGGCGCGAGCCAGGGGCCGACAAAATGCGAGCCAAAGTCGCGACGTATCGTCCCAACGTGTCCTCATCGCACGAAAAGTCCCCTGCGCTCCGAGCCGCACTCGACGGGCTGGCCGAGGGCGCGTCTGTCGAGCGTACGGTGTTGCGCGACGCGGTTCGCGAGCTCCTGGCGGAGCTGGCCCGCCGGGCTCCTGGCCGTTCGGTGGAGGTGCGCGTTCCCCCGTACGGAGCAATTCAGTGTGTCGAGGGTCCCAGGCACACCCGCGGCACCCCGCCCAACGTTGTGGAGACGGATCCCATCACGTTCTTGGGCCTGGCCTCGGGAAGCGTTACGTGGGAAGAAGGTCTGCGGACCGGGCGCATCCGGGCGAGCGGCATTCGAGCCGATATCTCCCACCTTTTCCCGGTCTTTTGACTCTGGCACACTGGTAGAGCCTTGACCGCCTGGAACGTACACTGTCGGTCTACAGGTAGTGACCAGCTCGTAGTCAGCGTCTGAACAAGCGGAAACGCAAGGGAGTTCCCCGGTGCCCGGAGGCGACGGCCGGTTGAGCCACGAGCTCGACCCCCACCGGCCAGGCCCGCAAGACGCGTGTGGCGTCTTCGGAGTCTGGTCGCCAGGCGAAGACGTGGCAAAGCTCACCTACTTCGGCCTATACGCGCTCCAACACCGTGGTCAGGAGGCTGCCGGCATCGCCGTCAGCGACGGCTCGGGCGTCGTGGTCTACAAGGATCTGGGACTGGTGGCCCAGGTCTTCGACGAGCCCACGCTGGCGAGCCTGCGCGGCTACCTGGCCATCGGGCACACGCGCTACTCCACCACCGGCGGCTCGACGTGGGAAAACTCTCAACCCACGATCCAGGCCACCCCGGCGGGCACGACCATCGCGCTGGCCCACAACGGCAACCTCGTCAACACCGCCGATCTCGCGCGCAGCGTCGCCGAGCTCGGGATCGACACGCGCGGCACGACCAGCGACACCGCCCTGGTCACCATGCTGCTCGCGGCCAAGCCCGATCTTTCGGTCGAGGCCGCGGCGATGGAGGTGCTGCCAACGGTCAAGGGCGCCTTCAGCTTCGTGTTCATGGACGAGACGACGTTGTACGCGGCACGCGACGCGCATGGCGTGCGGCCCCTGGTGCTCGGGCGCCTGTCCCGCGGCTGGGTGGTCGCGAGCGAGACCGCGGCGCTGGAGACGGTCGGCGCCTCGGTGGTGCGCGAGGTGGAGCCGGGCGAGCTCATCGCCATCGACGAGCACGGGCTGCGCTCGTCGCGCTTTGCCAGCCCCGAGCCGAAGGGCTGTCTCTTCGAATACGTCTACCTGGCCCGCCCCGACACGACCATCTCCGGCCGCAATATGTATGCCGCACGCGTGGAGATCGGGCGCAGGCTCGCTCAGGAACACCCGGCCGACGCCGACATGGTCATCCCCGTGCCCGAAAGCGGTACCCCCGCAGCGATTGGATATGCCCAAGAATCGGGCATCCCCTACGGCAAGGGTCTTGTCAAAAACGCCTACGTCGGGCGCACCTTCATCCAGCCGTCGCAGAGCATTCGCCAGCTCGGCATCCGGCTCAAGCTCAACCCGCTGCGCGAAAACGTGCGCGGCAAGCGGCTCGTGGTCGTCGACGACACCATCGTCCGCGGCAACACGCAGCGCGCCATCGTGCGCATGCTGCGCGAGGCCGGCGCGCTCGAGGTGCATGTGCGCATCTCCGCCCCGCCGGTCACCTGGCCCTGCTTCTATGGCATTGATTTCGCCACCCGCGCCGAGTTGATCGCGACCGGCCTGGACAACGAGGGCATCCGCCGCTCCATCGGCGCTGACTCGTTGGGCTACGTGTCGCTCGCCGGCCTGACGGCCGCCACGGAGCAGCCCGCGTCACGCCTGTGCCGCGCCTGCTTCGACGGCAACTACCCGATCCAGCTGCCCGCGGGCAACCTGATCGGCAAGCACGTGCTCGAGGGCGTCGACCGCCGGGTCGAGGCCGGAGAGCAGGGCGACCCGGCGCTAGCAGCAAGCCGGTCGTGAGCAGCAGCCGCCAAACCATTCGCAAGACCCAAAGGGGTGTTCCCGTGACCCACGTGACCGATCGTCCCAGTACCCAGCCCTGGACAGCGAGCAACGGCAACGGCCGCCGCAAGACGGTGACCTATGCAGATGCGGGGGTCTCGATCCACGCCGGAGATAAGGCCGTTGAGCTGCTCAAGAGCCGGGTCGAACGGGCGCACCGGCCCGAGGTGCTCGGTGGGCTCGGCGGCTTCTCCGGACTGTTCCGTTTGGACACGAGCAAATACAAGAAGCCCGTGCTGGCTTCGTCGACCGACGGCGTGGGCACCAAACTCGTCATCGCCCAGCAGATGGGCATCCACGACACGGTGGGCATCGACCTGGTCGCGATGGTGGTCGACGACCTGGTCGCGTGTGGCGCGGAGCCGCTGTTCCTGCTGGACTACATCGCGTGCGGCGAGGTCGTGCCGGACCGCGTGGCCGAGATCGGCGCGGGCATCGCCGACGGGTGCCGCTACGCGGGCTGTGCGCTGCTGGGCGGCGAGACAGCGGAGCACCCGGGCGTGATGCGGCCCGATGAATACGACCTGTCCGCCAACGGTGTGGGCGTGGTCGAGGAGGACGAGATCCTCAGCCACGAGAAGGTGCAGCTGGGCGACGTCGTGATCGCGATGGGGTCGTCGGGGCTGCACTCCAATGGATACTCGCTCGTCCGGCACGTGCTGCTGGGCCAGGCGCGGATGAAGCTCGACAGCGTGATCGACGACCTGAGCGACCAGCGGACGCTGGGCGAGGAGTTGCTCACGCCGACAAAGATCTACGCGAAGGACTGCCTGTCGTTGATCACCGAGTGTGAGGTGCACGCGCTCGCGCACGTCACGGGCGGCGGCATCCCCGGCAACCTGGAGCGCGTGCTGCCCAAGCACCTGGACGCGATCGTCAACCGGACCACCTGGCACCCGCAGCCGATCTTCGATCTGATCCAGCGCAAGGGCAGAATCGAGCAGAGCGACATGGAGTCGACGTTCAACATGGGCATCGGCATGTTCGCTGTGGTCACGCCGGCCGACGCCGACCGCGCGCTGGCTCTGCTCACCGGGCGCGGCGTGCAAGCCTGGCCGGTCGGCGAAATCGTCTCCGGCACCGGCCAAGTCCACATGCTCGGCTCCTACACCCGCGGCTAACCCCCACCCGCCCTTTCGCGTCGGTCATGAACTTACGTCCATGCTCGGCGGTGTGTCGCGGCATCAACTTCATGGTCAACCCGGCGCGGCGCCGGAGCATCGATCCTGAAGTTTCGAAAACGACACGCCGTCCAACATGGACGTAGTTCATGATCAACCGGGAGGAGTGGTGGGGACGAGGAGGCGGTGAGGGCCGGGGCCTCGGGTGGCTAGTTCGTCGCCGGGGTTGTAGAGCTTGCATGTTTGCAGCGAGAGGCAGCCGCAGCCGATGCAGCCCGTCAGGTCGTCGCGCAAACGTTCCAGCAGCGCGATGCGCTCGTCGAGCTCGCCGCGCCACCGGCGGGACAACCGCTCCCAATCGGCCTTGGTCGGCGTGCGGCCGTCCGGCAGTTCACCGAGCGCGTCCTTGATGCGCTCCAGCGAGACGCCGATCTGCTGGGCGATCCGGATGAACGCGACCCGGCGCAGCTCCGCACGTTCGTAGCGGCGCTGGTTGCCGCCCGTGCGCGTGGCCCGGATCAGCCCCTGCTGTTCGTAGAAGCGAAGCGCCGACGGCGCGACACCGCTGCGCGCCGCCAACTCCCCGATGGTGAGCATCACGAATCACAAATCCCTTGAGTTCAAGTGCACTTTAAGTTGCAGGCTACACGCATGTTGTTGGATTCGTTGCTGACCAGACTCACCGGGGACGAGAAGCACGCGCCGAGCGCGTACTCGACCCTGGATGTGTTGTGGGTGCTGTACGACCGGGTGCTCGACGTGTCACCGGACCGGATCGACGATCCCGAGCGGGATCGCTTCCTGCTCTCGAAGGGGCACGGCCCGGCGGCCTACTATGCGGTGCTCGCGGCCAAGGGGTTCATCCCCGAGGATTGGCTCGACGACATGGCCGGACCCGACAGCCCGCTGGGCCACCATCCCGACCGGCTGCGCATACCGGGCGTCGAAATCAGCAGTGGCTCGCTGGGGCATGGGCTGGGGCTCGCGACCGGAACGGCGCTCGGGCTGCGGGCGCAGGGCTACACCAAGCCGCGCGTGTATGTGCTCGTGGGCGACGCGGAGCTGGACGAGGGCAGCAACCACGAGGCCATCGCGTTCCTTGGAGCGTCCTATATAGACAGCGTTACGGTGATCGTCGTCGACAACCGGTCGGCCTCCTACGCGTGGCCGGGCGGGCTGCAATCCGCGTTCACCGTGCATGGCTGGACGACGTCCACGGTGGACGGGCGTGACCATGAGGCCATCCACCAAGGAATCGCGGCGGCGCGGCCGGGAAGGCCGCACGCCGTCATCGCCCGTGTCGAGGGAGAGGTGCAGTAGTCATGCGTGAGACGTTCGTTGACGAGACAACGCGTCTGCTCGACGAGGACCCGCGCTTGGCGCTGGTACTGGCTGAAATATCGGCAGGTTCGTTTGACAAGGCGCTTGCCGGCCACCCTGAGCGGGCGATCAATGTGGGGATCAGGGAGCAGCTCATGATCGGTGTGGCGGGTGGCCTGGCCATGACCGGCCTGCGGCCGATCGCGCACAGCTACGCCACGTTTCTGGTCGACCGGGCCTATGAGCAGATCAAGCTGGACCTGGGCCACCAGGGCGTCGGCGCGATCCTGGTCAGCGTGGGCGCTTCCTACGACGGCTCGACGGCGGGCTACACGCACATGTCGCCGATGGACGTGCGGCTGCTGCAAACGCTGCCGGACTGGCACCTTCGCGTGCCGGGGCATGCCGATGAAGTGCGGAGGCTGTTGCGGGAAGCCGTGCGTGAAGACGGCAACGTCTACATTCGACTGTCCACAAAGGTGAACGCCGAGGCACACGAGGACGGCGAGATCGTCAAGCGGGGGACCGGGCCGCGGATCGTCGCGGTCGGCCCGATGCTCGATCCCGTGCTGGAAGCCGTGCAGGGATTGGATTTCGAGGTCGTCTACGCCAACACCGCGCCGGAAGACGAGACCGGCGTCATCACCGTCGTGCCCTATCTCGAAGGCGCGCACCGCAACAGCATCGGCGTCAAGCGGGTGGACTTGCACCGCTACGGTTCGCCGAAGGACCACGCCCGGTGGCACGGACTCGACCCGGCGTCAATCAGGGAGCGGATTTTGTCGTAGGCGGGCGGCACCTTCTCTCCACCGACAACCACGGGGAGCCCGTCGCGGCGGCCATGATCTGCGCCGCCGCGACGCCGTCGCTGTTGGCGATGCCGCCACGGCGAGGGCAACCCAACCGTCGCCTGCTGCGCGGCCCCGCCAGGCCCCCCGTTTACTGCCTTTGCGGGGTCGGGACGACCGATTGGGTCCAGAGCATGCGCGACACGCCATTCACGTCGAACGGGTTGATGATGGTGACGCCCTCGCCAAGGAAGTAGCTTGCCCGCCCGACTACCCGTCCGGTGTCCGGATCGAACAGGATTTCCTTGCCCTTGGTGTCGTCAGTGTGCCGGATGGCGATCAGCGAGCGGCCATCCACGGCGATATCCCGTGTGCTGAGGCCGCTCATGCCGGTGAACGCGCGCAGCAGATTCGCCCGCTGCGCCGGAGTGAGTGCGAGCTCGCAGTAGGAATACATCTGCGCCAGCATGTCCCACAGCTGCCCGTCCACGGTCCACCGATCATGCCGGCCGATCTCAATCCGTAGGTGTGCCAACAACTTTTCCGGGTCGGTGGGCAGGGTGGCGAGCCACTCCAGCGTCGGGCGGTGGACGCCGACGGGCGATTCTTGGCCCTCGGGCTGCGTCCGCGCCTGCTCGACGTCCTCCGGCAGGTTCACGACCCGACCGGCGTGTACGTCGTACCACAGCTGCATGGTCCGGGATTCGATGACGCACTCTGTCGCGCCGCCGCAGCCCGCGACACCGTTCCCGCTGGTGTGCACGACCTGGCCCGGTCCGATGGTCACAGGCGCTCCCGCGGCTGCCTTGTCCGCCAACGCTTTCAGCGTCGCGACAGTGTCCGGAGTGGACGCCACGGGCCAGTAAACGCCGGCGCCCGTCCGGTAGACCACCAGCGAGCCGCCGACAAGCGCGAGGACGACAGCCGCCACGGCGACCGGGGCCAGAACCCGAGACCTCGGCCGGATCCGCTTGGGGGGCTTCGTCATCCGGTACCAAGTCCTCGTCAGGGATTCCTCGGTAGGCTCGGCGCCGAGGCTGCGCACGGCCACGAGGTCGGAATCGGTTTTCACAACGGGCCTCCTAGGGCGGCACGGACCCTCGCCCGTGCCCGGTGAAGGGTGGATTGCACGGTGCCGAGCGGGATGTCGAGCGCCGCAGCGATCTCGGCGTATTCGAGCTCGGCGACCGCATAGAGCAGCAGGACGTCGCGCTGGCGGCGGGACAGCGCCGCGAGCGCCCTGGCAGCAAGCCGTTGCGCGTCAACCCGGTCCGACGTCGGACCGTCCACCGTGTCCGGTCGCAGGCCCTCGATGGCTTTGAGCGCACGGATTTCGTCGCGGCGGTGCCGGCGCAACAGGTTGGTGCAGATGCCGTAGAGCCAGGGCAGCATCGCGCCCCGGCTCGGGTCGTAGCGTGCCTTCTGCTCGTATGCGATCAGGAACGTCTGCGCGACGATGTCTTCGGCGATCTGCTCGCCGACCCGGTGCGTCGCATAGCGGAGCAGTTCCCGTGCATAGCGGTCGAACATGCCGCCCAGGTCGGTAGGACCGAGGGCGGCTGCAGGTGCGGACATACCCGTTCTTGCCCGCACCGGCCGCTCATGTTCCGAATATTTTGGGGAGCGTCCCCGACCAGGCCTCGCGCAGCTCGTCGAGCGGCACCTCGAACTGGTCCTTCACCGCCAACCGGTCCCCGCCGGTGATGCCAAGCGCCGTGATCGGCACCTCGAACTCGGCCGCGAGCGCCTCGAACGCCTGCCGGTGCCCGCGCGAGACCGAAACGAGCACCCGCCCGGCCGACTCGCTGAACAGCGAAACGAACGGATCGGCACCCTCGGGCAGGGCGACCGTCACCCCGACATCCTTGCGCAGCGCCGACTCGACCAGGGCCTGGGCCAGCCCGCCGTCGGACAGGTCGTGCGCGGAGTGGACCAGCTGCAGCTCGGCCGCGCGGGCCATGAGCCCGGCGATGGCCTGCTCACGGGCGAAGTCGACGTGCGGCGGCCGCCCGCCCAGGTGCCCGTGGACCACCCATGCCCACTCGGAGCCGGACAGCTCGGCGGTGGTGTCGCCGAGCATGAACACCACGTCATTGTCGTGGGCGAAACCCATCGGGATGCGCTGTGCGACATCGTCGAGCACGCCGAGCACGCCCACGATCGGGGTCGGGTGGATGGCCACCGCGCCGGTCTGGTTGTAGAAGCTCACGTTGCCGCCCGTGACCGGGATGCCGAGCTCCTGGCAACCGTCGGCCAGGCCGCGCACGGCCTCGGCGAACTGCCACATGACCGCCGGGTCCTCGGGCGAGCCGAAGTTGAGGCAGTCGGTCACCGCGACCGGCGTGGCGCCGGTGACGGCCACGTTGCGGTAGGCCTCGGCGAGCGCGAGCTTGGCTCCCTCGTAGGGGTCGAGGCGGGTGTAGCGGGAGTTGCCGTCGACCGACAGGGCGATGCCCAGGCCCGTCTCCTCGTCGATGCGGATGATGCCGGAGTCCTCGGGCTGGGCGAGGATCGTGTTGCCCAGCACGTACCGGTCGTATTGCTCGGTCACCCACGCCTTGTCGCACAGGTTGGGCGAGGCGACCATGCGCAGCAGGGTTTCGCGCAGATCGGTGGGCCGGGGCAGCGTTTCGGCGCGGTCGGCCTGCAGCAGGATCAGGTCGGCCGGCTCGCGCAGCGGGCGGGCGTAGACCGGCCCGTCGTCGGCGAGGCTGCCCGGCGGCACGTCCACGACGGTCTCGCCGCGCCAGGTGATGTGCACCCGGCCGGTGTCGGTGACGACCCCGATCGGCGTCGCTATCACCCCCCACAGCGTGGCCACACCCAGTACAGCATCCAAATTGGACGGTTCGACGATGAACAGCATGCGTTCCTGGGACTCGCTGGCCAGCACCTCATGCGATTCCATCGACGGCTCGCGCAGCGGCACCTTGTCGAGCTGGATGTCCATGCCGGTCCCGGCGGCGGCCGCGGTCTCGGTGAGCGCGCACGTCAGCCCGGCACCGCCGAGGTCCTGCACGCCCACGATCAGCCCGGCCTCGTATAGCTCCAGGCACGACTCGATGAGCAGCTTCTCGGTGAACGGGTCGCCGACCTGCACGCTGGGCCGGCGCCGCTCGGAACCCTCGTCGAAGGTCGCGCTGGCGAGCACCGACACGCCGCCGATGCCGTCACGCCCGGTCTTGGCGCCCATGAGCACGACGATGTTGCCCGGCCCGGTGGCCGCCTTGTTTTGCAGGCGGTCGGTCGGGAGCACGCCCACGCACAGCGCGTTGACCAGCGGGTTTCCCTGGTAGGACGGATCGAACACCACCTCGCCGCCGATGTTGGGCAGGCCCAGGCAGTTGCCGTAGCCGCCGATGCCACCCACGACGCCCGGCAGCACGCGCTTGGTGTCGGGGTGGTCGGCCGCGCCGAAGCGCAGCGGATCCATGACGGCGACCGGGCGCGCGCCCATCGCGAGGATGTCGCGCACGATCCCGCCCACGCCCGTTGCCGCGCCCTGGTGGGGCTCCACAAAGGACGGATGGTTGTGCGATTCCACCTTGAAGGTCACGGCCAGCCGCTCGTTGATGGCGATGACGCCGGCGTTTTCGCCGATGCCCGCGAGCATGCGGTCGGAATGCGGCGCCTTCTCACCGAACTGCTTGAGGTGGATCTTGCTCGACTTGTAGGAGCAGTGCTCGCTCCACATGATCGAATACATGGCCAGCTCGGACTGGGTCGGGCGCCGTCCGAGGATCTGGCGGATGCGCAGGTATTCGTCCTCCTTGAGGCCGAGCTCGGCATAGGGCTGCAGCTCGTCCGGCGTGGACTCGGCCCGCTCAACGGTATCAATGCTCACTGGAGTCCCTCCGCTGCTCCGCCGCCGCCACCGCCGGCTCATCGATCTCGGCCGCCGGGTCGGAATCGGCCTCGTCGTCGGCCTCCACGGGCTCGGCGTCATCGGCCTGCGCGGGAACCCGGGCCGGGATCTCCGGCCAGGCCGGCGGGGCCAAAGCCGGGTCAGGCTCGACCGGGATGGTCGGCCGGATCAGCGGCTCGGGAATCGTCACCGTCTCCCTCACCTGCGCCTCCTGTGCGGGCGCGGGCGAAGCCGGTGCCACCAGGTATTGCAGCACAGACGCGAAGAAGCCCAGACCGTCCAGCGACGGGCCGGTCAGTGCCTCGACCGCGTGCTCGGGATGCGGCATGATGCCCACCACGTTGCCCGCCTCATTACGGATGGCGGCGATGTCGCGCATCGACCCATTGGGGTTGCCGTTGATGTATCGCGCGACGATCTGCCCGTTGGCCTCCAGCTGGTCCAGCGTGTCGGCGTCGGCGACGAAACAGCCCTCGCCGTTCTTCACCGGGATCAGGATCTCCTGACCCTCCACAAAGGACCCCGTCCAGGCGCTGGCCACGTTGTCGAACCGTAGCCACTGGTCGCGGTTGCGGAAGTGCAGGTGCTGGTTGCGGGTCAGCGCGCCGGGCAGCAGGTGCGCCTCGCACAGGATCTGGAAACCGTTGCAGATGCCCAGGACCGGCAGCCCGTCGGCCGCCGCCTTCTTGATCGTCTCCATGATGGGGGCGAACCGGGCGATCGCCCCGCAGCGCAGCGCGTCCCCATACGAAAAGCCGCCCGGAAGGACCACGGCATCGACGCCGTGCAGGTCCGGGTCGGCGTGCCAGAGCCGGACGGCCTGCGCCCCGGCGATGCGGGCGGCGCGGGCGGCGTCGCCGTCGTCGAGCGACCCGGGGAAGGTCACGACCCCGATCTTCACGACGCCTGTTCCTCGATTTTGACCTGGTAGTCCTCGATCACCGGGTTGGCAAGAAGCTTGTCGGCGATCTCGCGAGCCCGCTCCACGTCGGCCTCGCCTTCAAACTCGATCTCGACGCGGCGGCCGATGCGCACGGAGGCGACGTCGCTGACGCCCAGGCGCGGAAGGGCGTTGGCGACCGCCTGGCCCTGCGGGTCGAGAATTTCGGGCTTGAGCATGACATCAACCACGACGCGAGCCACGGGGTTTCTCCTCAGCTGAAGTCTCGTGCGTGCGCGACCAGCGTACCGACCGGTGGGCACGCTGCCCCAACTGGGCATCAGAGGGCTGAGACCAGTGTCACTCCCGCGAGCACCGCGCACACGCCAGCGCCCACAAAGCGGATGAGCGACAGCCGCACCCGCTGCAGGAGCCACCGGCCCAGCAGCACGGCCAGGCCCGAGACCGTCGCGAGCGCGACCAGTCCGCCGAGCCCCGTGGCGACCGGGTCGCGCCCGCTGGCCACCAAGCCCGCGATCACGAGCTGGGACAGATCGCCCCACTCGGCGGTGAACAGCACCAGGAAGCTCGTGCCGACCGCCCGCCAGCCGCGCTTCGGCGCGCGCTCGCTGAGCTTGGTTTGGTATTCCTCCTCCTGGGATTTCTCCTCGGCATCGGCGCGACGGGCGCCACGGGCAAGGACCACCGCCCCGATCGCGAAGAGGGCCGCCGCGGCGAACTGCACCGGCCGCGTTGGCAGCTGCGAGAGAAGATGCCCGGCGAGGACGGCAATCACGCATTGGACCGCAAAGGCAAGGACGACGCCGATCCATGTTGGCATTGGAGGGTACCGGGTGGAGAGCACAAGGGTCGCCACGAACGTCTTGTCGGGCAGTTCCACGGGGAAGATCGCCACGAACGCCAGCAGGGCGGCGGCCACAAACTCCACGGGCCGAGCGTAACCGGCGACCGTCAGTAGCATGTGCCCAATGAGCCGCATGGTGACCCTCGTCCTAGCCACGCCGGACGGCACGGTTTTGGGTGCCTTGCCGGCGTTTCACGTGGAACTGCCGTACTGGCAGGAGGTCCGGCCGATCGTCGAGTTCGCCCGCGCGCAGCACGGCTTGGACATCGCGGTGCTGCGCATCCTGTCCACCGAGCCGGGCCTGACCCGCGGGGGTCGAGTGAGCTACCTCGCCGAGGTCGACGCCCCTCCCGAGGTTTCGTTTGCACCGACCACATTGGACATTTTGCCGCATCCGCTGCGCGCCGATTACGCCGAGTTCGGTGGGCCGGGGCGGACACTGGCGTGGGCACGCTCACACGTGTCCTTCGTCTCGGCGCAGCAGCTGCGCACGTGGAACCTGTCCGCGATCTGGCGTCTCGACACCGATCACGGGCCGGTGTGGCTCAAGCAGGTGCCACGGTTCTTCCGGCACGAGCCCGCCGTGCTGTCCTATCTGGACTCCGGGCTGGTGCGCGCGTTCGACGACTCCGGCCGCATGCTGCTCGACCACATCCCGGGCCAAGACCTGTATGGTGCCGACCTCGCCACGCGGGCCGCCATCGCCCGGGAGCACTTCGCGACCCAGGCACGCGCGCTGGGCGACATCGACAAGCTCATCGCCGCGGGCGTCCCCGACCGGCGCGACCTCTCCCGGCTCGGCACGCAACCGTGGCTCGCGGCGCGGATGTCGGCGGTGGCAAGCGCGGGCATGCCCGACACGCTCGTGCACGGCGACCTGCACCCCGGCAACGTGATCGGCGACGGGTCACGGCGCACCATCATCGACTGGGGCGACTCGTTCATCGGGCATCCCGGGTTCGACATCCTGCGCCTGACCGAGGACTTGAGCCCGGCCGAGGCCCAGCCACTGATCGCCGCGTGGGCCGACCGTTGGCGCGAGCTCGTGCCCGGCTGCGACCCGCTCGCCGCCGTCGACGCCCTGCGCCCCATCGCCGCACTGCGCAACGCTTTCGTCTATGCGGACTTCCTGGCCAACATCGAGCCCAGCGAGCACGCCTACCACGCGGCCGACGTCCCCTACTGGCTCGCCGAAGCCACCCGCCTCGCGTCAGTTTGACATCCACCCCGCCGGGCGGGGCGGCTCACGACAGGCCGCACAGACGCACCGTCACACCCTGATCATGCCCGCGGCAAATGGGGTTGACGTGCGAGGCGCACTCGGGTCTGCTGCTGAGGTGTCCGATCTTCGTTTCCAACAGCCGGACGATGACGTCACCCTCAGGGACTGGCAGCACGTCCACAACGCGATCATCCCGACGCACCTGCTGTCTCTGGACGAGGTACGCGAACGCGCGCAGCGCAACTACCTAGAGGTCGCGTATCACGGTGATCTTCTCGTGGGCTGCAGCACGGTGCGCCCTCCGTCCGACGAGACGGCGACCGCCACGGTTATCGCCCGTGTGCTCCCTGCTCACCGTGGGCAGGGGTTCGGCGAGCAGCTCTATGGGCGAGCGCTTAACCGGGCACGGGAGCTGGGCGCAAATGTGATCGAAACGGTGGTCCTGTCCTCCAACGAAGACGGTCTGCGATTCGCCTATCAACACGGGTTCGTCGAGACCGAGCGGTACCTTCTCCCGGGGGAGACCATTGCCTGGATCGATCTGCGTCTCTCCTGACCGGAGTCACTGCGATCGCTGTCGTCAGATGATCGCGCCGGGCGTGTAGGCGGCCGCGTCCGGGTGCTGGGCGACCACCTTCTCGATCTCCGCGACCACGGCCGCGACCTGCGCGGAGGCGGCGCCGGTGAAGGCGGTGCGGTCGGCGACCAGGGCGTCGATCTCCCCGCGCGACAGGCCGAGGCGCGGGTCGGCGGCGAGGCGGTCGAACAGGTCGTTGGTGGCCTGGCCGCGCTCGCGCATGGCCAGCGCGACGCCGACCGCGTGCTCCTTGATGGTCTCGTGCGCGGTTTCCCGGCCCACACCCTTTTTTACCGCCGCCACAAGGATTTTCGTGGTCGCGAGGAACGGCAGATAGCGGTCGAGCTCCCGCTCGATGACGGCCGGGTAGGCGCCGAACTCGTCCAGCACCGTGAGGAAGGTCTGGAACACCCCATCCAGCGCGAAGAACGCGTCCGGCAGCGCGACCCGGCGCACCACCGAGCACGAGACGTCGCCCTCGTTCCACTGGTCGCCGGCCAGCTCACCGACCATGCTCACGTATCCCCGGACCACCACGGCCAGCCCGTTGATCCGCTCGCTGGACCGGGTGTTCATCTTGTGCGGCATGGCCGACGACCCCACCTGGCCCGGCTTGAAGCCCTCGGTCGCGAGCTCCTGCCCGACCATGAGCCGGATCGTGGTCGCGAGGCTGGACGGGGCGGCCGCGACCTGGGCGAGCGCGGTCACCACGTCGTAGTCGAGCGAGCGCGGATAAACCTGCCCCACCGAGTCGAGCACCCGCGCGAACCCGAGATGCGCCGCGACCCGCTGCTCCAGCGCGGCCACCTTGCCCGCGTCACCGTCGAACAAATCGAGCTGATCGGCCGCGGTGCCGACCGGGCCCTTGATCCCGCGCAGCGGGTACGACGACAGAAGCGCTTCAATTCGCCGGTACCCATAAAGAAGTTCCTCGGCCGCGGAGGCGAACCGCTTGCCCAACGTCGTCGCCTGGGCCGGCACATTATGGGATCGGCCGGCCAGGACGAGCCGGTCGTATTCGACGGCGCGGGCGGCAAGGCGGGCGAGCGCGGCGACGATGCGGACGCTGATGAGCCCGAGCGAGTCGCGGATCTGCAGCTGCTCGACGTTTTCGGTGAGGTCCCGCGAGGTCATGCCCTTATGAATGTGTTGGTATCCAGCGAGCTCGCCGAATTCCTCGATGCGCGCCTTGACGTCGTGCCGGGTCACCCGCTCCCGGGCCGCGATCGAGTCGAGATCGACGTGGTCCAGCACCCGCTCATATGCCTCGATGACCCCCTCATCGAGCGGGATGCCGAGGTCGCGCTGCGCCCGCAGCACGGCGAGCCACAGCCGCCGCTCCGCCCGGATCTTCTCCTCGGGCGACCAGATGGCGTTCATCTCCGGGGAGGCGTAGCGGGCGGCGAGCACGTTCGGGATCACGCGCCCAGTCTAGAAGGCTCATCTGGATGAGCCTTCTAGACGGGTTTGCTAGAGCCGCGCCATCACCTTGCGGAACGGGTCGAGCCCGAGCGCGCCGAGGTTGAGCGCGTCCGCGTGGAACTGCTTGAGCTCGAACGCAGATCCCTTGCGCGCCTTGGCATCGTCGCGCGCCTGCAGCCAGATCCGCTCACCCACCTTGTAGGACGGGGCCTGGCCCGGCCACCCGAGATAGCGGTTGAGCTCGAACCGCAGGTTTTCGTCTTCGACCCGGCAGTGCCCGCGCATGAACTCCCAGCCCAGCTCGGGCGTCCAGCGCTCGCCCGGGTGGAAGCCGAACGGGTTGTCCCGCGGGATCTCCAGCTCCAGGTGCATGCCGATGTCGACGATCACCCGGGCGGCGCGCATCGCCTGCCCGTCGAGCATCCCGAGCTTGTCGGCCGGGTCCGACAGGTAGCCCAGGTCGTCCATGAGACGCTCGGAGTACAGCGCCCAGCCCTCGCCGTGGCCGGAGCACCACAGGATCAGGCGCTGGTAGCGGTTGAGCAGCTCCGCCCGGTAGACCGTCTGGCCGACCTGCAGGTGGTGACCCGGCACACCCTCGTGGTAGACGGTGGTCACCTCGCGCCACGTGGAGAATGCGTCGATGCCCTGCGGCACGGCCCACCACATGCGCCCGGGGCGGGTGAAGTCTTCGCTGGGACCGGTGTAGTAGATGGACCCGTCGCTCGTCGGCGCGATGCACGCCTCGATGCGGCGCACCGGCTCAGGAATGTCGAAGTGGGTGCCGTGCAGGTCGCTGATGGTCTTTTCGCCCAACTGCTGCATCCACTCGCGGAACGCCTCCTTGCCCGCGATCTTGTAGTCGGGGTCGGCGTCGAGCTTGGCCACGGCCTCGTCGATGGACGCGCCCGGCCCGGCGATCTGGGCCGACACCGCGCGCATCTCGGTCTCGATGCGGTGCAGCTCCTCGAACCCCCACGCGTAGGTCTCGTCGAGGTCCACCCTGGCGCCCAGGAAGTATTGGCTGGCAAGCTCGTAGCGCTCGCGCCCGGCCGCCTGCTTGTCCCGGCCGAGCGGGGCCAGCTCGTCGCGCAGGAACTGTCCGAACGCGACAGTCGCCGCGTTGGCCGCCTCCGCCGCCCGGTCGATGCGCGTGCGCAGCGCGCCGTCGGCCTCGACCCGGGCCGCCAGGCCACGGTAGAAGTCGTCACCGTCGCGGCTGGTCCAGATCTCGCACTGCTTGACCACCTCGAGGATCTGCGCCCGCGCGGCGACGTGGCCCTCCGCTGCCGCGTCGAGCAGCGTGCGCTTGTAACCCTCCAATGCGACCGGGAGCTTGTCGAGCCGGGCCGCGACGTTTTCCGCCGCCTGCCCGCCTGACGTCGGCATCAGGTCGAAGACCTGGCGCGACTCGTGCAGTCCGCTGGAGATCACGCTCAGCTCGCTGGTGGTCTCGCCGGCGTCGAACCGGGCGAGCGCGAGCGCGAGGCGCTCCTTCATCCCCTCCTTGGCCACAAATTCGCGCTGGTCGATCGGCTCGATCTGCTCGAGTGCGGCCAGCGTGCGGCGATCGAGGTCGGCCCGAGCCTCATAGCCCGCCCGGGTCAGATCGTCCAGCTGATCGTCGTAGCCCTCGATGCCGACATAGGTCGCGCCGGTGGGGGACAGCGCGGCCCATTCATCAACGTAACTATTAGCGAGATCGTCTACACGTCGTTGTTCCATGGCGACGAACTTAGCCGAAACGACCGACAACCCGCACCGAGCTTTACATCCGGCCGCCCGCGCCATTGGCGGGATCTCGGATCGCCCGGCGGCGTCCGGACCGAGCGATCTCTGATCCACGGAGCGGGTCAAGATCGGGAGGGAAGACGCCGCTCCCAGGGGCGGTCCGCCCGCGACTTGCTTCAGCAGGAACGAAGAAGCCCTGTGAGGTGTCCGAAAACCGCACGCGTTTTGTCGTACCCCCGTGGCAGAGTGTCAGGAGTGAGATCACCATCCGCCCCTGACAAATGGATACCCGCCTTCCTCGCCAACGCGGTGATCTGGGGAGCGTCGTTCATCTTCATCAAGATCGGTGTCAGCAAGCTGCACCCGACCTGGGTCGGGGCGGGCAGGCTGATCGTTGGTGCGCTCGCCCTGCTCGCGATCCTGCTCATCACGCGTGAGCGGCTGCCCCGCGACCGCCGCCTCTGGCTGCACATGCTCGTGCCCGGCATCATCGGCTCGGCGATCCCGTTCGCGCTGTTTGCCTACGGCGAGGAGCGCGTGTCCAGCATCGTGGCCGGCATCTGGAACGCGACGGCCGCCCTGTGGGTGCTGCCGTTCGCCGTGCTGGTCTATCGGATCGAGCGGTTCACCGCGCGCGGGGCGATCGGTCTCACCCTCGGGTTCGGCGGCGTGCTCACCGTGCTCGGTTTCTGGGACGCCTCGGCGTCCAGCATCGTGGGTCAGTTGATGTGCGGGGTCGCCGCGCTCTGCTACGGGGTGGCCATTCCCTATCTCAAGCGGTATGTCACGGGTCGCTCATCGGCGTCCGGAGTGGCACTGGCCGCCGTCCAGGTGATCATCGCGGCGATCGCCTCGACCATCGCCGCGCTCATCCTGGCCGGCCCGCCGCCCGCGCCGACCACCTGGGGCTGGGACGTGATCGGCTCAATCCTCGCGCTGGGCGCGTTCGGCAGCGGTGTGGCGTTCGCGCTCAACATGCGCGTGATCAGCATGGCGGGCGCGTCGACCGCCTCCTACGTGACCTACCTCATCCCCGTGGTCGCGACCGTGCTCGGCATCCTCGTGCTCGGTGAGTCCCTGACGTGGAACCAGCCCGTCGGCGCGCTGATCGTCCTGACCGGCGTCGCGATCGCCCAGGGCCTGTTGTCGCGCAAGCCGAAGCCACCCACGTCCGCCACCGCCCCACCCGCCGTCAAGGAGCTCGCCCACCGACGTTAGCGAGGACATACTGAACCATTTGTCCGATCAGCCGGCGGGCCGGGCGAGGGTCAGCGTTCGAGGACGGCCACGACTCCCTGGCCGCCCGCCGCGCAGATCGAGACGAGCGCGCGGCCGGATCCCTTCTCCGCCAACAGTTTCGCGGCGGTCGCGACGATGCGGCCGCCCGTGGCCGCGAAGGGGTGCCCGGCCGCGAGCGACGAGCCGTTCACGTTGAGCCGCGCCCGGTCGATGGTCCCCAGCCCGTTGGCCTCCCACGCGCGCAGCGTCGCGAGCACCTGCGACGCGAACGCCTCATGGATCTCGTAGAAGTCGAAGTCCTGCAGCTTGCACCCGAGCCGGTCCAGCAGCCGCGGCACGGCCTGCACCGGCGCCATGAGCAGACCCTCCGGCTGCGGGTCCCCATAGACGAAGTCCACCGCGGCCGTCTCGGCATCCACGAAGTGGGCGAGCACAGGCAGCCCGCGCGAAGCGGCCCACTCATCGGTCGACAGGAGCACCAGCGCCGCCCCGTCCGTGAGCGGCGTCGAATTGCCGGCCGTCATCGTGGTACCGAATATTGGTTTTAAAGCACTCAGCTTTTCCAGAGATGAATCCGGGCGCAGATTTTGATCGCGGGTGAGGCCCAGATAGGGCGTCACGAGATCGTCGAAGAATCCGCGCTCATATGCGGCCGCCAGTTTGCGATGCGAGTCAAGGGCGAGCTCGTCCTGCTCCTCCCGCCCGATGTCCCACTGGGCGGCCGTGATGGCGGCATGCTCGCCCATGGACATGCCCGTCCGCGGCTCGGCGTTGCGCGGAAGCTCCGGTTTGAACGGTTGCAGTGGACGCAGCCCGATGGCCGCCTTGAGCCGCGCCCCGGGGGTGCGGGCGGCCCGGATGTCGAGCAGCGTGCGCCGCAGCTCCTCGTTGAGCGCGAGCGGGGCATCCGAGGTGGTGTCAACGCCTCCACCGATTCCGACCTCGATCTGCCCCAGCGCGATCTTGTTGGCGAGGTAGGTGATCGCCTGCAGTCCCGTGCCGCACGCCTGCTGGATGTCCACCGCGGGTGTCTGCGCCGACAGCCCACTTCCGAGCACGGATTCCCTCGTCAGGTTGAAATCGCGGGAGTGTTTGAGCACCGCGCCCGCGGCCACCTCCCCGAGCCGCTGCCCGGCCAGGCCGAACCGGGCCACCAGCCCGTCCAGCGTCGCGGTCAGCATGTCCTGGTTGGACGCCCGAGCGTATCTGCCGTTGGAACGCGCGAACGGAATTCGGTTGCCGCCTAGAATGGCCACACGGTTACTCACGCGTAAGGTGTACCCCATGGGCGACCGGTATACAAGTTTCGCGAGGTCCGGAGTGGGCAGGCCGCTGGTGAAGCGGCTCGGGCTGCCCGATCCGCCACAGCTGAAGAGGTGGCGCGAGGGTGACCCGATCGTGCCCGGCCCGGTGCTGATTTCCGACGGGCCGCATGCCGCCGCGCTGCGCCAGCTTTATCCCGCGGCCGACGCCGACCGCTTCCACGCTCTGATTTTTGACGGTACGCAGTTGAGCACTCCCGAAAGTCTCAGGGAGCTCTACGACTTCTTCCATCCCGTGGCCCGCTCGCTGACTCCGAACGGCCGGGTGATCGTGCTCGGCACGACCGAGGTGAACGCCGCTCAGCAAGCCCTCGACGGGTTCGTGCGCAGCGTGGGCAAGGAGTTCGGGCGGGGCACCACGGCCCAGTTGGTGCGCCTGTCCTCCTCGTTGGAGGCCGCCCGGTCCACATTGGACTTCCTACTCAGCGCGAAATCGGCCTATGTCAGCGGCCAGACGATAGCCGTCGGTCCGCCGAGGGAGTCCTACTCCGAGCCGGCCGGCCGGGTCGCGCTCGTCACGGGAGCCGCCCGCGGCATCGGCGCCGAGATCGCCCGCGTGTTTGCCCGCGAGGGCGTCCACGTCATCTGCCTCGACGTGCCCGCAGCCGGCCAAGACCTCGCCCGCGTCGCCAACCAGGTGCGCGGCGAGGCGCTCCAGCTCGACCTCACGTCGGCCGACGCGCCGTCGAGGCTGGCCACCCAGCTCAAGTCCAGACGCGACCGGCTCGACATCGTCGTGCACAACGCCGGCATCACGCGCGACAAGACGCTGGCCAAAATGGACCCGGCCCAGTGGGACGCCGTGCTCGGCGTCAACCTGATCGCACCCATCCGGGTCACCGAGACGCTGCTCGCCCAGGGCCTGATCGACAACGGCACGCGCATCATCGGCGTGGCGTCGATCGCCGGCATCGCGGGCAACCGTGGCCAGACCAACTATGCCGCCAGCAAGGCGGGCGTCATCGGCTGGGTGCGATCCCTCGCCGCCCAAGGCTTTGTCGCCAACGCCGTCGCGCCCGGCTTCATCGAGACCGCGATGACGGCGAAGATGCCACTGTTCGTGCGCGAGGCCGGACGCCGGATGAACAGCATGTCGCAGGGTGGCCTCCCGGTGGACGTGGCCGAGACCGTGGCGTGGTTCGCCGCGCCCGGATCGGCTTCGCTGAGCGGCAACGTCGTGCGGGTGTGCGGCCAGATGCTGTTGGGGGCGTGAGGCGATGTACGCCAAGGCAGCGCTCACGCTGATCCCGCGCTCACGCCCCGCCGAACTGCCGGGCGTGGCGCTTTCGCGCGAGGTGGCAGTGGACCCGGCTCACCTGGCCGCATATCAACGCGTGTGCGGGTTTCGCACGAGCGATCGGCTGCCCGCGACCTACCCGCATGTGCTCGGGTTCGAGCTCGCGATGGGCGTGATGACCCGCGCGGATTTCCCGTTCCCGGTCGTCGGGCTGGTGCACATCGCCAACCGGATCGAGCAGGAACGGGCGCTCACGACCGACGACCGGCTCACGCTCACCGCGCACGCTGAGGGTTTGCGTGACCATCCGCGCGGCACGCAATTCGACCTCGTCACGACGGCCGAGGCGGGCGGCACACCCGTCTGGCGCGACGTCTCGACCTATCTGCGCATCACCCGCGCCGGCGACTCCAGCCGGGAGTCGCCGGAACCGCCTGTGCCGCACGCGATTTGGCGTGTCGGTCCCGAGGTGGGCACGGCCTACGCCCGAGTCTCCGGCGACCGCAACCCCATCCACACGTCCCTGATCGGCGCACGCCTGTTCGGCTTCAAACGCCCGATCGCGCACGGCATGTGGAGCAAGGCTCGCTGCCTGGCCGCGCTCGAAGGCCGCCTGCCGGGCGACCGCCTCACCGTGGACGTGTCGTTCAAACTGCCCATCTATCTTCCAGCCAAGGTCGGATTCGCCTACACCGCAGGCGAATTCCGCCTCTTCGACGCGCGCACGGGCAAGCCGCACCTATCCGGGGCGATTCCCGTCACGCGATAGGTGGACGCCGCATCCGATTATTGGGCGGCCGAGCGGAGCGTGCTCAGCGGAAAAAATCCCGCATGAGCGCCGCGCACTCCTGGTCAAGCACACCGCCATAGACCTCGGGCCGGTGGTTCAACCGCCTGTCCCGCAACACGTCCCACAGCGACCCGGCCGCGCCGGTCTTCGGCTCCCACGCGCCGAACACCACCGTGGCAACCCGTGCGAGCACGATCGCGCCCGCGCACATCGTGCACGGCTCGACCGTGACCACGATCGTGCACCCGTCCAGCCGCCACGACTTTTTCACGGCGGCGGCCCGGCGCAGCGCCACGATTTCGGCGTGTGCAGTCGGGTCGTGGGTCGCCTCGCGCTCGTTGTGCCCGGCCGCGAGCTCCCGGCCCGCCGGGTCGAACACGACCGCCCCGACCGGCACGTCGTCGCGCGACGCCGCGGCGACCGCCAGCGCCCGCCGCATCAGCGGCTCGAACCGGCTACGACTCACGCAGCTCTTCGACCTCGTCGCCACAGCCGATCATCTGGCACAGCTCGGCGGTGACGTCCGCGGGCAGCATCCCGTCCGTGGCGCAGAGCTGAAGCAGCTTGTGCGCCGAGACCCCGAGGTCCGACAGGAGGTCGGCGTCGCCGACGGGGTCGACGGTCGGATCGGCGGCGGGCTTGTCGTCGGCATCGTCGTCGTCTTCGTCGGCCGGCACGCCCTCCTCCAGCTCGAGGTCCAGATCGATCTCGACGGCCGGCGACTCGACGTCGCTGAGCAGCAGCGCGCCCAGCCGCGACTCCTCGGCGAACACCGAATCGGAGCCGAAGACCCGCAGATCCTCGCCCTCGTCGAGGCGCAGGATCACCAGATAGGCGTCATCGGCCTCGACGAACAACAGGGAGACGTTGGCGTCGGGGTCGACGTCGCGCAGCTGGTCGGCGACCTCGTCGATGTCCGCGAGGCCGTCGAGGTCGAGCTCGGATGCGGTCCACCCCGATTTGCCGCGGACAACGGCGGCGGCAAAGTGCGCGGAGCTAACCAAGGACACGTGACTCCCCCAAGTGTCGATGTTCCTGTCCTGTTGACAGTGTCGCTATTGACGGTTCCCTAGTGACAATGTCCCTCATTGACAACGACCGGTGATACTCATCGTAATCTGCGAGCGCGCCGCTTCATACCGGCCAGAAGCCTTGACGCACCCAAACGGCGAGGACCGACAGCGCCGCCACGGCCCACGCGACACCCGTTGCCGCAGCTACGCCCACTGCGGCGCCCCGATTCCCGGCGTGCGCAAGGACAATAGCCGACAGCCAGGCCACCGACCCGGCGAACAACGTCCATGACAGATAGCCACGCAGCGTCACGCTGAGTAGCCCGAACGACAGCAGCCACGCGCCCGCGGCCAAGCTCCCGGCGAGCACCGCCCCGGCCCGCACCGGATGCGGCTCCCGCAGGCAAGGCCTGCTCAATGGCCTACCCTCCGCTTCGCTTCGCGGGGCATGCCAAATGATTCGCTCGGGCAAGCCCTCGCCGCCATGGCCTACCTCCGCTTCACTAAGCGGAGGATGCCAAATGATTCGCTCGGGCAAGCCCTCGCTCATGTATCACCTAACTGGCAGGAAGCCCGTGACGTTCCGCCTGTCCGGATCGACCTTCGTAATCCAGCCGCCCGCGCGGCCCAGTCGCAGCAGCATCTCGGCGCTGACCGGCACCTGCTGCGGGCGCCCCGGATCGGGCGGCCACGCCAGCCGGGTCTCATGCCCCTCCTGCGCCCACTGCCGCACCGCGGGGATCGGGTCGCGCCTGGCGAGCAACTCCGCCGCGCCGTCGAGCCGCTCGATGAGCCGGCCCAGCGCCTCCCGCACGGCAGCCGCGTTGCC
>NZ_QJUG01000133.1 GCF_003426775.1 Allorhizocola rhizosphaerae | reverse complement strand
CACGCCGTCGCGGCCGCCGCCGATGACGGGCTGCGCCGGCACGCCGCCGACCCGGAGCCCGCACCGCTGTGGTCGCCATCGCCGGGCATCCTCCGGGCGACGGCCGCCGACCCGATGACATGGTTCGCCGACGAGCGCGGCGCGCTGACGGTGGCCGTCCGGCAGGCGGCCGACTCGGGTCGCGGCGTTGCGGCGTGGACGATCGCCCAGCGCCTGGACGGATACCTCGACCTGGTGGGATATCTCGACGAGCGGGATTGGCTGCTGCGCAACGGGCTTCGCGCAGCCGTCAAGGCCGGGGACAGGCGCGGCGAAGCGTGCCTGCTGCACCGGATGGCGCACGCGCAAAACACGCGCGACGATTTCGCCGCCGCGCAAACGACCATCGACCGGGCCAGCACGCTGTACAGGGAGCTGGGCGACGCGCGGGGGATCGGCTGCCTCATGGCGCGATCGGGTCACCTGGCCCGGATGGTCGGCGACCTACCGCAAGCGGTCGAGCTCGGCGAGCAGGCAGTGGCCGCGGCCGAGGAGGCCGGCGACCCGGAGGTGCTCGCCGATGCGCTGACCGAGCTGTCGCTCACGCTGCGCGACGCCGGCCGGCCGGCCGAGGCGCTGGCCTTGCTCGAACGGGCGGGGACCCTGGAGATGGCCGATATCATGCGCTCGTGGGTGCTGCATGTGCACGGCGTGCAGCTGCGCGACGCAGGGCGGCTGGCCGAGGCGGAAGAGCCCTTGCTGGAGGCGCACGCCATGGTCTCGCGCCTGCGAGCGGACCGCCTGGTCGCCACGACCGGCGTGATATTGGCTTTGCTGTATGCCGGCCAGGGCCGCGACGGCGAGGCGGAGCGGCTGGCGAACCGGTCGCTGGAGCACTTCCGGCTCATCGGCCAGCCCTGGGGCGTGGGCACTTCGATATCCGTGCTCGGCCGGGTCGCCCGCAACCGGGGTGAGCTGGTGTCGGCCGCGACGCACTTCCGGGAGGCGCTGGCCATCTGGCGCCGCTTGGGCATGCCCAAACGGGTCGCCGAGATGCTGACCACGCTGGCGGAGATCTGCGAGGAGATGGGCGACGCCGAGGCGGCAGCCGTGTACCAAGCGGAAAGGGCGAGCTTGGCGTCTGCTTAGCGCCGGCCGCCCGCTTCGCGGGCATGAAACAAAAGCTTGCCCCCGCACCATCATCGCCGTGCCCTGGGACGCGACCGCAGCCTACGCCAACGACAAGGCCGACAACGGGCTCAACGGCAACACGTTCTCGGGCATGCGCTTCTACCGCATCGGCAACCGATGGCAAGCAGTCACTACGGTTGGGGCCGCCATCGTGCCAGCCTCAGGCGCGTAGCGGGATCGCTGCGCCCCAACCCCTGAAGCGCAGCGATCCATTCCCCTAGTTTGCCCCGGGGGAGGCCCCGGCGTACCCAGCGCACTACCGGCTAAACATGCAGGTAGCCATAGGTGCCCGCCGCGAGGAACCGGTCGGCGTCGCAGGTGATTGTCGTCAGGCGCCAACCGCGCGTTGAGGATGTCGCGCGGTGTCGCCTGGGCAGGGTTGCCGCTGACCTTCCAGCGCAAGGCGCCGGCGTTGACCTGTGCCCGCATCCGGTCGAAGTCGGGTTGCGGGTGCCAGCCGCAGTCAGAGTCCAAACGCGCTGGTCACTTGTCCGCAGAGATCATCTTCGGTCATCGTGGCGTCCACCTGAATGGTGGGCAGTTGGAGACGCTCGGCTTCCTCCTGGAGTCGTCTTGTGAACATGCGCTCGCGTTCGGCGATGTTGCGGCCGGCCTTTGCCGGATCGCTGGTCTTCCATACGAACCCTTCCCCTGGTACCGCCCGACTCTGGATGGCGAGCCGGCGGAAATCAGGTGTGGCAAGGAGCCAAACGGCGTGCGCAGGAGCAGCCAGCAGCGGTTTCACGAGGTGCGGCAGTAGCCGGAAGCCCTCGACGATGACGCACGGTTGCTGCGGCAGGCGAAGGAGGTCTTCGACGATCAGACCGAAGCCTTCGCCCCGAAACCAGTGGAATGTCTCAAGCATGACTTCCGGGGACCGGTTCACCCATCGCTCATCCATGTCCATGGCGATGAACTTGTGCAGGAAGGGCGCCTCCGCAGGCGTGGTGCGCCCCGCGTGATCCCGCATCACGTCGTCAGTCGCGTACAGACGCCAACCGTAGCGATCCGCGAGTCGGTGGGCGATCGTCGACTTGCCCGCTCCACTCCCGACATGCTGCGCACCCTCCTCGGCTCGGGGGACGGCTCAGGGGATGGCTCGGTGTGCCTGGACATCTGCTGCGGCACGGGAGCACGGGCACCGATGCTGCGGGAGTTGGGCTGGCGGCCCATCGGGGCGGACATCTCCACCGGGCAACGTGCGCGTCGATGCGAGCCATCACCCTCGACGCGGGCCTGACCCTGACCCGCGTCGTGGAGTCCGGCCCGCCGGACGCGGTCCCCGAACTATTGGGGTTCAGCGCGTAGCGTTTGCGGTGACCGCCTAACAGCCCAGCCGGCTGGTCGCCATGGCGATGTCGTCCAGCCACAGGTCATAGTGGTCGGGCATGGGGTCGCCCTGGTAGAGCTGCCAACCGATCTTGATCGTGTCCGCGGTGGGCAGGATGAAATCGGTCGCCGCGCCGCCGTGGTTGGTGGTGGAGACGGTCAGGTCGGGCTTCGCCACGCCATCGATCCAGATCGAGATCCTGTTGTCCGGTGCGTACCACTGGTATTCCACGCACAGCCAGCGGTCGGTGGCCGTCGGCGCGGACTCGCGCCAGTTGGTCCAGTCTCCGGTCGGGCCGCCGTCGGCGCCCACGCCCCAGAACGTCTTGCCCGGCCCCACGGTCGGCGCGAACTGCCCGCCGAGCGGCCGCACGATTTCCCTGCTGCCGGAGCCGGTCACCTCGATGAGCGTGAAGTGGGCCCAGTCGGGCGCGCTGGGGAAGGCGTCGACCTTCACCCGGACGCGACCGTAGAAGCTGTTGCCGGGCGCGGCGAAGTCGTAAACCTTGAGGAATGCCATGCCGTTGCCCCTGGTGTGCACGTGCAGCACCTTGCCGCCGCGGCCGGCGCGCAGCCGCTCCACGCTCAGCTTGCCGTGCCGGGTGTCGATGCCCCAGGCGAGCGTGCTCGGCCCGCCGCCGGGCAGTGACTCGAAGTCTTCGCAGAACAGCGTCGCGCGCCGGGCACAACTGCCGCCCGTGCTATCCGTGCTGCCAGATGCCGTCACCGGCATGATGACGACCGCCCCGGCGATCAGCACACCGACGGCCAGCAATGACCTCATTCGCTTCATGCGAGACTCCGTTTCATCATCGACTCGGCTCGATGCTAGGGTCTCGCGGGCGGCAACGCCAATAGGCAGGCAGGTTATGGCGCGCGGCGGATGGTGCGCACGAGCAGGTGCTGCAGCTGGTTGACCAGCTCCACCAGTTGCTGGCGCTGCGCGAGATAGGCCGAACGCACCTTCGCGGCGGCCACATCGTGCTCGCGGCTTTGGCGTTGCAGCAGGGTGACTTGGCGTTGAACCCGGCACGTGTCTTCTTCGGCGACCACGATGAAGTTCAGATCGTTGCCGTCGCGGGCCAAGTCCAGCGTCCGCTGAGCCCGGACGAGCTCCTTGTGAAGTTCGGCCAGCTCGTCGTCGAGCAGTTGCCGATGATGGCTGCGCACCAGGTGCTCGGCGGCCTCGACGACATCCAGCTGCGATAGTGCATATCGTTGGCGGGCGATTTGTGCGCGCAGCCGGGCGATGTCCGATGGCATGATCGCGTCTCCCTGCTCCCCGTGCACGTCGCTACAAATAGATGAGCGCGCGGTCGGCGAACGCCGTCACACTGAGTGCTCAGAGCCATCACGGAGGCGTGATTCGATGAGCACCCTGACCCCATCGAGGATCCGATCGATCCCGAAGCTGAGCGCCTGATATTTGCCGCCGCCCATGGCGACCAAGGCGGCCAGCGCGGGGAAACGCTCCTCCCGCCCGGTCAACACCAGCCTGGCAGCCTGGCCACCGACACCGGGCTGCCCGAATATCGGTGACTATCTGACCCCGCTCATCATCCGGCGCAGCAACGGGTTCAGGGCCCACAGCGCGACCCCAAGCGCAATCGCCACCGCACCCAATGCGGCGAAGTACGGGGCCTCGTTGCTCTCGTTGTAGTACTTGGCCAGCGTGCCGGCCATGGCCGTGCCCAGCGCGACGGACAGGAAGAACAGAGCAACCATCTGGGTCCGGAACGCCCTCGGGGCGAGTTTGGTCGACAACGACAGGCCCACCGGCGACAGCAAGAGCTCGGCGAGGGTGAAGACGAATAGGATGCCGATCAGCGCGAGCAGGGGAGCGCTGTTTGGTCCGCCCCCGGCCAGCGGCAGGAACAACAGGAACGCCACACCCATGAGCGCGGTTCCGGCGGCGAACTTGACCGGCGTCGACGGTTGTCGCGGGCCGAGTCTGGTCCAGATGGCGGCGAACACCCCGGCGAGCAGGATGATGAAGATCGGGTTGATCGACTGCACCCATGGCACCGGCATCTGCCATCCGAAGATGTTGCGGTCCAGCCGGGTGTCCGAATAGATGGTCACCACGGTGAACTGCTGCTGATACAGCGACCAGAAGACCGCGCTGGCCGCGAACATGGGGATGAACGCCAGCACCCGGCGCCGCTCCACCGCGGTGATGGCGTGGCTGCGCAAAATGACCACGAAATAGCCGATCGCGGCCAGGCCGCTGAGCACCACCACGATGGTGGACAACCGTTGCAGCGGAAGGAGTCCCGCCCAGGCGAGCAACGCCAGCGCCACGACGGCTCCGGCCGCGGCCGCGGCCAGCGGTCTGCGATGCTGACGTGCGAGCGGATGTGGTACCTCATGAGCCTGCGGCCGAACACGGCGACGCGCAATCGCATACTGCATCAGCCCCAGCGCCATGCCCACCGCAGCCGCACCGAACCCGACGTGGAATCCGATGTTCTTCTGCAGCAGCCCGGTCACGAGCGGCCCGAGCAGCGCGCCAACGTTGATGCCCAGATAGAACAGGGAGAACCCGGCGTCGCGGCGATCGTCGTCCTCCGCGTACAGCGAGCCGACCAGCGAGGTCGCGTTGGCCTTGACACCTCCGCTGCCCAGCGCCACCAGCACGAGACCGGTGCCCACCCCGACCAGGCCGGGCAGCAGGGCCAACGAAATGTGGCCCGCCATCACCAGGATCGCGCTGTAGAAGAGCACGCGTTCCGCGCCGAAGAGCCGGTCGGCGAGCCACGCCCCGACGACCGTCGACAGATAGACCGTCCCGCCGTACGCGCCGACGATGCTGGTCGCGGCGCCCCGGTCGATGCCCAGCCCGCCCTGCTCCACCGTGTAGTACAGGTAGATCAGCAGAATTCCCTGCATGCCGTAGAACGAAAAACGTTCCCACAGCTCGATGCCGAACAGGTTCGCCAAGAACGGCGGCTGGCCAAAGAACGTCCTGGACCCTCTGGCCGATTCAGTGGTATCCGTAGCCGTCACTTGGTCGATTTACCCCGCCTGTGGGCGAATCATGCCCGGCGCGTGCAGGGAGCGGGTAGCGTCGATGGCCGCGCCGTGGTGGGTGCGCGCCGACGGCACCGGCCGGGTGCCCGGCCTGCGGGAGCCGGAGGCGGCCGCGGCGATCGACCGGCTGGTTGCCCGTTATGTACAGTACCGCCGAAGGCCGCCATCCGGCCGGGAGGGTTTACCCGACCGCCTCGCGCAGCTCGGCCAGCAACCGGATCTCCCCGTCGATGCCGGTCGGCGCCATGTTGGAAAACAGCACGTGGTGCACGCCGACACCGTCCAACATGGACAGATCGTCGGCGATCTGCCGGGGTGAGCCGCCGAGGTACGGCCGGTCGGCGCCCAGCGGCTCGCTGGTGATCGGCACATTGGCCCGCACGTAAACCGGGGCGGTCGCCGGGTCGCGGCCCAGCTCGGTCACGGCGTCGTGGTACTCCTTGACGAGCCCGAGCAGGCTTTCCTCGGAAAAGGCGATCGGGTTGACGCCGTCGGCGATCCGGGCGGCCCGTCGCACACCCTTGGGGGTGGTCGAACCGAGCAGGATCGGCACATGATTCTGTACCGGTTTGGGGTTCACCTCCGACGGCGCGATGCGGTAGTAACGGCCCTCGTACTCGACCGGATCGGGTCCCCAGCAGGCGCGCATCGCCGCAACGACCTCGTCCATGCCGGCGCCGATCCGGCTCATGGGCACGTTGGCGGTCTCGAACTCGTGTGGCATCCAGCCCTGGCCGAGCCCGGCGATGACCCGGCCGCCGCTGAGCCGGTCGAGCGTGGCAAACCGCCTGGCCAACACCACCGGCACGTGGAACAGGGCGTCAACGATGCTGGTGCCCAGCTTGATCCGCTCAGTGAGCGCGGCCACGTAGCTGAGGGTCTCCAGCGGTTCGTACACCGACTGATAGATCTCCGGAACGCGTTGCGGTGGCCCGCCGAATATCGAAAACTCCTCCATCGGCCGCAACAGCCGCTCGTATGTCCACAGCGCGGCATAGCCCAGCCGTTCGGCCTCCTGCGCGACTCGCGCGATGTTTTCCGGTGTTGCCAATTCTCCTGACGTGGGCAGTCCTACACCCAATTCCATGGGGTCTCCCTTTCATCGATGGTGACCACCACTCAGCCTATCCACACGCGAGCCCGCGGTGCCGCTCACTCCATATAGGAGCGAGCGGCACCGCGGGCTACGACCCTATCGGTGCTATGAGCCGAACCGCAGGGTGTATGTTCGGGTCTGGGTCCCGTCTTCGCTGGTCACGGTCACGGTGGCCGTGCGGTCGGGCCCGGCCTGGACGACGGCGACCGTGGCGTAGGGGTCGCGGGCGGTTGCCGTGACCTCACCGGTCAGCGCCGGGTCCACTGTGTACTCCGTTATCGCCGGGTCGAAGCCGGGCAGGCTGCGTCCCTTGACCGTGATGGACCCGGCGGCCGGGTCGGCGGACCGGCCCGGCGCACGAGCGAAGATCTGCACCTCCGCGACGGTCATCCACATGTTGGGCCGGGCGGTGAGGACCACCCGCACACCGTTGGTGGCCGCACCCGCGAGCGGCACGTCGATGACGGGCGCGGGCGAACCGCCCCGGACCGTGATCTCGTTGCTCGCCTGGACCCACGCGCCCTGTGCGTCGCGCACCTCGACGCGCAGCGACTGGGCGTAGCTGTCGTTGTTGCCGTCGCGGAAGAAGTGCACACCGACCCGGGTCACCTGGGCCGCGGCGGGCAGCGCGAAGGTGAGCGTGTCGGACGGGTTCTTGGTGCCGGATCGCCAGTTCGACCAGCCCTTGTCGCCGGTGTCACCGTTGCGCAGCCGGTCGGCCGAGTAGCCGCTCTCGGTGTATGTGGCGCTGGCCTGCACACCCGCCCCAGTCGCCGCATTGACCTCGACCGGCGCCGTCACCTGCACCCGCACGGTGGCCGGAACGGTGCTGCCGTCCGGTACCTGTGCCGTGCCGGCCACCTCCACCACGCCGATCTGGTCGAACGCCGGCGCGGGCTGCCATGTCACCGGCAGCGTCGTCCGCGCGCCGCGTGCTCCAATGCCTGTCACCGTGGTCGGCAGTTGCGCGGTCCCGCCCTGGAATGCCTTGGCGCGCGCCGGTTCCGTCGCGACGATGGTGTCGACCGTGACCACGGCCCATGCCCTGACGGTCCGGCCGAGCGGATCCGACACCGTGCCGGGCACCTTGAACGTGCCCGACGCGGGCCACGGCCGGTCCGGCTGCTCCTTCCAGACCACCGGCAGCGAACCGCGCGCCCCGTCTCGATAGACGGGGGTCACCGTGGAAGGCAGCACCGGCGGTCTGCCGGGTGTAGTGAAAACCGAGGCGTCCACGGTACCGAGCACGGTCTCGTCAAACACGGTCCACCGCTGGTTGTTGCCCGATGTCGGAGTGAAGGTCCCGACCAGCGCACCGTCCGCAGTGGACTGTCCAACCACATCGGCCAGCCGCCCGGTCCCCACATTGACGAGGGTGTAGGTCCCGTCTCCGGTGGTCGACAGCATCCACTGAGCGGCCGGGTCGGCCGCCAGCGCCTCGCTGCGCGCCTGCAGTGCGAGGGCGTTGTCTCGTACCACCAAAAGTCGATCGGCATTGCTCAGCAGATAGCGTTCGCGGTTGGTGACACCGCCCGTCAAAGACTCGATCCGCCACAGCTGGTCGGCGGCCGCCGCATCGCTCGTGCGGATGACAACAGACGCGTCAGACGGCGTCAGCGACCTGCCGCTCGCGACGCCCTGCAGCCGATAAACATGTCCACTTTGGAACCACGCCGCATCGGCCGCGACCCCGGACACACCATCGATCACAAACGTCGTCACGGACTTCGGCGGCACGACAAAAGACCCGCCGGCCGGGATCGGATCCTTGCGCACCAAGCCTCCGGACGCATCCGACACGATCGGCGTGACCGTCGCACCGGGAGCGATGTGCGCGAAGCGCGACAGGTCGAGCGTCACGCGCCGCTGGCCGGTCGTGGTGTTGACGTGCACGACGGTGGCCGCCTTGCCGCTCGCCGAAACCGCTGCCACGCTCGCCGTGTCGTTCACCTTCACGACCCGATCGCCGGGCCGGATGTAGTGGGTGAAGTTCCGGATCGTGTGGAACTTGGTGTTGATCCTAATTGGACAGCTCGCCAGCGTGGCGTCCGCGCCGCAGTCGAACGGGATCTGGACGGTGCCCCAGTTGCCGTTCCCGGCGTGCTGCGGGTTGTAGTCCTCGATCGGCTGCCACAGCACCCACGCGGACGGTTCCAGCTCCCGGATGTCGTTGACGATCCGCTCAGCGATGCCCAGGCCCGGCTCCATGCTGGTGAAGCTCTGCCCGCTGCCCCACGTGCCGTCGACCTCGCTCATCCACAGCGGCTTGCCCGCGCCCTTGGCGACATCGCGGGCCGACGTGCGCTGGCCCGTGCCGTAGGTGTGCACGTTGAGCCGGTCGATCACCGCGCGGGTCTGCGGGCTGTATCCGTTCCAGTTCGTCGTGAACAGCGACGAGTTGGTCTCGTCCATCGCGGCGAGCTGTGCCTGCGTCGTGGCGGTTTCGAGCCGTCGCGCCAGCGCGAGAATCACCTGCTGCTGCAGGCCCGGCGAGGCGTGCGCGCCCTCCTGCCGGCCGCCGGTCGGCTGGCCGTCGGGGCCGAGTTGCGTACCCCAATATGGAGTGTTGGGCTCGTTGAGCGGCTCGATCGCGTCGAACTCGATGCCGTGCGCCGCTTCCAGTGCTTCCGTGACGCGTACCAGATAATCGGCGAATTCGTCGACGCGGTCGGCGCGGATCTGATCGGCGCTGGAGTTGAAGCCGCCGGAAACATAGCCGCTGACCGTTTGGAAGTAGGGCGGTGAGTTGCTGAACGCCTCCCACTGGTCGACCCGGTCCTTGATCTGGTCGACCCACCAGCGCTGGTTGGCGTCGGCGTCCCAGTTCCAGTGGTCGGGGTTGTCCGCGTCCCACCAGTCCATGTCGTTGCGGGTGGTGCCCGGTGGCGCCTTCCAGAAGCCGGGCATCGTGGCGCCCATCTTCATGTAATCGGTGCGCACATCCGGCGCGTTGCCACCGCCGATGTTGTACCGGGCGATGTTCAGTCGCAGACCGTCCTCGCCGAACATCAGATCGACCAGCCTCGTGCGGATCTCGTCGGGATAGCCGCCGGTGGCGTTGGCAAACCAGACCAGGCTGGTTCCCCAACCCTCCCACGTCGGGTGCTGATAGGACGGATCGGGCCGCACGACCACTTCCGGGATGGGATCGGCGGCGTTCGCCGCAACCGGGAAGATTCCAAGCGCGACCGTGGTGACCAATGCGGACAGATAATGCGGAATGGAGCGGCGGTTCATTTCCCCTCCTAGGCAGTGACTAGGCAGTGATGTGGCGGGTGTTGGCCCACACGACATAGAGCACGGGTGCGGGCAGCAGAAACAGTCCGACCGCCGGACGTCCCACGATCGCGACCGCGAGCACGCCGAGCACGGCGAGATTGGCCGCGCTCAGATACCATTTCCGAATCGACAAATACGCGTAGGCCAGCAAGACCCGAGGCCGTGGCACCGCACGTGTTACCAAGCAGGCGATGGCCACGACCACGACCAACGCCATGAGCAGTGCGAGCATCGGCGTGACCGCGCCGAACGGCCCGCCGAGCGCGAGCTGGAAGTCCACCGCGAGCACGATCACGACCACCGCAGCAGCGCCCGCCACACCCAGCGCGCGCCAGAACGAAGCCCGATAGGCCGCCCAAAAGCCTTCGCCCTCAAAGGTGGCGAAAGCCGCCGCGACCGCAGGCCCACAGATAGCCGACAGCGCCGTGAAGAACGGCCAAGCACGCAGTGGCGCATCGGTCAAAGCCAACGCGACCAGCAGCGGCAGGCCCGCCACCACAAGGCACAGGTTCAACCGTAGTCCGAAATAGACGGTGCTGAAGATGGTGTCGTACGGGAGGCGGGCGAGCAAACGCATGTCGGGTCAGCCTTTCATGCCGGACGTGGCGATGCCCTGGATGAAATACCGTTGGCCGAGCAGGAAGATGACCAGGATCGGCAGGATCGACAGCACGGATCCGGTCATCATCATGGCGTAGTCGGCGTCGAACTGGCCGACGAACGACCGCAGTCCCAACTGGATGGTCCAGAGGTCGTTGCTCGTCAGGTAGATGAACGGACCCATGTAGTCGTTCCACGTGTTGACGAACGTGAGCAGGCCCAGACTCGCGAGCGCGGGTTTCGACAACGGGAGGATGATGCGCGCCCAGATGCCGTACTCGGTCAGCCCGTCCATCCGTGCGGCCTCGCACAGCTCATCGGGGATCGTCTGGTAGTACTGCCGCATCAGGAACACGCCGAACGCGCCGAAGGCCTGAAGCAGGATCAGCGACAGCAGGGTGTCGGTCAGCCCGGCTTTGCGCATCATGATGTACTGCGGAATCATGTATGCCTGCCACGGCACGGCGATCGTCGCGACATAGGCGAAGAAGAGCGCGTCCCGGCCGGGGAAGCGCATCTTGGAAAACCCATAGGCCGCAAAGCTTCCCGTCAGCAGCTGAAGAAACGTGATGACCACACTGAGCAGGACGGTGTTGCCCAGGTAGGTCCCGAGCGGAATGCGCTCCCAGATGTCGGCGAAGTTGTTCCACTGGAAGCTTTGCGGAACCCACTCGATCGGGATGGTGAACACCTCGTTGTTGCGCTTGAGCGAGGCGCTCACCATCCACAGGAACGGCACCAGGATCACGGCGGCCGCGATGAGCAGCATCACGTTCAACAGGACCCGGCGTATCATGAGCGCTCCCTCCGGTTGTTGAACCAGAACTGGATCAGCGTGAGCACCAGCACGAGCAGGAACAGCACGAACGAGATCGCCGACGCGTACCCGAACTCGCCCTCGATGATGCCCTGGCGGTAGATCTGTTGTGAGAGCACGAGAGTCGCCCGGCCCGGCCCGCCGTCGGTCATCACGACGATCAGGTCGAACACCTTGAAGCTCTGCACGGTGAGCAGGATCAGCACAAGGAACGTGACCGGCCGCAGTCCGGGCAGCGTCACGAACAGGAATCGCTGCCACCCGGTGGCGCCGTCGACCTTGGACGCCTCGTAGTACTCGCGCGGGATGGACTGCAGCCCGGCGAGGAAGAGCACCATGTAGTACCCCATGTCCCGCCAGACGCTGGTGAGGATGACGGCCGGCATCGCCCACGTCGTGCTGGTGGTCCAGCCCGGCGGGTTGTCGATGCCGATGAAGTGCAGGAACTGGTTGACCGGCCCGAACTCCGGGTTGAACAACATGTTCCACACCACGGCCACGGCCACCAGCGACGTGATGTAGGGGAAGAAGGCGGCGGCCCGGAAGAACCCGAGCCCGGCGAGCCTGCGGTTGAGCAGCAGCGCCAGGCCGAGCGCGGCGAGCATGGTCAGCGGCACGTGCCCCAGCGCGTACAAGGTCGTGTTCCACAGCGCGATTTTGGTGGACTCGTCGCGCAGCAGTCGCTCGAAGTTGTCCAGCCCCACCCATTCCGGCGCGTTGAACGAATCCCATTCCATAAAGGACAGTCCAAACGCAGCGATCATCGGTACGAGACTGATGATCACGAACCCGAGGAAGTTGGGCAGGATGAAACTCCAGCCGACCAGGGTGTTGCGCCACTTTTGCTGTGCCATCGTCGTCCTTCCGGGCCACCGTCGCCGTTCTAGCTGACCTCGTTCTTGACCCGGGTTTCCATAGACTTGATCCCGTCTTCGACGGACTTCTGCTTTGCCATGATCAGCTGGTGCTCCTCGTTGAGGATGGTGTCGATCTTCGAGGTCTTGTCGCTGACCGGCATCTCCAGGTTCACCTTGTCCGGCGTGAAGGCCTTCTTCGACATTTCGTCGGTGGGCATGCCGGTCAGGGCGAAGTACTGCTTGAGGATCTCGTCACTGGAGTAGGCGGGCACGATGCCGATCGCGGCAAGGGCCTTGGCGCCCTCCGGGCCGCTGGCGAACTCCACGAACTTCTTCGCCGCCGCGGAATGCTTGGCGTTCTTGTTGACGGCGAACGCGGTCGGCGAGCCGAACGTGGTGATCTTGCTGGAGCCGGGCCGCTGCGGCATCGGCGCGATCGCCCAGTCGACGTTGGTGGTGCCCTTCTGCTTCTCCGACAGCACCTTGGCGATGAACCAGGTGCCCATGGGCATCATCGCGGTCTTCTGGGTCTCGAACATCGAGGCGTAGCCGGTCTTCTGCGTCACGGCGGTGCCGAAGTCCAGCGTGGCGCCGGCCTCCTGCAGTGCGAGCGCGGCGCGGTACTGGTCGGCGAAGAACTTGTAGTCGCCGCTCAGCTGGTCGCCGCCGGTCTGCGCGGCGGAGATGGCCTGCGTGACCGAGCGCCAGGTGTGGTGGTAGGTGCCGTACACCTTGCTCTGGCCGCTGCCCGTTGTGAGCTTCTTGGCCAGCTCTACATACTGGTCCCAGGTGAGGTTGGTCGGGAAGGCCTGCCCGGCCGCCTCCAACAGCTTCTTGTTGTAGTACAGCACCCAGAAGTCCTGACGGTAGGGCAGCGCGTAGTACTTGTCGCCCTCCTGCTTGAACGCGTCGAGCCCGCCGAGCTTTTTCGCCGTGTCGGACTTCGCCGCCGCGGTGATGTCCAGGAGCTGGCCCCGGCTGGCGTAGCGGGCGTACTCGATGACGTTCTTCATGGTGATGACGTCGGTCTGGTCGCCGGAGGCGAGCATCGTCGTGACCTTGGTCGGGTAATCGGCGGCGAGGATGTCCACCGGCTTGATGGTGATGTCCGGGTTCGCCTTGGTGAACGCGTCGAACAGCACCTGGAACTCGGGCGTGGACGCCAGGCTCCAGACGCTGACGCTCAGCGTGACGGGACCGTTGGCGGCGGGTTCCTCACCGGAGCCGCATGCGCTCACCGGTAAGGCGATGGCAACCGCGGTCGCCATCGCCGCCAGCATCCTTCTTCTGATCACGAGCGTTCCTTTCGATTATTGGGGTAGCGCGGTTGTGGTGGTGACATGGTCCGGCCAGGTGACCCGGACGGCGGGCCCTTCAATTTCTGCCCGCGGTGGTTGCTCGCCGCCGTTGAGGGCGAGCGCCGCGATGAGCCATTTTTTGTTTTGTGGGTACCCGGTGAGCCACGGCGTTGCGGTCAGTTCCCCAAGCGGCGTGGCGTCCCGGGCGGTGTGCAGGCCCGCGGCGGTGAAGCCGTGCAGCCCGACAGCCGTGGTGGGGTGAGCGGTGGTGCCGAGCGTGACGGGCCACCCACCGACGCGCAAAGTCGTGACCTGGTCCCAGCCCTCGCCCGGTTCGACGTGGATGCAGCGCACTTCCCATGCGCCGCGCACGATTGACACGGTCGTGACGGTGGCGGCGTCGAGCGCGGGGCCGGGCCGGCCGGAGCCGTGGTCGGGGACGGTCCGGTCGGGCTCGACCCAGTGGCAGCGCGCCCGCGAGGCGAGCACGGCGGCCTGTCCACTTTCGACGGTGAGCGTTTCGAATCCGGTGCGGTGTGTGGCGCGGCCCTGTGCGTCCAGCAGCACCACCGATTGGTCGAAGGGTCGGTCCCAACCTTCGTCGTCCATCGCGGGCGCGGTGGCGGTGGAGTACCCGAAGCGGGCGTAGAGCGGGGAGTCGCCGATCCGGTCGCCCGGCAACGCGTGGTCAGTGCCGTGGTTGTAGACGCGCACGATGCCGTCGGCCTTGGTCGCCGACACGGCCCAGCCGGGAGCCTTGATGACGGTGAGCTGATCGGCCTGCTCGACCGGCAGCGGCTGCTCGACGTCTGTCCACACCGGATGGTCGGCGGGCAGCGCGAGGCCGAGCATGCCCTTGGCGGCCCAGTAGGGCGAGCCCGGTCCGGAGTATCGCTGTGCCATGCGCCGCCACGGGTGATACCAGCCGAGCGTGAGCAGGCCGTCGGCGTCGGGAGCGCCGCGATCGGCGAAGTGCTTGACGATCCCGGACGCGGCCCGGCGCAGCAGACCCGGTGCAGCGCTTCCGGCCATTGCACCCACCCAAAACGGGGCTGCGGCGGAGAACCGGTACACGAGACTGCGGCCCTGAATCAGCGGGCACCCGTCGGCGCCCACGAGGCGCAGCGCGTCGCCCAGGAATTGGTCGAGACGCTCGCGATAACGCTCGATTCGTGGCGCCGCAAGCGTTTCCGCACCGGTCATGCGGCTCCAGAGGATGGGGTAGAGGTGCAATGCCCAGCCCGCATAGTGGTCGTAGTTGCGTTCCGCGCCGTCGCAGTACCATCCGCCGTCGCGCGCGAACGACTCGTGCGTGGCGAGGTCGGCCTCCATGTCGTCGGCCGACCACGGCCCGCCCACCGAAGCCAGGAACTGCTCGACGACGATGCGGAACCACACCCAGTTGGTCTGTGGATAGGTGTGGTCGCCCACGACCTGGGCGAGGTAGGCAACGACCCGCTCCTGCACGCCGGAGTCGAGCTTGTCCCACAGCCACGGGCGGGTCAGGTCCAGGATCAGCGCGATCGAGGCCGCCTCCACTTTGGCCTGACCGTGTTCGCTTGGCGTGACCCAGCGTTCGGGCGAAGCGGGATCGGTGCCGGCCGCAATGCCTTCGGCGTAACGCTGGAGCAGATGGTGTTCGTCGCGCCCGCCCTCGCCGGCAACGCGGAAGCCCGCGAGCAGGAACGTGCGCGCGAAGCCCTCAAGCCCGTCGACTGCGGTGCCGTAACCTCCGGGCGCGCCGGGCGGCGTGATGCGTGCGCCGGTGGGGGAGGCATGACGCCAGGCGGCAGCGAGCATCCGATCGGCGAGGTCGGCCCAGTCGGCGCGCGTCCAACCCGTGTACGGGGAGATGCTCACGCGCTCACCTCCAGCGTGTCGCTGGTGACGGCCTCAATCGGGGACTCGCCGCGGGCGAAGCGCTCCAGCTCGTCGAGGGCCAGATTGGACAGTCGGCGGGTCTCGGATCCGAGCGAGCCCGCGATGTGCGGGGTGATCATCACGTTGGGCAGGCGGTAGAGCACGGAATCGGCGGGCAGCGGCTCGGGCTCGGTGACGTCGAGGATCGCGCTGAGCCGGCCGGTCACGCACTCGCGCTCCAGCGCGGCGGTATCGATGACCCCGCCGCGTGCGGTGTTGATGACCGTCGCGCCGTCGGGCAGGAGTGCGAGCTCGCGGGCGCCGATCGCGTGCCGGGTCTGCGGCAGCTCGGGCAGGTGCAGCGACAGGATCTCCGACGCGCGCAGCAGCTCGTCGAGTTCGACCAGGCGTGCGCCCGCCTCCGCGACCGCCACCGGATCGGCATATGGGTCCGTGACGAGCACCTCGGCGGTGTCGAGCGCCCGCAGCCGCTCGACGACCCGCCGCCCGATGCGCGAGAAGCCGACGACCCCAATGGTGCGGCCGTAGTTGGAAAGGTCATCACGGTGATGCACGGCGTCCCAATCGGCCGGGCGCAACCTCGATTCCGCGGCCAGCAGGTGTGCCTTCTTGCCCGCGAAGATGATGGCCGCCAGGGTGTACTCGGCGACGGGTGTCGCGTTTGCCTCGGCCGCGCTCGTCACGACGATGCCCCGCCGCCACACCTCCTCGGTGACCAGGCCGCGCACGCTGCCGGCGCAGTGCAGCACGGCTTGCAGCTTGGGCGCGGCGTCGAGGCGTTCCGCGGTGAGCATCGGGCATCCCCACGAGGTGAGCAGGACCTCGGTCTCGGCGAGCCTGGCCCGCACGTGCGGCGTGTCGATGTCATCCGTCCACAGTGGATCGCCGACCTCGGCGAGCTCGTGCAGGCGCCGCAGCTCACCCGGTCCGAACTGGACCTGGAAGGTGCCGGGCCGCATGACGAGCAGTGCCTGCGGGCGATACATCGACGCGTTCTCCTCCGTTGAATAGTTTTCCGATCTGTTCGTTTCTGTTCGTTCGATCGGAGTGCCAGAGAGTAGACCAGCCCTCCAACCGGAGGCACAAGAGCTCGTTACCGTTCTGTAACGTAAGCGGGTTTCGGATCGGTGCACGATTGTGTTCGAATCTGATCGGTTTGTTCGCCGATCGAGCGTGGAGGCGCCAACGTGACCGAGCCCGAGCCGCCGCCCCTTCCGGTCGAGCGCCGTGAACGGCTCCTTGCCGACCTGCGCACGCGCGGCACGCTGCGGGTCAGCGACATCGCCCGCACGCTGGGCGTCACGGCCGTGACGGTGCGCCGGGACATCGCCCAGCTGGCCGACGAGGGCGTCATCGAACGCGTCCACGGCGGCATCCGGCTTCCGCGGACGGTCGACGGGCAGTCGCCCGAGGCGAACCTTCCGGCGGTGGGCATGGTCGTGCCCTCGCTGGACTACTACTGGCCAGAGATCATTCGCGGGGCTCGTGACGCGGCGCCGGACGCCGGGGTGCGCATCATGCTGCGCGGCTCGTCATACCACGACATCGCGGACGTGCGCCGGCAGGCGTCCTGGCTGCTGGAGTCGGCGGGCATCCAGGGCCTGCTGATCGCGCCGCCGATCACGGGCGACGAGGCGAGCGAACTGGTCGCCTGGCTGGTCGGGCTACCGATCCCGGTTGTGCTCGTCGAACGGGCCACCACAGTGGGGCCCTATCACGAGCACGTCGAGTCGGTCAGCACCGATCACGCGTTCGGCGCGAGCCTCGCCGTGCGCCACCTGGCCGCCGAAGGCCACCGCCGCATCGGTTTCCTCGCCTCCGCGACGAGCCCGCACACACCCGCCGTGCGGCGGGGGTGGCGCGAAACCGTGGCCCAATTGGGCCTCGAACTCGCCGGGACGCCCGATGTGAGCTCTCCCGACTACCGCGATCCACGCTGGAACGACGAACTCGACCGCGCCCTCGCGGCCTGCGCCGCCACAGCAACCACGGCCCTGCTCGTGCACTCCGATCGCGAGGCCATCTCACTGGTCGCGCGCTGCGAAGAACGCCGCATCGCCGTGCCCGGCGACCTCGCCGTGGTGGCCTACGACGACGAGGTCGCGGGACTGGCCAACCCCGCGCTGAGCGCCATCCGCCCGGCCAAACACGCGATCGGCGAGACGGCAGTGCAGTTGCTCGCCAAGCGCATCCAGCACCCAGACACCCGCCCCGTCCACCGCGTCCTGATCAGCCCCCAACTCATCATCCGCGACACCAGCTCCCCCTCTCCTTCCCGCCGATCATGAACTTACGCCCATGTTCGACGGCGTGCCCTTTCCGAAACTTCATGATCGACGCCGTGGCTCCGCCTGGGTTGACCATGAAGTAAATGCCGCGACACCCCGCTGAACATCGACGTAAGTTCATGATCGGCCCGGTGTCCGGGGCCGGGTGCCCGGGTGACAATGATGTATGCGAATGAAGCTGTTGGGTCTCGCCCTCCTCGCCGCGTTGCTGCCCGCGGCCCCTGCGAGCGCGGCCACCTCCGGAACGTTCTCCGTCCTGACCTACAACATCGCCGGCCTGCCCGAGGGGTGGTCGAGTGGGAACCCGTCGAAGAACACGACGCCTATCGGGCATCGGCTGCCCGCGTACGACATCGTGCACGTGCAGGAGGACTTCAACTACCACGCTGACCTCTACGCCGCCGACACGCATCCCCATCGGACACCGACCAGTGGCGGCGCGGGTTTCGGCGATGGGCTCAACACGCTGTCGGACTTCCCGTACTCCGACTTCACCCGGGTGAGGTGGAGCAACTGCAACGGCACGGACTGCTTGACGCCCAAGGGTTTCACGTGGTCGCGGATCCGGCTGGCGGAGGGCGTCCACGTCGACTTCTACAACGTGCACGCCAACGCCGGCACGAGCACGGCCGACCTGGCCGCCCGCCGCGCCAACATCAGCCAGCTTTCGCGCTACATCGCGACCAACTCGGCCGGGAACGCCGTCATCGTCATGGGTGACACGAACACGCGGTACACGCGGGTCGAAGACAACATCCGCGACCTCGTCTCGGCCAACAGGCTCACGGACGCGTGGGTGCGGCAGGAGCGAGGCGGCGTGCCTCCGGCGGCGGGCAGCCCCGCGCTGGTCTGCGACGAGGAGAACGTCACGAATTCGTGCGAGGTGGTCGACAAGATTCTCTACCGTGGCAACCGATTCATCGATCTGCGGCTGATGCGGTACCACAACGAGAACGCCGCGTTCGTCGACGGTGAGGGTGAGCCGTTGTCCGACCACTACCCGATCGCAGCCTGGTTCAGCTGGTCGTTGCACCCCGGCCTGCTCATGAGCGACTCGTGGGGCGGGCCGCACGGCGCCCCGTTCACCGACGTGGACCGCGTCGCGATCGGGTCGCGGGTCACGAGCGTGTCCCTGCGCTCCGGCTCCCGCGTCGACCAGGTTTCGCTCGCGCAGGCCGACGGCGCGGTCATGACACATGGTGGCACGGGCGGAACAGCGGCGAGCCTCACGTTGGGTACCAACGAATATGTCACCCAGGTCGCCATAGGCTCGGGCCAGAAGGACGGCCACACCCGCGTCTTCTATCTCAGGTTCACCACCAACCTGGGCCGCACGCTCGCCGGCGGCACCGCGACCGCGAATATGGTCACCTACACGGCACCGCCGGGCTGGCGGCTGGCCGGGTTCCACGGCCGCGCAGGGTCTGAAATGGACAAGCTCGGACTCATCTATACCCCGATCGCGTTAGTTGTCTAATATGAGCCGGTGACCGAGCCGAGCTATCAGTCGTCCCCGTCGATCGCCGCATCGGTGGGGCGCCCGTTGTGGACGCTCATCGGGCCGGGATTGGGTGCCGTGCTCGCGGCCTACCAGTTCGCCATGCTGGTCGCGCTGCACGGCGTGCTCCAGCGTGAGCTCGGTCTGTCCAACATGGTGATAGCGGTTGTCGTTGCCGTGCATCTGGTCGGCGTGGCGGTGGGCTTCGCGCTCGGCTACCTGCTCGGGCGGCGGGCGCCCACTTCGGTGGTGGTGCCTGCAGTCGTGCTGATGCTTGCCGGCGCCGTGGTGATGACGTTGTCGGGTGGATCGGCCATGTTGATGACTGCCGCGCTGATGGCAGGGCTTGGCGGGGGTGCGGTGCTCGGCGCCGCCACGGGTCTGGCCGGTCAGACGGGACAGCGGCGGGCGCAGGTGCGCCTGGCACTGGGGCTGGCCGTGCTCGGTGGGTTGGTGCTCGGGCCGCTGCTTGGCTGGCTCATCACGACGATGCTGAGCTGGCGGTTGGCCTATCTGTTGGCCGTGCCGTTGGCCCTGGCCGCCTTGGTCGCAACGGTGGCGGGCGGTGTCGCGGCGTTGATGCGCGGTTCCAAATAGGATCCGGTGTCGGCGCAGGCCGCGCCGTTTTGATGATCAATTGATGATCAACTGGTGATCGCTCCGGCGACCATGGGCTCGTCTCATCGGATCGCGTGGTCGGAGTAGAGAAATGGACCGCAGGCGCATCGTCTCAGTCGTCGTCCTGGCCGTGCTTGCCGGTCAGCTCATGGTCCCGCAGTTGGATCCTCCCGCTGCCGCGGTCACGACGCCGAGCCCCGTCGCTTCGAGCGCTGCCGAGGCTGTGGCACTGGCGCGCCGCACCGGCACCAGCGTGGAGGTGGCGTCGGCGCGCACCGAGCGGGAGACCCGCTTCGCCAACCCCGATGGCACCTGGACGCTTGAGCAACACACCTCGCCGGTGCGGGTGCGCGGCGCCGATGGCGGGTGGTCGGCTGTGGACACCACACTCGCCCGCCACGCCGACGCCGTCCGGCCCAAGGCCGCCGTGATGGACATCCGCTTCTCGCCGGGCGGCTCCGGCCCGCTGGTGACGATCGCCAAGGGTAGCCAGCGCCTGTCGCTGACGCTGCCGTGGTCACTGCCGAAGCCCACTTTGGACGGTCCACGCGCGACCTATCATGACGTGCTGCCGGAGACCGATCTGGTGCTGACCGCGCTGGCGGAAGGCTTCTCCGAGGTGCTCGTGGTGCGTAGCCGGCAGGCGGCGGCCAACCCGGCGCTGCGCGAGCTGCGGCTGCGGATCGAGGCTTCCGGGTTGACCGTGCGCGGCGAGGCCGGCGGGTTTGTCGCGGTGGATGGCGCTGGGGTGACCGTGTTCACCAGCCCGGCACCGATGATGTGGGACTCGTCGGGTGGCAAGGCACGCGACCTGGACTGGCCGGCCGATGGCGACCGGCGGACGCGCGTGGCCACCTCGGTCACCGCGGCGGAGATTTTGCTGGTACCCGACCGAGCCATGCTGGACGATCCGGCGACCGTGTTCCCGGTCTACATCGACCCGGCGGTCAACGGCTCGCGCAACGAGTGGGCGATGATTTCCAGCGGGTACTCGGACCAGGAGTACTACAAGTTCTCCGGTGACGAGGGCATGGGCCTGTGCGACGTGCAGACCGACGGCACGTGCAGCCGCGACCAGGTCAAGCGGCTCATCTGGGAGTTCGGTGTCTCGCGTGCGGTGCACGGTTCACGGGTGCTGGGCGCGAAGTTCCGGGCGTGGGAGACGCACGCGTGGGACTGCACCGCCGACGCCGTGCAGCTGTGGCTGGTCGGCGGCATCTCGTCGTCGACAAACTGGAACAACCACGCGGGCACCTGGTCACGCCAGCTCGACAGCGAGACGGTAGCGCGCAAGTCCGGCTGCTCCCTCGGCCCGGGATGGGTCGAGTTCAACGCGATCTCGGCCGCGACGGAGTTCGCGTCCAAGCGGTGGTCGAGCCTGACGCTCGGGCTGCGGGCGGGCAACGAGGGCAGCATGACGGGCGGCTGGAAGCGGTTCCGCAACGATGCCCAGCTTTCCGTCACCTACAACTCGCCGCCGCGCGTGCCGACCAACCTGAGCGCCGATGGTGCCGGTTGCGTCTCTGGCACAGGCCGCCCGGTCATCTCCAGCACCACGCCGACTCTGCGCGCGGTGGTGTCCGATCCCGACAGTGACGAGACCGACCTGCGCGCCGCTTTCGCTTGGGAGCGTTGGGATGGCGCGGCATGGGTCGCGCTCGGCTCGGGCACGCAGGCCAACCTGCGCACCGCGGCGCCGGGCCAGGTCCGGATCAATTCCGGGTTGACGCACGCCGGGCTGTACCGCTGGCACGTGCACACTCAGGATCCGTACTCGTTCGAGGGCGCCTCGGGTACCGACTCGTCGGGCTGGTCGGCGTGGTGCGAGTTCGAAGTGGACATCGTGGGTCCCGCTGTGGCGCCGGGAGTTTCGTCGCCCGTCTATGGCACTGACCTCAACGTGACCTATGGCGCGGTCGGGCTCACGGCCGACTTCACGTTCACCGCGAGCGGTGTGGCGGACGTGTCGGGCTACAAGTGGGGCTGGTCGACGCCGGTGTCCACTTTGGTCAATAACTCGGCGCTGGGCGCGCCGGTGACCCTGGCGCTGACGCCACCACCGCCCCAGCCCACCGACCCCACCGACAGCGGGTTGGTCACGCTCTATGTCGCGAGCGTCGACCGGTCCGGGCGGACGAGCCCGCTGAAGGAGTACGTCTTCAAGGTCGGAGCGGCCACGGCTCCCGTCGGGATCTGGGAGATGAACGAGCCGGCGGGCGCGACCACGCTCGCCGACACCAACCAGCGCACCACGCAACACCCGGCGACGCTGGTCAACGCGACTGCCGGCCGGCCGGGGATGATCCTGAGCGGCCCGGCCGCGCCCGGGTCGACGGCGGTGACGTTCAACGGGTCCACGTCGACGGCGACGACCAGCGCGCCGGTCGTCAACACGGGCAAGAGCTTCTCGGTGTCGGCCTGGGTGCGGCTCAACAGCAACACGGCCGTCTACCAGACGGCGGTGGGCCAGGCCGGCAACAACACCAGCGCGTTCTTCCTGCAATACAACCAGGGCGACTGGGCGTTCGCGGTGCACGAGTCGGACGTCTCCTCGGGGGTCGTCGCCACGAAGGCGTCGTCGCGGGCCTGGGCGGAGCACCGGTGGACCCATCTGGTCGGGGTCTACGACGGCCAGGGCCGGCAGATGCGGTTGTATGTCAACGGGGAGCTCACCTCGACCGCGACGCGGGCCACGCCGTGGAACGGGGCGCGTTTCCTGACGATCGGTCACGTGCGCGTCGGCGCGACCATATCCAATCCATGGAACGGCGACATTGCCCACGTGAAGGTGTGGGACCGGGTGCTGTCCACGCCCGAAATCGAGCCGATGACGTCCACTTTGGTCGGTCGCTGGCGGCTGGACGGCAACGGCGAGGACTCCACGCCGTACGGCCGGGCGCTGACCGCCGGGGCGGGGACGGCGGTGTGGACCGAGGACCAGCGCGGCCAGACCGACGGCGCGCTGGCGGTCCCGACCGGGCCGATGTGGCTCAGCACGACCGGCCCGGCGGTGCGCACCGACCAGTCGTTCACGGTGATGGCCTGGGTGCGCACGTCGGACACCAACAACTACCAGACCATCGCGTGCCAGTTCGGCGCCACCCGGTGCGCGTTCTATCTGCAGTACTCGCTGCCACACGACCGATGGGGGATCGTCCTGCCCGAGGCGGACGGCCATTCGGAGGTCTATCACGCCGCGACCTCGGACGCCCCGCCCACGTACGACGAATGGGTGCATCTGACCGCCGTCTTCGACGGTACGGCCGGGATGCTCAGGTTCTACGTCAACGGTGTGCAGGAAGGCAGCAAGGTCGCGGTGGGTAGCTGGCACGGCAACGGGGGCTTCCGCATCGGTGTCCAGGACTCCGGAGCGCTCCATGGCGCGATCGACGAAGTCCGTCTCTACGCCGGGGTGGTCACCCCGGACCAGGTCGCTTCGCTGTGTGGCTGTTAAGGAGCTTTCGATGAAGGTACGGCGGTCGATCGCGCTAGTCGTTTCATTCGCGTTGTTGTTCCAGGGGTTGAGCACGCCCCCGGCGTTTGCCAGGGAGCCTGAGAAACCTGTTCTCAAACCTCAGGTGGACGCGTCCGTGCCCGGCCACGACGTGCCCGCGCCGGAGCCGGCCGGGTCCACGCCCGCGCCGCCAGCACAGGTGCACCGCCCGCCGGTCTGGCCCGCGGCCACCACCGTCGCGGCGACGGGTCGCG
>NZ_QJUG01000132.1 GCF_003426775.1 Allorhizocola rhizosphaerae | reverse complement strand
CGGCATGACGAGTTCCTGCGGTTCCTGCGCACGATCGACACGTCGGTGCCACGCAAGCTGCAGGTTCATCTGATCGTCGACAACTACGGCACGCACACCCATCCCGACGTGAAGGCGTGGCTGGCCAGACATTCCCGCTTCCACTTGCATTTCACTCCGACGTCCTCGTCGTGGCTGAACATGGTCGAGCGCTGGTTCAGTGAGCTGACCACCAAGATGATCCGCCGCGGCGTGTTCCGCAGCGTCGGTGATCTCGTCGCGGCGATCGAGGAGTTTCTGCGGGTACACAATGACGATCCGAAACCGTTTGTGTGGACCGCGACCGCGGAGTCGATTCTTGCCAAAGTGCAACGCGGCCGCGTCGCCCTGAACAAACAGAAACTCAAATCTGAGACGTCACACTAGCCGCCTCACCCGGCGCAATCCCATCCGCGGCACGGACCTCCTCATCGTTCTCGGCCCGTTTCACCCACGTACGCAACGCTTCCGGGTGCACACCGAGCTGGTTCGCGATCCGCCTGATCGCACCAGACGCCGCGTGCGGGTCTCTACGCGCCTCAACTACCAGACGCGTCGCACGCTCACGCAACTCGTCCGGGTACTTCTTCGATGCCGTCATAACAGCCAATCCTCCGGGTCTTCGATGTCTCCATCAAACCCGGGGCGGAACACGTCGCACGTATTTATGAGCCAGGGGATCGGCCTTTGCGAAGATCCGCAATGAGTGTGGGAAGTAGGCGTTCCTCCATGACCGATTGCCCTATGGCAAGCATGTCGATTGCGAGTTGTGCATCCCATGGCGTGGCGGCCGGCGTACCGAGCAGAGGTTGGCCCGATCCCGCCGCGGATCGGTAGTCCTGTGCGCTCATCCGCCATGGCCGGGCGTTAGGGTAACGGGCCAGCGCCGCTGCTGTCATGCGTACGCCGGCCCAGTCGAAGTCGTTGCGCCACCACAGTGTTGCCGACGTGGCCTGGCCGAGCAGCCGATGTGCGGCAGCGGACGGCACGCCTTCGGTGCAGATCATTGCGGGCGCCGAGGGCCCGAGGGTGCATGCCGCCCGCAGTATGGCTGGATTCTCCGTCACGTAGACGTGCTCGGCTTGGATGACGATTGGGCACATTCGCAACTGGTTCAGGGTGAGCCGAAACGGAACACCTATCTGTGCTGCCTGCGTGAGCCAGTCGCCGACGAATCCGCCGTCGCCGGGCAAATTGAGGACAAGTACCTGGCTGGCGAGATCGTCACGGACGACGCCGACCAGTTCCCAGAGTGCGCGTTCCGCTTCACCGTTGGCGGGAGGGTCGACACCTTGCCACAACGCTATCGCTTTGATGAGCAAGCCGCGTAGCGCAGAGTCGGTGAGGGCCTTCGTGTTGCCGAGGAGACGTTCGGCGAACGCAGGCATCGGTTGTTCCTCGGCTGGAAGAGCATCGAGGACTCTCAGCGCCGGCGCGAGGTCACGCCCGGCGCGGACGAGCCGGGCGATGGTGCCGTCGCGCTGGATCTCTTCAAGCCACTGGTGAAACCACTCGGCCCCATGGTGTTTGCACGACATTGCCAGGGCGAGCGCGGCTCGTCGGGCATCTGCTTCGGCTTGCCGTTCCGCGGGGCGGTTGCGCAGCGACGGGCCGAGAACTTCGAGCAGACTCCGTCCATGGGCTTGCCGGAGATACGCGTCGAGTTCGGCGAGTCGCACGGCCAGCCGGTTGGCTCCCGCCGTTCGGTGTACGCCGGTGACACCGATGATCAGGAGTCGTTCATCCTCGGTGGGTGCGGTCAGGGAGATGGTGGTTTCAAGGGATCCGCCGTTGCGTTCCAGGCTTCGCCGTGCGTTTGCGAGCAGGCGCGTCCAGGTCGGGTCGTGCGCTGGATCGGTCATCCGGCCTCCAGCGGCAGCGCGTCCGGTGCCGGTTGTCCTGCTTCGGATGCGCTGAGCTCCTGCGGGGCTCGGCGGGTTTCCGGGGACCCGAAGGCGCGGGCGAGCGTGCCATCGAAGTCGGCCTCAATCTGTGTGCCGTTCCAGACCAGCAGGACCGTAGCAACAGTGGCTTCGCTTGCGGAGTGTGACAGGTCGTAGTGTGCGGCACCACGGACTTGCGGCTGGGTGGCCCACAGGTCGTACCCCGTCATGAACAGATCCAGGTCGAATTCCGTGGCCAGGGCCATCAGCTCGCGGCGGCCGTTTTCATCTACGCCGGCAAATGCTTCGTCGAGGCCGAGCATGCGGGGGGCGGTAGGGCGCGCGGACCCGAACAGCGCGTTGGCGGCCGCGAACAGTGGCAGATGCAGGGAGACCGACTGCTCGCCGCCGGAGAGCTGGCTGTGGCGGGCCTTGGTGAGGTTTTCGACACCCCCACCGGGGCGGTGCAGCGTGAATTTGAAGGTACGCCACTGGCGATAATCCAGGACTTGGGCGAGCAGGTCGCGATGGGGCAGGTCAGGGGACATGGCACGGGCGGCCTTGATACGGTTGGCGAAGTGCCTGCGCAGCAATGTGAGCTGGGCGGCGGTAAGCCGGGCCGGGTCGCGTTCGAGTAGTGTGCAGACTTCTCGCTGATCGGTGTCGAGGTCGTCGGCGAGCTGCCAGCCAACGCCGATGGTCAGGCCGGAGGACATGCGCCTGGCACGCATCTGGGCGTCCATGCCCTTGACGAGATCGCGTGATTCGACGGTGCGCTGGTGTATCTGCCGGGCCAGCTGGGTCAGCAGGGCGTCTTCCAGGATGCGCCGTTCCGCGTCGGACAGCAGCTGTTCCTGGTCGGCCCGTTCTCGGGCGATGCGCTCGGCGAAGTGCACCACCGGGGTGAGGCCCTGCTCGTCGGCGACGCGCACGACGATGACGCCGTCGTCGGTTTCCCATTCGGGCCTATGGTCGAGGCCGGCGGCGGGAAGCTGTGCCTGCAGTTCGGTGAGCGCACCGTTGAGCCGCGTAGAGCTCTGCTTGAGGGAGTTCTCGCTGGGCGTAAGTTCCTTGGTGGCGTTGAGAATCGCCTCGTGCAGGTCGATGACCTCGGCGGGCAACGGCGCGGCCGGGTCGTCGAGGGAGTGTGCCGGCCAGCGCAGATCTGTGGGGCAACGCAGGATACTCAGCAGGTCGGCATGCGCGAACGGCTTGAGCCGGGTGGCCTCGCGCAGTGCTTCGGTGCGGGTGTGTTCCAGTGTCCTTCCGGCGGCATCGACGCGGACGGCGACGGCGGCCCGCTCACCGTAGGCAGCGTGCAGCGCCTTGCGCGTCTCGGTCAGCTTCGCTTCCGCCTCGGTCACCCGTTGCTCGGTGTCTGAAACTTCGGCGAGTACCCGCCGGACGTCGGCGTCGTCGACGGCGGCCGTGAGCGTTTGCAACTCTTCGGCCTTCTTCTCGGAGCGCATGGCCGCCTCGTGGGCCTCATGCCGCGCGGCTTCCGCGCGCTCGGACGCCTCGTCGTGCCGTGCCTCGGCCTCGGTGGCGGCGGCGTCCGCGCGTGCGGCCGCCTTGCGGGCGGGTTCGACCTGCGCGGCAATGGATTCGAAGCGGCGGACCGCATCCTCGACGATGTCTACGCGATCGGCGGGCAGGCTACGTTCGGCCACGGCTCGCCGCAGCGCCTTGCCGGCCTCGGCCTGTTCCGCGACGGCCTGATCCAGTACCGTGGCGGCCTCCAGCTGGGCTTCGCGGCGAAGTCTCAGAGTGTTGGCGGCGAGACCGAGGTCGCGCAGGGCGTCGTTGATGGGCTCCACCGTGGGCAGGTCCCGGCCGGCGGACTTCACCGCCTCGAGAGTGTCGCCCAGCCGCGCCCGTTCCTCTTCCACGGCCGTGATTTCGGCCGCCAGTTCGGCGATGAGCCGGTCGCATTCGGCGATGCGGGCGGCCCTGCGGGCGGCGCGGGCGGTGGCGCCGATGTATTCGGGCGCGGGTTTGCCGGCCCGGCCCAGCAGGATGCCTTGAGCGTAATGTCCGGTGGTGCTGAGCGAGACGCGTTCGTTCGCAACTCCTGCAGGGGTTTCGGTCACCGCGATCGACGCCAGGACGGCCTCGATCACGTCGCCCGGCACATGGTCCTGGTCCTCCGCGACGAGCAGGTCACCTAGCGTTCGACCGGTTGGGCGCAGCTTCGCGGCAAGTGGGTGCAGGTATCCGTCGGCGGCCGTGGTCGACAGGGCGGTCGCGGTCAGGGACGCATCCGGGTGGATCCAGGCGTCCAGGAGTCCGGCGGCTTCCAGCGCCGCCTCTACTGCTGCCGCCTTGTCGTCGGCGAGGTCGTCGGCGAAATGGACCAGGCGCCACAGCGGCGCGCCTGGGCGCCCGGTGCGGTCTGCGGTGCGAGCGGGCCATGCAGCGGGCGCGTCCTCGTGCTCGGCGGCGATCCGGCCGCGCTCGGCGATCAGGTCGGCCTTGCGGGTTTGAAGTGCCTCCTCGTGCGCACCGAGTGCGGCCACGTTTTGCTGGATCGCGGTGACGCCGGGGGACGTCAGGTCGGTGAGCAATTCGCGCAGGGTCGGCCCGCCCGCCGCCCCGATCCGGCCGACCGCCTCAGCCAGCGTGCCGCGAGCCTGTACCGCGCCCACCTCGCTGAGCGTATCGGCATGCGTTGCCGCCCATGCGAAAACCGCCTCCCGTACATGATCGCGAGACTGTTCGACCCCGGCCTCGGCGCGCAGCTCGGCCTGCTCCGCGGCTTCGGTGTCCGCCGCGGCCTTCGATGCGGCGTCGGCGGCCTTGGCGTGATCGCGTTCGGCTTGCTCAAGGGCGGCGGCCTTCGCGCGCAGGATTCGGATGTCGTCGCGCCTTGCGGCGGTCCGGCCTTTGGCGCGTCTGGCGAAACCTTCCGATTCGCTGTCGGCGGCGGCCCATTCGATCCCTGACTCCTCGGCCTCACCGGCCAGGGCTCGCAGCAGCCGGGCGATCTGGGTCGAGGCGTCCGCGGAGTGCCTGCGGGCGGTCTCCAGCTCGGTCTGCCGGTTGAGTGCCGCGTGCTCCTCCCGGGTGGCGGCCGCCGTGGCCTGCGTGGCGATCCGGGCGAGATCGGCCGCGTGCCGCTTCAGGTCGGCGAGCTGTTCATGCGACTGGTACGCCGTGGAACTCTTCAGCCGTTCGAGATGCGCCCGAAGCCGGCCGGGCTCGCCCTCGGCCCGTTCCATAGCGCTTTCCGCGGCTCGATACTCCGCCTCGGCCGTGTCCTTCGCCGCGTGTGCCAAGGCGAGCTCGTCGGCGGCCCGGCTGACCGCCGCGCGCCGGGCGGTCAGGCCATCGGCGGCGGCACGGGCGTGCGTGCGCAGGTAGGTCGAGTACACGGAAAGGAACGAGGCCGTAGCCTGGTCGGCGGCGACGAGCCCTTCGAGCGTGCGGGAGACGGCCTCCATGTCGTCGAAGGAACCGGCGGCCTCAATAATCAGCGCGTCGTCGAGTGGGCGCAGCCCGCGCTGCAGGGTTCGCGACAGCTCGACGGGGTTGAGATCCTTGGCCAGCTGAGGTTTGCGCAGGGTCAGCACGAGATCGAGCAGCTGCTCGTAGCGGGCGCTGCCCAGCCCGAACAGGCGGGTGTCTATCGCGTGCCGGTACTCCTCTTGACTGTCGAACACCGATTCGGTACCGAGTGCGGTGGTCAGATCCCGCCGGTTCAGCGGCCGGTCACCCGCGTCGATCAGTGAGAAGTCCACGCCGACGCGCCCGTCGGTGACAAAGTGGTGCCGGGTCACCTTGTCGATGTGCTTGTGCGCGCGAAGCCCGATACCGATCGTCACATATTCGGCGGTCGCGGGCCGGTGAAACTCCATCCACACGTATGCGTGCGACTGTTCCTGCCCGCGATAGAGCACATTGGACTTCATGGTGCGATCCTCGCTGGCGAACGGGTTGAGCCGCCGCGGCTCGATCCGCCCATCCAGCAGGAAGGGAAACAACACCTCCAGGGCCTTGGTCTTGCCGGATCCGTTGGGGCCGCGCAGCACCAGCCACCCGTCGACGAAGATGAACTCCTCGTCGCGGTAGTCCCACAGATTGATGATTCCGGCGCGCGTGGGTGTGAATCTCATCAGAACAACCTCGGTGCGGAGCGGCGGGCCTTGGACTCGGCGACGGTGTTCCGGTAGCGTCCCGTCAGCGGCAGAACCAGCACTCCACCCGGGACGATCACGACGCAGCCAAAGCGCTGCAGCAGTGCTTTCGCTTCGGCGCGAAGGTGTTCGGGGTCGGCGTGCCACTGGGCGCCAAATGACGACGCGTGCCGGTGCAGGATGCGTCGGATCGCCTCCAGCAGGAAACTGTCGGTGATGAACGGCAGTCGCCCGTCCTCGGGCTCGTTGGCGGTACCGTCAAAATCTTCGAAAATCTCGGAGAGTTCGTCTTCGAGCAGGATCTGACTCCCGGTGGGCAGGCCGAGGTCGATCTGCTGGATCAGCGCCGCCTGGCTTTCGGCCGCGCTCGGGCCGTCCATGCGCTTGACCCGCCTGCCATCCGGATCGGTCACCCGATCGGCCATCTCCACCGCGAGCAGGATCGCCGCCTGAGCGACCGATCCGGTGCTCGGAAACCGCTCGGCAGAAAACCCGGAGACCACGTCCACCAGCAGCACACCTTCGGCGCGGCGCTCAACACGCAACCCGGTCAGCCGCTGCAGATCCTCGGCAAATGCGTTGCCGCGCAAATGGTTTCCCACCGCATCGTCGACGTCGGCGAAGTAGACGACGGGCCGCTCCACCGCGGCACGCCGGGCACGCTGAGCCATGAGCCGCCGCTCCTCGTTGCCGCTGGTCGCGACACTGCGGTCGAGCAGATCGGCGACGCCGCCGATCGATTGCACCATCTTGGTCGGGCGGTAAAGCGCCAGCACCACGTCGCGGGCAACGTCGTAGAGGGCCTCGCCTAAACGCGGGTCACTCGCCCACGATTGCGCCGAACCATCCGCAACCGTCAGCGCTCCCCGGTCCTCGAGCCACCCGACCGCGTCGACGAAAGCCCTGCGATCGGCACCGCGGTCGGGATCCAGTCCCAGGCCGGTGATCCGGTTGGCGTCCGCGGCCACGGCGTCGGCCAGCTCGCTCAGCGTGATCTGGACACTCGCCCGTCCCAGAACCGCGAGGCATAGCATCAGATATGCGTATCGCTTCCGGTCGAATTCTTTGTCGGTACGCGAACGAGCCGGCTGAGTGGGATCGATCAGGTCTTTCCGGCGCACCAGGCGGGCGGTGGATCCGTACAGCTCCAGTCGGTACCCGAAAGCGTCGGCGAGGTCTTGGCGCAACTGCGCGCTGAATCGGCGTACCCGGCGAAGGGCCTTCTCGTCCGGCCAGCGCGCGGTGATCAGCGGGTGGCGCAGGACGAGCCGGACTGCGCGCTGGTAATCACCCAGCTCGCCTTCGAGCACATCGCGGGCGAACCTGCTCATTGGCGTCCGTCCATGGGTGTGACGGTCAGCGCGAAGCCGTCGATGCGCAGCGTGCCGTGAGTGGTGCTGACCGTGGCGACAGTGTCGGGCTTCGGGGTCAGCTGAAGCCTGACCCCGAATGCCGAGGCGACCACGGGCACACGAATCGGGCCCGAGGGCCGGTTGGCCAGCACCCGGTCGAGCAGGCGCAGCAACAGGGCGGTCCCGGCCTCGTCCAGGATGTGCTCCTCCAGCCCGGTCTCAGACAGGGACCGTGCGGCATGGTGCAGGCGGCGTTCCTCTGCGAGCTGCGCTTCACGCAGCCGGGCCCGACCGGATTCGGCGCGATCCAGGCGCGCCGGAAGGTTGTTGCGTGACCCTGGTTCCCGCCCGGTCTCGACCAGCGTCCGGGACAGCTCGACAGCCGGAGCGTCCCACCAGGACCGACGCGTGGGGATCGCCTCCGGATCCGGATACGCGACGCCCACATGACGCGGAGCGCCGAGTCCGAATGTCGCGTCGAACAGCGCGTGAGCAGCGGCCTCATTGCCGACCCCGGTGAACCAGGCGGCCAGATGCCGCAACTGCGATTCGCGGCTCACCCCGCCACGGCGTGCCTCGGTGACCCGGCGTAGCAAGGCGAGAACATCACCGATCGCGCCGATCGTGGCGTCTGCAAGCCGATCGGCTTCACTGACTTGATCCACGCCGGGCGGTGCAAGCCAGGAGCGCAGTCCCGTCCAGCGTCGCCGCCAATCCTCAAGGCGCTCCGCCGGTGTACGGAAGATGCGCTCGTCGGCCTCTGCCGCAGCCTCGATCAACCGGTTGAGTCCGGTCGACTCGACCACATCGACGGCCTCCTTGAGCCGGGGTGAATAACGCTGCAGCTCGTCGTGGAAGTCGCGCAGGTGCCCCAACAGCGCGTCCTTGTGCGCGAGAAAGACCTCCGGGCGTACATCGTTGGTGCGGCGCAGATCGCCGAGCATGTGATAGAAGCGAGCCGCCCGTTCGGCGACGTCGGCCAGCGCCCGATCCAGCCGGCCCAGCTTGCGATACACCTCTTCGGCGTCGCCGTTCCTGTTCGCCTCGGCGAGCGCGGCAAGGTCGGCGAGGAGATCGGCGAACACCAGCCGGCTCAGGTTGCTGTCGTCCAGACTCGCCGACAACACGCTCTCCACAGCCCGATGAGCGCGGTAGCCGGCCTCGGTGAACTGGTAAACCGAGTGCCGGTTGCGATATTCGGCCAAGGTCGCGGCGCGGGTACCGTCTTGAGCCCGGTCGAGTACGCCCCACTCCACCAGCGCGTCGAGCAGGCGCGGCAGCTCGAGATCGTCGGGGGGTGGGCAATCTTGGTGCGCCGCCGCGAGAACGGTCAACGAGGAAGCCACGTCGGCCGTGTGCAGCAGGACATGGTAGTTGTCCCGTGCCGCGTCGAATGCCCGCAACACCCAGAGGTACGCGGTCCGGTTCTCCGTCGTGACATAGGTAAACAGGCGCATGCGATCGTCGAGACCGAAGTCGTCCAGCCCGAATGACGACTTCGCCTGCCCGCTCACGCTTTGTCACCTCCCACGTCGCGTTTGTAGCCTATCGAGCGACCCGCATGGCACAGCTATACCTGAATCGGCTGTGTAGACCAAATCGGTGACAGCTCCGCCGGTGTCCGTCTCTTCTCCACCACTGCTTCTTGCCTCGCAGACCGGGATGCCAGGCGGCGCGGTAGCTCTCGGTGTCCGGGACTGGCTTGCTCACGGATCGGTACTCCTGCTCGGGCCGGTGCGGACTCCAGTCGCCGAGGAAGGCTCGTAGATCATCGGGACCGGGTTCGATGTCGAAGCTGACATCGCTCAGTGAGATCGGCCCGTGGGTGGGGTCGATGCGATCCGCCTCGGCAAGTCCCCACGCGATCCATTTCTCAAGTTCTGCCGATGTACCGTCCGCAGCGCTTTGTCTCAGATCGGTGCAGAAGGCGCGGAGCTCGCGTGCGCGGCTCCAGGCGTCGAAGGCGGACATGAACGTATTTTCGCGGATGGCTACCGTCGCCTTGCGGTGAGCACGAGTCATCGCCTCCTCCCACCGTCGGCCCTCTTCCTCCTTCCGCTGGGCCCACTTCCGTGGGATCTCTTCCTGTTCGCGCTGCCAGGCCTCCCGCCGCCGATGTTCTTCGGCGTTGCCGGCCGCGATGTCATCGAGCATCTGCCGAACACGGGTCTTGAAAGTCTTGGGATGCAGCCCAGTCCACTCATCGCGCTTGTCATAGGAACGCTGCATCGTCACGCGCAAGCGGCCGGAAGGCACCGAGTCGAAGTCCGGAATCCGGGCCGTCCACGGGTTGCGCTTGGCCGCCCGCAATTCCTCCGGCGTGGGCTGGTGGCGGACCTGGTCGTACTCCTCGCTGACGTGGATCTCACGGGTATGCTCCACTGCCTAAATGACCTGGCCCGCGATCAAATGTGACAGCTTCTACCTCGGCTGGATGATTGCACTCACCCGATCCGGAGACACCGGCTATGAGTTCGTGCCCCGGCTGCGTGGACGATTCAAGGGCCGGCGCTGGCGTCGGGCCAGTTCGGCGGCGAGGACCTCGGCGAACTGGCGGGTTTTGACGATGGCGGCCTGTGCATCGACGTATACCAACGACTCGGCGCCCGCGCCGTACCAGACGAGCAGCGGTTGATGGGGCTCCAGAAAGCCGAAGTTGGCCCACTTCGCCGCAAGCTGCCGAATCTGCCTTGTATCCACGTTCCCCACACCTTGCAGTCCGAGGCGAACGCTACAGACTGTCGAGCAACGTCAAGTCCTGAACTCAGTCGAACAGCCGATTCTAGGACATGACGCTGAGCAGGGTAGGGATCGAACCTGCGCACGACCCGACGGTGCTGAGCAGCGGAAACGCGAGTGGCCCGAAGGACAGGGAACGGATGTGCAGCGGTTAGAGGGCTGCTGGCAGCACCGATGTGAGGCGACTTCGTATGCTTAGTTGTGCCCCCGGCGGGTCCCGTCAAACATGGGAACCAGTTCATGGCCCATGGCGACGTGGTGATTGTCAGTGAAAGCTGCCTATTGCAAGATGATCCGTCGGCTGGCCGATCGCCATCGGATAAGCCAGCCGGTCACAGCAGTGCGTTGGCAACTGCGGTGCCCTGGAGCCGATGTAGTTGCTCGCCTTCATCCCCGGGACGGACCGTGCTTCGATGACCGGGTTAGTGGCGGTCATAGGGTTATCGTGGTCTCGAACCAGCGGTGCGGGTGGAACTCACTGATATTGACTCCAGCTTGTGCGCTGAAGCCGTCTGGATCGCCGTACAGTGCGCGAGTGAAGTTGGGTAGCCAAATCATTTCCATGTCGAAGTCCCCGCCGAAGAGAGCTTCGGCTAGGGCGTCCCAGTCTTCTTGCTCTTCAGACATGAATGGCAATGCGGCGGCGACTGCGGGGTCTCCGTCGATGTGCATTTCCTCGACGTCGTGCTGCGCTTCGCGCGCGTGACGGATCAGCAGTGAAAGTGCCACGCGATCTGCCATACATCTAGGCAGGGGCACCTGGCCGGCTTCGAGCTGCTCGCCGATTTCGAGGAGAACCTCGCGGAAGCGTTGCAGCCAGTGGTTGTTGACGGTGAACAGTACCCAGTCCGGCAGCTCTGATAAAACCAGCAGGTCACTGACGGTGCTCTTGCCGAGCAGGTAGTCATCCCAGCCGATAAAGGCGTCATCTTCCAAGCCCGCGGTTGCCATGGACAGATGGAACGCTTGCCGAGGTGTCATCGGGTCGCCGGTGAACCAGCCCGCCGCTGCTGCGAACCATTCACCCATGATCTGGTGCGACAGACCCGGCGCCGGAAGCTCTTCGCCGGCAGCAAGGGCCTTCAGCCCGCCAAGCGGCAGGCGTAGCACTCGCTCTACTGCCGTGACCGTTTCTGTCCGGAACGAGCCGACTCCGTCTTCGCCTTCCAGTCGACGCCAAGTGGCCAGCGACACTCCAGCCTTGGCAGCTGCTTCACCCTGCGTCAGGCCCAGTTCGATGCGCCTTTCCTGCACTCTGCCCATCAACCACTCCTTGAGTACTCTTTGCGTGCTCATAAAGTTAGCACTCAATGAGTACTCAAGTAATGGGTTAACTGCGACCATTCGCAGACGGAAAACGTGGTGCCTATGCCGGCCGCGGCCCATGGCGCATCGCGACATCGTCGCTGGCGAAGCGAGCGGGATCGCCCTCGTATCGATCGACTAACCTGTCTCTGGCCATCAAAGATGGCCAGAGATCTCTCAAGCTGGTCCCACGCCCTGTAGAAGATGAGATCACCCCAGCCGCCGGACCAAGTCGCACACACGGTCGTCGTGGTGATATCGTGATATCATCGCAGTGTATAGGAGGTGCGCATGCCTAACATACTCGTCCGTGACCTGAGCCAAGAAGCCGTTGACCGCATAGATTCTGCGGCCGCTAACCTCGGGCTGTCCCGCAACGAATACCTGCGCCGCAAGCTCGAGGAGGGTGCCAGCCCCGCCGGCGAACGGACCATCACCGATGAGGATTGGCGGCGGTCTGCCGAAGTGTTCGCCGACCTGGCCGACCCTACGGTGATGGAGGCCGCGTGGCGGTGACCAGCTGGCTGATCGACAAGTCCGCGTACGTCCGGCTTCAGCTGGGTCAAGTGGCCAACCGTGACCAGTGGAGTACACGCATCAGTCGTGGACTGGTCCGCCTGTCTACGATCACCCGGCTGGAACTTGGCTACTCGGCACGCTCCGGCGAAGCCGGGCGGCAGCAGTTTTCCGTCCCACCGTTGTCGTTGATGCCGGTCGAGCATCTGACACCGGCTATCGAGGATAGGGCGCTGGAGGTGCAGATGCTGCTCGCCGACCGCGGTCAGCACCGTGCACCGTCGATTCCTGATCTGCTGATCGCGGCCACCGCTGAGAAGGCCGGGCTGACTGTGCTGGCCGTTGACAAGGACTTTGGCCTCATCGCTGCAATCACCGGCCAGCCAGTGGAAACCTTAGCCAGCTGAAGCCACATCCCATAAGCCCAGCGGTTACGCCCGGGACGGCGACGTCGCAGTCGCGAGCGAGGGCTGGTCACTGGCGTCAAGCTGATGCGGCACCTGGCTGGTCTGGCTTGGCGTCGGCGGCTGCAGCCCATGTGAGGGCGCCCACTATCGCGGCCCGCTGCATACGGAGTAGCGCCTCGCCTTCTTTTCCGCCGACGGCAACGATTTCGATCTTCACCGCCAGTGGTTTTGAGCGTTCGTTTGGACGGTGTATCGGTCTATCCAGGTGGTCGGCCGACTTACGACGCTTAGCCATAGCTCCTCCAGGTGCACAGCAGCCTGGCCTTATGCGATCAGTGAACTCGAGCTCTGCCAAGCCGAGTACTACTCTGGGATGACCGTGGCCTGCCAACAATCGCTCGTGCGAGTGACAGACAAGGCGACGACGGTGGGCCAAACCGGCGGCATGGCCAAGCGTTCGCCGATCATTGATCGGCCTGTTTGGGCGTACGGTCGGATAGCGCCTCTGCGATGGCTGCGAACTCGCGAAGCGCAGCTTCGAGATCCTCGACGATCTCCTGAGCGATTATCTCCGGGGGGAGCATCGCATCGGCATCCTCCAGCGACGCATCCTTCAGCCAGGTGATGTCCAGGTTGGCTTTATCCCGCGCCACGAGTTCGTCATAGGAGTACGGACGGAAGCGCTCAGTTTCGGTGCGTTCGCTGCGATCCTTGCCGGGCAGATAACAATCGACGAAGTCCTGCAGGTGCTCACGCCGTAACGGGTTCTGTTTCAACGTGAAGTGCTGGTTGGTGCGGAAATCATAGACCCACAACCGGCTGGTCCATGGCTCCTCGCGTGCTCTTTTGCGTTCGAAGAACAGAACGTTGGCTTTGACCCCGCCGGCGTAGAAGATGCCTGTCGGCAGCCGCAGGAGGGTGTGTACGTCGTACTGCTTGAGCAATCTGCGCCTGATCGTTTCGCCTGCGCCGCCTTCGAAGAGCACATTGTCTGGCACCACAACTGCTGCTGTGCCGTCGATCGCAAGTAGGGAGGCGATGTGCTGGACGAAGTTGAGCTGCTTGTTGGCGGTGGTTGCCCAGAAATCGGTGCGCTCGATCTCTCGCTCTTCGCGGGTGGCCCGCCCGTCTTCACCGATCATCCTGATCGAGGAACTGCGCCCGAAGGGTGGATTGGCCAGCACCAGACTGGCCCGCGTTTTGGGCTCCTGGGTGAGTGCGTCCTGCACTTTGATTAACGATTCGCCGTTGGGCTGTCCGATTCCGTGCAGCAGCATGTTCATCGCTGCGAGCCGTGCCGTTCCGTCGACCAGCTCGACGCCGCTGATAGCACCGGTTGCGAGTCGTTTCCGCTGATCTGGCGTCAGTGTGTCGCCATGATGGCGCTGGATGTAGTCGTAGGCCGCCAGTAGGAAGCCGCCTGTGCCACACGCCGGATCGATAATCGTGTCGTCCGGTCCGGGTTGTACACAGTCCACCATCGCCGAGATCAGCGCACGTGGGGTGAAGTATTGTCCTGCACCGGATTTGATGTCCTCTGCACCCTTAGCCAGCAGCTCCTCGTAGGCGTCACCCTTGACATCGACACCGGCCTGCGACCATTGCTCCTTGTCAATCAGTTCGACAATCAGCCGCTTGAGCTTCGCCGGGTCCTGAATCTTGTTCTGCGCCTTACGGAAAATGGTGCCCAGCGTGCCCGACTGGCGTCCCAGCTCCGCGAGTATGTGCCGGTAGTGCACCTCCAGATCGTCACCGTCCGCGTCCAGAAGCGACTGCCAGTCCATCCCCTCCGGCACAATCCGCTCAGGTTTGATCGGCCGTCGTGCCCGCTCGTCAGCCATCTTCAAGAAAAGTAAGTACGTCAGCTGCTCCACGTAATCGATCGTCGAAACGCCGTCGTCGCGGAGCACATCGCAATAGTTCCACAGTTTTTGCACCAGCCGACGCGAATCTACATTGCTCACAGCGGCAACTCCTCCTGCTCGTAGGCGTCAGAGGCTATGTCAGACGTGTGCTTCGGCGCACCAGCGACTCGACCCTTCTTACTAGGCCGAGGATAGTTGCGCTGGGTGCTGGTCTTTGCCGGCCACTGCTCAACCGGTTCATCGTATGGATCTTGCTCGACTAGTCGCCCTGCTAACGCGTCGCTCATAAGTGATTGGCGCAGCCGAGCTCCATAACGGGTCCCTTTAGAGATGTAGGCATGGGCGACGTCCAGGTTCGATAGGATCTCCGCTGTCCTGGCAATGATTCGCGCCTGCTCATCACGGGGCGGGACCGGAAGTGGCAGCTCTCGGCAGGTTGAAAGTGCGATGTTGAACTGTCCCGCGGTCGCTCGAGCCGTACCTTGAAGAAGCTTGAGGATGGTGGGTGCCTGCAGAACTAATGCCAGCCAATCAGCGGAAATCTCTGCGCCAGATCTGAAGGCCACAATTGCCTGGTTGATATTCCACTCGGAATACGTATCGGGAACTACAACTGTCTTGCCAAGGGGCGGGCCCACAATGTTGGTGAGGACATCACCGGGCCTAACGCGAGACCGGCGAAGTGGGCCTTCGTGAGTCGATCTGTCAATAAAAGTGGGCCGAATTGAGAAGTCCACAGTGCCAAGTTTCGTCAAATTATAGACCTTGAGGAACGGGACTTGCCCAGACTCTGCGTACATCAGATTGGATGCCGGAGTTGAGCCGCAAGAAATAGAGTCACAGAGATCAGCGGCTTGGCGCCACGTCCAACCAATCGGCAGCGCAGGCAGGGCAGAGTAGTCTATCTTCAACCCAGAGCGGCCATTGAGACCAGACAGTGCGCTAGCACGATCGGTCCCCCGGTGGGCAGGGCCAAGCGATCCAAGAGCCGCTGAATCGATCACTCGCTCGCGCAGTCGTGCCACACGAGAAGAGAGCTGATGAAGAACGGCCATTGCGAATTCTACTCGAGAGAGGTGGTCTTCGAGGGCGGCGACGATGCGGCGCTGCTCTGCGAGCGGCGGGAGCGGGAACGAGATCTTTCGCAGGCTGGATCCAGAGATTCCCGCCTGGCCGGCCGTAGTCCTCGCCAGCCCTCGTACCAACGCTCGAACTTCTGGCGACACGAAGGCATAACACACGAAGGCCGGGTCAACCATTCGTTTATCCACCCGTACTCTGATTATCTTGTCGGGATACGTCAGCGGACCTACCCCGGTTGGAACTAAAGCGCATGCCCCGACATAATCGATGTTGCCGTTGTAACGCGTAAAAAGTAGATCGCCTGGAAGTACAAGGCTGTCTGCGTTCGATAGGGCGGTCGGCTCCAGGCCGCTGTACCGAACGTCGGAAAGGTCAAGAGCGCCAGGTCGGATAGAGCTAATCCGGAGAATAGGAACTCCGTCGGGATCTGTACCCGGACGTGATATGAATATGCCGTTCTTTACGGACACCGCAGCGTCGCCAAGCGTAATCCTGCTCCAGCCGCGGGGAAGGTCGTTCATGCGGCGAGTTCCTGGTTGAGTTCTGTGAGAAGTGTCTTGGCGCGATGGCCGAACGTGTGGGCGAAGCCGTCGATGCCGCCGCGTTCGGTGAAGGGGGCGCCTTCTAGGTCGTCGGGGGTGATCTCTATGCTGACCGCCACTGCGTCTTTGATCCTTTCGAGCCACCAAACCTGGTCCATGGTGAAGTTAGCGCCTGCCTGTCGTTGGCGGAGCAGCCACCCCTGGAATTGTTCTTCGATGATGCTGCGGTATGGCTTGAGTTCGGTGTCGAGGCCGAGTTCGTAGCGGACGATGCTGATCAGGTCGCTGACTCCGCGGGTGCCTGGGGCAGTTGCAGTACGTCCGAGTTGGACGTAGGCGTCCCAGAGTCGGTCGGGTGTCCACGCGTAGGGTGGTCGAGCGATGCGCTGGGCGAGGTCTTTGAGCTGGTCGAATCCGACTCGCCGTCTGCCTTGGTAGAAAACCTGGAGTGCGGTGATTTCGTCGCGGTGCTCGTCGAGGTATTCGCGGAAGCTGCGCACGGTCTTCTGCGCACGTTCGGATAGCGGAACACCGCGTGCGTCGATGAGGGTGTCGGGGTTGACCTCATCGATAGTGATGTCGTGGGCGCGGCGGATCTCGAGGATGCGATCGCGAAGCGCAGGGTTGGCTGCTAACGGACGAAGGGCGGTTGCCATGAGGTCGCGCACAGCAGCCGGGCCGGAGGCTTTCGCGGAATTCAGTGTCTCTGGCGAGACGGCGTCGACTAGTCCTTTGGTGATGGCGGACAAGGGCTGGCCGGCCAACTGGGCCAGCTCGGCCCGCTCAGGCTCGGTCAGCTGGTGATTGAGGCGCGCCAGGCGCGAAGCGAGAGTGGCAACCTCGTCAGGGGAGGCGGTCGCGGTGGCGGCTTTGCGAAGCAGGTCGCGCAGAGAGATTTGGGCGCCGCTGTGCCGGGCCAACGGCACGGCTTCGTCCAGCTCGATGTCGGTAACGCCGACCGCGTCGATGATGACGAAGCGTTCCTTGACCTGGGCGTCGGGGGTAACAGCTTGGAAGTCGGCTGGGTCGATGGTGCGGGCGCCGCGGCCTTTCATCTGTTCAAAGTAGGTGGCCGATCGGACAGGGCGCAGGAAGAACACGCACTCGAGGGGTTTGACGTCGGTGCCGGTGGCGATCATGTCGACGGTGACGGCGATGCGTAGCTCCGGGCTGTTGCGGAACGCCTGCAAAAGGTCGTCGGGGTTGTTGCCTTCGCGCCGCGAGGCGTAGGTGATCTTTGCAGCGAAGTCGTTACCGCGGGCGAACACGTCGCGAACCATCTTGACGATCTCTTCGGCGTGGTTGTCGTCGCGGGCGAAGATGAGCGTCTTGGGCACGGTGCTGCGTCCGGGGAAGATCTCGGTGAACAGCTTGTCGCGGAAGGTTTGCAAGACCAGGCGTAGTTGGCCGTGGGCGATGACTGACTTGCCGACCTGTTGGGCGGTGTAGGTGAAGTCGTCTTCCAGTTGTTCGTAACGCTCGGCGCGGGTGCGCCGATCCCGCAAGGGCACGACGGTGCCGGCTTCGATGCGGTCGCCCTCCTCGGTGATCTGCGTCTTGATCCGGTACACGTCGAAGTCGACGTTGACACCGTCGGCCACGGCCTGCTCGTAGGTGTACTCGGAGATGAGGTTCTGCTGGAAGAAACCCATGGTTTGTTTCACCGGCGTGGCGGTGAGCCCGATCATGTACGCGTCGAAGTACTCCAGCACCGCCCGCCACTTGCCGTAGATCGAGCGGTGGCACTCATCCACGATGATCAGATCGAAGGTTTCCGGTGGGATGTCCGGGTTGTAAGCGACCTCGGCGGGCTGATCGAGTTCGTAGCTGTCTAGCGCCTGGTCGTCCAGATCCACATCGGGCAGATCCCGCCCAAGCAGGGCGCCATAAAGGCGTTGGATGGTGGAGATGACCACCTTGGACGAGCCGAGCATCCCGGCCCCGGCCAGCCGGTCCACGTTGTACAACTCGGTGAACTTGCGTCCGTCGTCGCTGGGCCGGTAGGTGCCGTATTCACGGAGCGTCTGTTTGCCCAGATTGTTCCGGTCGACAAGGAAGAGAATGCGATTCGCTTTGGCGTGCTTGAGGAGTCGGTAGCTTGCGGTGACGGCGGTGAAGGTCTTGCCAGCACCTGTGGCCATCTGGATCAAACCACGCGGACGGTCTTCGGCCAGTGAGCGCTCCAAGCCGCGGATCGCTTCGGCCTGAGCCGCCCGCAAGCCGTCGGTATCCAGCAGGGGCATGCGGCGCAGGCGGGCGCGAAGCGTGGGCGCGTCTGGCTGCTCATCAGCCTCACGCATCCACCGGGCCAAGGTGGACGGCCGGTGGAAGGAGAACACATCGCGGGTACGCGGATGCGGGTCGAGCAGATTGACAAACGTAGTCTCAACCCCCGTGGCCACGTAGCCGAACGGCAGCGGTGTCTCCCGCCGCCACGTCGCCAGCCGTTGTGCCGCAGTCAATCCGCTCATGTAGCGGTCCAGCTGAGTTTCTACCGCTCGGGGTGCGGTGCCTTCGCGCTTGGCTTCGATGACGCCCACCAATTGGCGGTCCACATAGAGCAGGTAGTCGGCTCGCCCGCTGGCCAGAGTGACCTCACGCAGGGCGACGCCCTGACCGGCGTACAAATTGGCTTTGCTCTCATCCTGAACGACCCAGCCGGCAGCCTCCAGCTGGCGGTCGATCTCCAATCTCGTCTGGACCTCGTTGAGGGGCTCGCGTGCCGCTCTGCGGGCCCGGCTGATGAAGTCTTCGCGCCGCGCAGTGGATACCTTGACCGGCTTCAGAGAATCGAACTGCTGGCGCGCAGCGACCGCCGCGTCTTCCAGCTCGGTGACGAGGTGGTAGGCGTCCTGGCGGCGCTGATCGGCCTGCAGGATCGCCTGGTCGGCGTCCGCCTCGGCAGCCGCCATCGCCGCGGCTTGCGACGCCTTGTCAGCTAGCAATAGCTTGGTAGCCGCCAGCTCCTCACGAAACTGGCGCAGCTCATCTTGCAAGGCGTTGACGATGGCGGGCTCGACCGTCGCGCTGGGCGGGCTGGGTGGGACGAACCCGATAGCTGTCCGGTCACCCGATAGGGCGCGATGAAACCAGAGCCCCAATTCAAAGCAGGTGCGGACGAGTTCCAGTGCCGTTCGTACCTCGTCGAGGTGGCTGTGAACCGCTTCGTTTCCGCGCAGGCGCACTCGCTCGAACGCGTCGTGGATGCTCTTGGTGAGGACACCCGCGGCGTCGAGCGCACCGATGCGGGTATACAGCCTGGTGTCTGGCGCAGTCGTTCCTGTGCGCCGGATCAATTCGGCGGCAAGGACCTCCGCGAACTGGCGTGCCTTGACGATGGCGGACTGTGCATCGACGTACACCAACGATTCAGCGCCAGCCCCGTACCAGACGAGCAGCGGTTGATGCGGCTCCAGGAAGCCGAAGTTTGCCGACTTCGCCGCAAGCTGTCGAATACGCCTCGTGTCCACGTTCCCCACACCTTGTAGTCCCAGGGCGAACGCTACAGACTATCGAGCAACGTCAAGTCCTGAACTCGGTCAAACAGCCGATTCGCGGACATGACAATGAGCGGGGTAGGGATCGAACCTGCGCGCCACGCAACGGTGCTGAGCAGCGGAAACGCGAGCGGTCCCAATTATGGGGAACGAATGAGTGGCGGTTGAACGGCCAGCTAGCAGCATGGATGTGAGCTAGCTTCATATACTTAGTTGTGTCCCCGGCGGGCCCCGCCAAACATGGGAACGGACGCTCAGCAGCGGATATAGTGGAGATCGTTGGCCGTTGGCATCTGGCGGAACGTTGAGAAGCCGTGTCCTTCGGCTGCGTGAGCCTGGTCCGTGAGGCCCGTGAGGTTGTCTCGAGATCTGTACGTTTGGCTGCGGCGCCACCGTTCGCGGGTGCCGCCCGTGGCTTACGGCAGTTTCCTTTTGCGTCAGACGAGACCAACGACGAATGCGGTCACCAGCCGTGCACCCGCGCCGTAGGCGCTGTGCAGTTCGGGCATCTTGCCGGAACGGCCGGTATTCGCGCCTTGACCGGATCTGCTCGCCCTCGTCCTTCACCTCATCGGTGACCAGCGGCGACGATCCTGAAAACAGCAGGCGTGCAATCGCTTTGACGTCCTGTAGGCACGATCAACAATGCTAGCTAAGCATCCGTCTAAAGTGGACAAGAGTCTGCCGTCATGCTCCGTCACCACCGTTTTGGAGACGGAGCCTTTTGTCTGATAGTCCCCCCATATGGCGAGGACCGCGGCACCCAACCCACCGGCTGGATGGGTTCGAAAGGCTACGTCGGCGGCACCAAGGACCCAAGCGGTTACGTGCACCTTTCAGCCCGCGAGTACGACCCGAGCTTGGGCCGGTTCATCTCCGTCGATCCGATTATGGACCTCGCCGACCCACAACAGTGGAATGCTTACACCTACGCCAACAGCAACCCCACCACCTTCTCCGACCCCAGCGGACTACGGCCATGGGACGGGGAAGACGGAACAAAACCCGGTTCCAGCCCACAGACACCGTCCTCACCCAAAACGCCTCCGCCCCCAGCTCCGGTCACTCCTGGGCAGGCATTCGAGGAAGGCTTCGTGGAAGCCACCGTCGGCACCGTCGAGGCCATCGGCGAGCTCAAAAACGCCCTGACAGATATGGCGCGACGCGATGCCGAGCGGCTGCGACGTGGCGAGATTACCTGGGCAGAAGCAATGGGGAACTTCATAAAGTTCTGCTTCTCATACTGCCCCTTCAACCTCGGCGCGACTCTCAAGGGCCTCTATGCGATTCTCAAGGACGCGCGGAACATCGTTGACCTGTCCGTCGATGATGTGACTGCCTCCCGATCGTTGGGCCGCATTCTGGGTCTCATTGTCATGGTGATCGTCACTGATGGTGTTGCCGCTTCCGTCCGTACCGCCATGACGTCGTTCCGAGCCGCAGCCGCAGTGGAAGCAGCCGCAGCCCTCGAAGCGGCGACGCCCACCGGGAGTAAGGGAAATCCGCTTCTCACAAAGACTCCAAATCAGCCGGGAGTCATCAACGGTCGCGAATACTCTGGGCACGCGATCGATCGAATGCAGCAGCAGGGAATTATGCCCTCAGTCGTTGAGCATGCGATTCGTGGTCCAGCGATTCCCGGTAAGCGACCTGGCACGACGGCTTACTACGATGCCGATAATCACATCACGGTAATCACTGACTCAGCTACAGGGCGAGTTGTTACGGTCGACTATGGGATGATCCGACAATGAGCGATGATGAGATGACCCCCGACCAGCGGCTTCAACGACTGGCCCGCGCGTCGCTAGCCGGGTACAAGTCGAGTACGGTGTCCCTTCGTCGGCTTATCGATGACCTGGACGCCGTCTGGAATAACCTTCCTTCCACCGATTGGAGCGAGGAAGTTCGGGGCCATTGGTGGACCTTGGAGCAGGTCTATGCCGTGGCCCTGGATCGTGGCGAACTTGAGGCGTTGCCAGCCGACGCCAAAGCCGATATTGAGGAAGCCGTAAGGGCGCTAGAAGCGCTCCTGGACTCATGGCCCTTGCGTCCTGATACGGTCGCTTGAGTTCGCGCCTCTGACACGAGCACCACCGCCACCGTATTGGTGCGGCTCTATGGTGCGCTGAGGGTCGTGGTTGTGCGTCCCGGTGATGTCAATCTGACATCGCCGGTTGAGTATGCACGCCAACAGATGGGAGAGGAATCGTCAAGACTTGCCTCCGTATCCATTCAGGCCGGTAGCTGATACAGATGTCTGATTCGGGTGGCACACGCCTGATTTCCGGCGTGTGTGGGTCGAACGGGTGTGGGTTCCTATTGTTGCCCGTGTGTCCGGTCCCGATGGTCTGAGCCGTGAGGAGCTGCTTGCTGCTCTCGCGCAGCGTGATGCGGTGATCGCCGCGTTGCTGGTCGAGATCGAGCAGTTGAAGCGGCGGGTGGGGATGGACTCGTCGAACTCGTCCATGCCTCCAGGTTCGGATGGACCTGCAGCTCGCGCGAAGCGGGCCAAGGCGCGCAAGAAGAAGCCGTCACCACGTGCTCGTGGTGGGCAGGCTGGGCATGAGGGCCGCAACCTGCAGCGGGTGGCGGCCCGGACTGGGGCCAAGTGGTGGCGCCGCAATGCTGTGATGGGTGTGGTGAGAGTCTGGCCGGCCGTGCCGGGAGGTCGCGTCGAGGGTGCAGGTGTTCGACACCCCGCCGGTCAAACTGGAGGTCACCGAGTATCAGATGATGGCGGTGCCGTGTGGTGGCTGCGGTGCGGTGACCCGCGCTGCCGCGCCGGCTGGGGTGGCTGGGCCTTGCTGCTACGGCCCGAATGTGCGTGCTGCGACGGCGTTGTTGGCGTGCAATGGGCATATGAGCACCGAGCGGGCCGCCGACCTGATGGGCGTGTTGCTGGACGCCTCCGTGTCGACCGGGTTCACCGAGGGTCTGGTGGCCCGGCTGGCCAAGCAGCTGAGCGGGTTCGAGGCCGCGCTGAAGCAGGCGTTGCGGGCAGCGCCGGTGATGCACCACGACGAGACTCCCGCCCGTGTCGCTGGTGACGACGATGACCGGCTGCTCTACGTCTACACCGCTCGCGCCGGGCGGCTGGTGTGGTTCGGCGCGGCGGACAACCGCGGCCACGACGCCCTGGACGCCTTCAAGATTCTGCCCGGTTACACCGGCACGCTGGTGCGTGACGACTATCCCGCGTATGCCAAGTACGACAAGGACTTGAAGGCCGTTCAGTTGTGCTGTGCTCATCTTTTGCGGTCGTTGCGCGGTATCGGCGAGCTGGACACCGACCCGTATCGGGTGCAGCGTGGATGGACCGAATCGGCCGCCGCCGCGCTGTCCGACGCCAGGGCCGCGGTGGCCAAAGCCAAAGTCGACGGGGCCATCGCCCTCGATCCGGACCTGCTGGCCGGGCTGCGGGAGCGTTACGACAAGGCCGTGAGCTGGGGCATGCTGACCAACCGGCTACGGGATTGGCCCTCCGGACGTCATCCCGGCTACACCCTGGCAACGCTTACACGACAAGGCGATCCAAGTATGGCGGTTCACCGAAGACTTCGCTGTGCCGTTCACCAACAACCCCTGTGAGCAACCCCAACGCATGGTCAAGTTGCAGATGAAGATCGGCGGCTGCTGGCGCAGCGTGCGCACCGCCGCCCGCTACTGCCTCGTGCGTTCCTACCTGGCCACGACCCGCAACCACGGCGTGCACCCACTCGACGCCATCCGCCACGCCCTGGCCAGCGACCCCTGGCTGCCGCAAACCGCCTAATCAATCACGGGCCTGAATGGATACTTGCCTCCCTCTTTCGTTAGGCCTTGATCGAGTTATGAACTGACCTTCTTCAGTGATGATTGCCGTTGGATAGTGAGGCTGGGCATGCGGTGACGGTCGGCCTCGAATTGCCGACGACGCTCCTGTACTGGAGTGGGATAGCCAGAGGCGGATGCTTCAGATGACGGGTCGTGGCAATCTGGTCAGCCGCTCGAATGCGACGACCAGTTGCGTGGCCCATGGCCAGGAAGCGTTGATATGTAACCTTATCCGCCGTCCAGTGCGCGCGATGCGGGCGGCGGTGTGCAGCAGCCGGTAACGCAGTTTCTTGGGCTCGGCGCGGGCCAGCTCACCGTCGAGTAGCAGGAGCTGGGTCCAGCGGGTCAGGTCGATGCCAGCCAAGGCGAGTTCCAGCCACGCGGCGTTGATGGGGAACTGG